>CAYXVS010000054.1:8033-15008 GCA_964468735.1 uncultured Anaerolineales bacterium | reverse complement strand
CGAACTGCGATATCAGGCCCACGAGTTGGGCTATTTGTGAATTACTAAGCATCAAGGATTAAGAACTGAGATTAAGCATTAAGAGTTCAGCAGCGAGATTTTAATTGCGTTATCATACAAGGAGGTGTCATTTGTTCCACGCGCTGGTTGCAGTGAAACAGGTGCCGGACACGACCAACATCCGCATCGACCCGGAGACGGGGAATTTGGTGCGGGAGGGCGTACCGGCGATTATGAATCCCTACGATGCCCACGCGCTGGCCTCGGCCGTCGAATGGAAGCGCAAGCTGGGCGGGAAGGTCACCATCGTCTCGATGGGGCCGCCGTCCTTCCAGAAGACCATTCGCGAGGGAGTTGAGATGGGCGCCGATCGCGGCGTGCTGGTGACGGATCGCAAATTTGCGGGCGCGGATACGTTAGCGACGTCCTACACCTTAGCGAGCGTGATCCAGGCCATCCACGAGGAAGATCCCATCGATTTGATCTTCTTCGGCAAGCAGGCCATCGACGGCGACACGGCCCAGGTCGGGCCGGGTGTGGCCGTCCGGTTGGATATGCCCATCGTCACCTACGCCGTCAAGATCCGCGAGATCGATCTCGACAAGCGTCACACCATCGTCGAGCGGCGCACTGAGCGCTGGACGGAGGTGATCGAGCTGCCACTGCCGGCGCTCATCACCTGCGAGAAAGAGATCGCCGAGGTGCCCTTCGCGCCGCTGCCCGATCTCATCCGCTCCCTGAAATACGACGCGGAGATGTGGACGTTAGAAGAGGGTCCGGTCGAGTTCGAGCGCGACGAAGTCGGCGTGCGCGGCTCGCCCACCATCGTCTACCGGATGGGCACGCCGCCCTTGCCCGAAGCTGGCGAGAAGATCAACTGCCGCGAGGTCGGCGCCGAGGCCGCCGTCGCGACGACGCTGACGAAGGCCAAAGAGGCGGGGGTTCTGAAGCAGATCTTAGGAGGCGCCCAATGACAAAGCGACGATTTTGGGGCTTCATCGAGCAGGAACAAGGGAACGTTCATCCCGTCTCCTGGGAATTGATCGGCGTGGCGCGTGATTTGGCCTCGCAGATCGCGGACGAGACCAAGGGCACGGAGGACGAAATCGTGGTTGAAGGCGTGCTGCTTGGCCAAGACATCGAGCACATCGCCAAGGAAGCGCTCAACTACGGCGCTGACACGGTCTACGTCTTAGATTCGCCGCTGCTGGAACACTACCGCAACTGCCCCTACTACAAAAACATCGCCTCGGTGGCGCGCAAGTATGAGCCGGAGGTCTTCTTGATGGGCGCGACGACGTTGGGTCGCGACCTCGCCGGCGCGGTTGCCACCTCCCTGGGCACTGGCCTCACCGCCGACTGCACCAAACTTGAGATGGGCGAGGTCAAGGGCGCCAAGAAAAAGCTGCTGTTGGCCACCCGCCCGGCGTTCGGCGGGAATATTATGGCGACGATTATCTGCCGCAAACACCAACCGCAGATGTCCAGCGTGCGCCCGCGCGTCTTCCCGATGCCGGAATACGAAGCGGATCGCGAGGGCGAGATCATCTACGAAGATATTTGCATCGACGACGAGGCCGTCCAGGCGTGCATCTTGGACTTCATCCACGCCAAGGGCGAAAGCGTGGACATCGAATACGCCGACGTGATCGTCGCCGGCGGACGCGGCATGGGCACGCCGGAGGGCTTCGGGCTGATCAAGAAACTGGCGGATGAATTGGGCGGCGTCGTCGGCGCCTCTCGCCCCTGCGTCGACGCGGGCTGGATCGGCTACGCCCATCAGGTCGGGCAATCGGGCCGGACCGTGCGTCCCAAGCTCTACATCGCCGCCGGAATCTCCGGCGCGTTGCAGCACAAGGTGGGAATGCAGAACTCCGATTTCATCGTGGCCATCAACAACGACCCCCACGCCCCCATCTTTGAGGTTGCGGATGTGGGCATCGTGGGCGATCTCTATGAAGTTATCCCGGAGATGATCGCGCAGGTCCGGGCGCAGAAGCAGCATGAGAAGGAGAACTTAGTATGAACAACGCAGAACAGATTCGCTTCGACGCTATCGTAGTCGGCGCCGGGCTGGCCGGTTCCGCAGCGGCGATGGTGCTGGCCCGCGAGGGCCTGAACGTCGCGCTGGTGGAGCGCGGGCAGAAGCCGGGCGGCAAGAACTACTTCGGCGGCGCGATCTACACGCACGCGATTGCGGAGGTGCTCCCCGACTTTATGGAGCGCCGTCCTCCCTTCCACCGTCCGGTGACAGAAGCCGGGTTCTGGTTCCTCTCCGAGGATGGGCTGACCCGCGCCACGGTGCAGGGCGGCAGATTAGATGTGAAGCCGGCCGATGCGTACGTCACCCTGCGGGCCGAATTCGACCCCTGGTGGGCGGAGCAGGCCCAGGATGTCGGCGCGTTCCTCATCCCCAAGACTACCGTGGTCGATTTTATCCGCGACCCGGACGGCCAGGTCATCGGCGTGCAGACCGATCGCCCTCAGGGCGACATCTACGCGCCCATCGTGATCATCTGCGAGGGCGTGAACAACCTTCTCACCCAAAAATTAGGCCTCATCGATCACGACCTCGAGCCGGCGCACCTCGCCTTGGCCTTCAAGCAGGTCATCTCGCTGCCGGCCGAGACGATCAACGCGCGCTTCGGGCTACCGGACAACGATCACGGCCTTGCGGTCTCCGTGCTGGGCGACGTCTCGCTGGGGCTGCCCGGCATGGGCTTCATCTACACCAACAAGAAGAGTGTCTCCGTCGGCCTGGGCATGATGTTAGATAAGCTGGCCGAGTATCGCCTGCGCCCCTATGACATCTTGCAGCACTACTTGAAGCATCCGGTTATCGCCCCGTTGGTCAAAGACGGGCAGTTGATGGAGTATGGCGCCCACCTGATCCCCGAGGGCGGCTATCGCGATATGCCCCAGCTCTACACCGGCGGCGCGATGGTCGCTGGGGACGCGGCCGCGATGGTCAATGCGCTCCACTGGGAAGGCACGAACATGGCCATCATCGCCGGGAAGTTAGCCGCCGAGACGGCCATCGATGCGCACGAGCGCGGCGACTTCTCCGCCCAGACACTCTCGGCCTACGAGGCCCGCTTGCGCGAAGGCTTCATCCTCCAGGACCTCAAACAATATCGCAACTTCGCCCACTTCTTGGAGACCCACCCCGAATTCATGGAGGTGTATCCCAATTTCCTCAACGACGCCCTGGGCCAATTCTTCAGCGCCTACGGAAAACCCAAGCGCGAACTCTTCATGAATATCTTCGGCGCGCTGACGCATCGCCGCCCGCTGTTCAAAGCGGCTGGCGATATGATTTCGATGACCCGCTCGGTAATGGGATTGTGAGGTACTAACATGGGAATGAAATACGGCGACGCATTTGAAGCACAAAAGCTGCCCCAGGATCTACAAGAGAGCCTGCCGGATGTCTACGTCGATGACCTGTTGATGACGCTCAAGTACTTCATCGACGAGGAAAAAGCACATCTCTGGATCAAGGATCACGATGTCTGCGCCCGATGTGAGGACAAACCGTGCTTGACCTTCTGTCCCGTCGGCGTCTACAAACTGGGCCACGATGGCCGCATCCAGGTAGCCCATCAGAGCTGCGTGGAATGCGGCAGTTGTCGCGTCGGATGCCCCTACCGCAACATCGGTTGGGAACTGCCGCGCGGCGGATTTGGCGTAGCGTATAAGTTCGGATAATCAGCCGCGACGTGCAGTCAATGACGTACAAAGGCGCAGGGGACGAGCAGCCTCCTCTGCGCCTTTGCAATCAATCAGCAGATTAAGCGGATAAAAGCAGATGTCGCTTTCCATCTCCGTTCTCCATTCGCAATAATTTAGTTTGTGAGGTGCAACGCACTTTTGAGCTTATTACCAAACATATATTGCATCAGGAGTAACGGTCACTTAAGTCCAAGTGCGTTGCACCTTGATCTACTTATAAACTAAATGGATACCTCCATTCTTCATTCTTCATTCTGCAATCGCAACAAGGAGACGACAACGATGACAGAACAGGCAGACCGACCTAACGCATTGCTGGACGGGCGCTGGGCGCTCATCTTAGGCGCATCCAGCGGCTTTGGAGCAGCGACGGCGCGCGCGCTGGCCCGCGCCGGGATGCACATCGTCGGCGTGCACTTGGATCCCCGCAGCACGCTGGACCGGGCACAGGCCGTCATCGCCGATATCGAAGCGGCGGGGCGGCGCGCCGAGTTTTTTTGTGAGGTGCAACGCACTTTTGAGCTTATTACCAAACATATATTGCATCAGGAGTAACGGTCACTTAAGTCCAAGTGCGTTGCACCTTGATCTACTTATAAACTAAATGGATACCTCCATTCTTCATTCTTCATTCTGCAATCGCAACAAGGAGACGACAACGATGACAGAACAGGCAGACCGACCTAACGCATTGCTGGACGGGCGCTGGGCGCTCATCTTAGGCGCATCCAGCGGCTTTGGAGCAGCGACGGCGCGCGCGCTGGCCCGCGCCGGGATGCACATCGTCGGCGTGCACTTGGATCCCCGCAGCACGCTGGACCGGGCACAGGCCGTCATTGCCGATATCGAAGCGGCGGGGCGGCGCGCCGAGTTTTTCAACACCAACGCAGCGGATGCGCGCCGGCGCGCCCGCGTCATCCGCAAGATCAAGGACGATCTGGGCGATACACCGCTGCACCTGATGGTCCACACCTTGGCCTTCGGCAGCCTGCGCCCCTTTATCAACGACACCGACGATACCGAAGACCCCGGCGCAGCGACCACCGAATCCCAGATGGAGATGACCCTGCGGGTGATGGCCCACAGCCTCGTCTACTGGACGCAAGACCTCGTCCGGGCCGCGTTGCTGGCGCGCGGCAGCCGCATCTACGCGCTGTCGAGCATTGGATCGCAGCGCGCCTCCACGAACTACGGCGCGGTCTCGGCAGCGAAAGCGGCCTTAGAGAGCCACGCCCGCCAACTGGCCCTGGAGCTGGGACCGCGCGGCATCGCCGTCAACTGCCTGCTGCCCGGCGTGACGGACACCCCCGCCCTGCGCGCCATCCCCGGCCACGAGAAAATCATCGCGACCGTCCGCGAGCACCACCCCGCCGGCCGCCTCACCACGCCGAAGGACGTGGCGCAAGCCCTCGTCACCTTAGCCAACCCGCGCCTGACGTGGATCTCCGGCGCGGTCATCCCCGTGGATGGTGGGGAGTCCATCGTGGGGATTGGCTAACAAGTGCACCTGGATGCCCCCGCAACAGAACAACCGTCGATTAATTTTTTTGAGGTTTGACATTATCTTTGGGCATGATAGAATATCATAGTCTTTATGGCACCTACGAAATATGTAGGTGTTTATAAACTTGCAATCTTATATGGAAGAGGAGTTGGACGTGGAAGAAAAAAAGGCTAACCCTGAGACCGATTCAATGGAGAATTGGGAGGAGGCATTAGAGGAAACCCTGGCGGACAGCGAAGCTAAACGCGGGGAAGTACGAGAGGGAACCGTTCTGGCCGTCAAGAAAGATGGGCTGGTGGTGGATATCGGCGCTAAGCGCGATGGTTTCGTCCCGGACGATGATCTAGATGAGCTTGAAGACCAAGAGTTCTCGGAAGGCGACACCGTCCACGTGATGGTCACCCGACCGAGCGACGCCAACGGCAACGTTGAGTTATCGATCGCTCAAGCCTTAGAGCACCAGGATTGGATCAAGGCCGAGAAGCTGTTAGAGAGCCAAGAGGTCTACGAAGCGACCATCACCGGCTCCAATCGCGGCGGCTTGACCATCGATTTTGGGCGCATCCGGGGCTTTATCCCGATGTCCCAATTGATCGGCTTCTCCAACATCCGCCAAGCGGCCGAGCGCTATCGCCGGCTGCGCGGGATGATTGGTGAGGAACTGCTGCTCAAAGTGATCGAAGTCAACCGTCAGCGCCGCCGCTTGATCCTTTCGCAGCGCGCTGCCGCTAAAGAATGGCGCGCCGCCCGCCGCGAAGATCTGCTGGAGGAGCTGGAGGCCGGCCAAGTTCGCAAGGGGCGCATCAGCCAAATCACCGATTTTGGCTTATTCGTCAACTTAGGCGGCTTGGATGGGCTGGTGCATATCTCCGAGCTTTCTTGGGGACGCATCGAGAATCCCGGCGAAATTTATCGGCGCGGTCAGCGCGTCAAGGTCAAGGTGCTGAACGTCGACCGCGAGCGCGAGCGCATCGCGTTGAGCATCAAAGCGCTCAAGCCCGATCCCTGGGAATCCGTCCCGGAGAATTATCACGAGGGCATGTTAGTCGAGGGCAAAGTCAGCCAGGTCGTCGATTTTGGCGTCTTTATCGAACTCGAACCCGGCGTCGAAGGCTTGCTGCACAACTCGGAGCTGCAGGATATGGCGCAGCGCCAGGAACTCGAATCCGGCCAGACCATTTTGGTGAAGGTCATTCGCGTGGAGGCGGATCGCCGCCGCATCGGCCTGAGCGTCCGACAAGTTCGCCGCAAGGAGTGGGAAGATTGGGCCGCTGAGCAAGCTGCCGCCGAATTTGATCTGGAGGAAGAGGCTGAGGAGCCAGAAGCAGAAGAGGAAGAAGCAGCGCCAGAGGCAAAGACGGAAGAACCCCCCGAAGCGGAAGCCGTTGAAGAGGCCGAAGAAGAGGCAGCCGAGGCCATCGAAGAAACCAAAGAGCCAGAAGAAGAAATACCAGAGGCAGAGGTGGAAGCTGTTGAAGAGGCTGAAAAACAGGTAGCCGAGGCCATCGAAGAAGCGGAGGCAGCGGAAGAAGTTGCCGTCGAAGAACTAGAAGAAGAGGCAGCGCCCGAAGAAGCACCGGAACCTGAGCCTGAAGAAGAAGAGGAACCGGAAGAAGAATCCTCGGATGAAGCGGAGGACAAGAGCGAAGAGGCCGCTGAGGAAGAGGAAGAAGCGGCGCCAGAGGCAGAGACGGAAGAAATTCCCGAAGCGGAAGCCGTTGAAGAGACCGAAGAAGAGG
>CAYXVS010000054.1:0-7933 GCA_964468735.1 uncultured Anaerolineales bacterium | reverse complement strand
GAAGAGGCCGCTGAGGAAGAGGAAGAAGAGGACGACGAAGAAGAATCGGCTGAGTAAAAAGCCGATTTTACCAGAAATTAGAACCGCCGACTTGAAAAGGTCGGCGGTTTTTCTTTATCACTCCCGTAAACGCACCGCCCCACGGAGGTAAAAGAGTGTCCACGTTACAAGTGATAAATCTCGATAGACATAACGCCGACTACAGTGTAAACTAAAAACAACCATTCCTCAGAATATAATCCGACAAGGAGAAAGGTAACCTATGAGTAAACAAGCCCCCTACGGTGCGTGGAAGTCGCCCATCACCTCTGATATGCTCGTCTCCAAGGCCATCCGTCTGGGCGCCGGGATTTTCGACGGCCAGGACATCTACTGGATGGAAGGCCGCCCGCAGGAACAAGGCCGGTACGTCATTGTGAAGCGCACGTCCGATGGCGAAACGACGGACGTCAATCCGCCGCCCTTCAACGCGCGGACGCGCGTCCACGAATACGGCGGCGGGTCGTTTCTGGTGGATGACGGCGTCGTGTATTTCACCAACTTCGCCGATCAGCGGCTCTATCGTGTGACGCCCGGCGAGACTCCTACCCCGATCACGCCGGAGAGCGAGGCGAAGTTGCGCTACGCCGATGGCGTCGTCGATCATCGCCGCCAGCGCATCATCTGCGTGCGCGAGGATCATCGCGGCGGCGGCGAGGCTATCAACACCATCGCAGCCATTCCATTCGACGGCAGCAGCGCCGACGCGGACGAACAGCAGGTGCTCGTCGCCGGCAACGACTTCTACGCCACACCGCGCATCAGCCCGGATGGAGAACGGCTGTTGTGGCTCACGTGGCATCATCCCAATATGCCGTGGGATGGCACGGAGCTGTGGATCGGCACAATCCAGGATGATGGCAGCATCGCGGACGCGCGCCACATCGCCGGCGGGGAGCGCGAGTCCATCTTCCAGCCCTCCTGGGCGCCCGATGGCGCCATCACCTTCGTGTCGGATCGCAGCGGGTGGTGGAATCTCTACCGCTGGCAGGATGATCACGCCGAAGGTCTCGTCGAGATGGAGGCGGAGTTCGGCCTGCCGCAGTGGATCTTCGGGATGACGACCTACGACTATCTGAGCGCCACGGAGATCATCTGCACCTACACGCAGCAGGGCATCTGGCGCTTAGCCCGGCTCGATCTCAAGAGCCGCGAGCTGACGCCCATCGATCTGCCCTACACTAACATCGGCAGCCCACACGCCTCAAAAGAAGGCGAAGAAGGCAAGGTGCTCCTCCGGGTCGGCGCGGCGGATCGCCCATCGGCGCTGATCCTCTTCGATCCAGCGACCGGGGCCACGACGACGCTCAGGAAAGCGCACGAGTTGGAAGTCGATCCCGACTATCTCTCCACGCCGGAGCCGATTGAGTTCCCCACGACGGGTGGCAAGACGGCGCACGCGCTCTTCTATCCGCCACAAAATCCCGACTATGAGGCCCCGGAGGACGAGAAACCGCCGCTGTTGGTCATCAGCCACGGCGGGCCGACCGCCGCCACGAACAGCGCGTTGGATATGAGCATCCAATACTGGACAAGCCGTGGCATCGCAGTGCTGGACGTAAATTACGGCGGCAGCACGGGCTACGGTCGCGCGTATCGCGAGCGGCTCAATGAGCGGTGGGGCATCGTCGATGTGGATGACTGCGCCAACGGCGCGCACTATCTGGTCGAGCAGGGGCGCGTCGACGGCGACCGCTTGGCCATTCGGGGCGGGAGCGCGGGCGGTTACACCACGCTCAGTGCGTTGGCCTTCCGCGACGTCTTCCACGCCGGCGCGAGTTACTACGGCGTCAGCGATCTCGAGGCGCTGACCACCGACACGCACAAGTTTGAATCGCGCTACTTGGATAATCTCGTCGGCCCCTACCCGGAGGCGCGCGACCGCTACATCGAACGCTCGCCCATCCACCACATCGCGGGCCTGAGCTGCCCCATCATCTTCTTCCAGGGCTTGGAGGACGCCGTCGTGCCGCCGCCGCAGGCGGAGCAGATGGTCGACGCGCTGCGCGAGAAAGGCATCCCGGTCGCCTATTTGCCCTTCGAGGGCGAGCAGCACGGCTTCCGCCAGGCGGAGCACATCAAGCGCGCCATCGATGCCGAGCTGTACTTCTACGGGCAGATCTTCGGCTTCGAGACAGCGGATGATATCGAACCGGTGACCATCGAGAATCTGGACGCAACGGAGCGTTAGATCGCGCCCGGTATGATTTGTCTAACTTTCTTTGCGAGGATAGAATAGATTTAGAAAAGTCCCAAATCAGTCAACACGCATAAGAAAGAAAAGGAGTGAACGTTGACAAAGCCATCCAAAGAACCACAGCACAAAACAATTGCAGCCGAAGAAAAATGTCAGGCGCTCAAAGATACGCTTATCTTCAGCGGCAGCGCCCACCCTAAACTGGCGGAAGAGATCGCTCACTATTTGAGGCTCGAACTCAGCCCGACCCAGATCCGCAAATTCTCCAACGATAACTTCTACGTTCACTTGGGCACCAGCGTGCGCGGCAGCGATGTCTTCATCATCCAGCCGCTGGCCCCGCCGTGCAGCGACAATCTCCTGGAGTTGCTGTTGATGTTGGATGTGGCGCGGGGCGCGGCGGCCAAGAGCATCCACGCGGTGATTCCCTACTATTCCTATGCCCGTTCCGATAAGAAGGATGCGCCCCGGATATCGATTGCCGCGCGGCTCATCGCTGATCTGCTCGTCACTGCCGGCGCCGATCACGTCATCTCGATGACGCTGCACTCGCCGCAGGTGCACGGTTTCTTCAGCGTGCCTGCCGATCACCTCACTGCCCACTCGGTCTTCCTGGAGCATCTGAGCGAGAAAGATCTCAGCAACAGCGTCGTCCTTTCGCCCGATATTGGTCACGCCAAGCGCGCGGCCAAGTTAGCGCACGCGCTGGATATTCCGATCGCTGCCGGGGAGAAGATTCGGATGAGCGACAATTCCGTCGCCGTCAGCGGCATTATGGGCGAGGTGCGCGGGAAGGACATCATCATTATGGATGATGAGATCGCGACCGCCGGCACCATCGTGGAAACCATCAAGTATCTGCGCAACTTCGATATTCAGCGAATTACCGTTATCGGCACCCACGGCCTCTTCACAGGCGATGCCGTGAAAGATCTCAATAAGATCGAAGAAATCGATGAGATTGTCGTCACCAATACCGTTCCACTCTCAGACAGACGAAAACCAGAGCGTCTCAAGGTCCTCTCGGTAGGGCAGATCTTCGGGGAGGTCATCCGTCGGAATGTCTGCGGGGAATCGGTCGGCACACTCTTCGAGTTCTGGCCAACGCACAAGGTCAAGACAATTGAGTAAAATAGCGAGGAATGTAGGAATGTAGGTCGGAATGGTAGTCCCCAGGAAGATTACCAATCCACTCCATCCAAGCCGAGCAATGCAAAATCAAAAGCCCGTGGCTATTTTCTAAGCCACGGGCTTTTGATTTGTACCTTCCGGGAAGCTCTACTATGTTCTCTCAAGCCGATCCCTTAAAATTTCGGACCGTTCACAGCTCCCCGGAAGGTTTAGAAAATTACGTCGTTTCCGGCGGCTCTGTCACCGGCAGGGTCATCGTGAAGGTGCTCCCCACCCCGCGCGTGCTGACGGCCTCGAGCCGCCCCTGATGCAACACCTCGATCAGATGCTGGGCGATTGGCAGGCCCAAGCCCACGCCGCCGAAGAGATGACCGTCCACGGATTCGATGCGCGTGAACGGTTTGAATAGTTCGTCTAACTTGTCCATCGGGAAGCCCACGCCGGGATCTTGGATCGCAACGCGCACCTCACCATTCGAAGCATCAACCCGCACGACGATCTCCCCGCCCTCCGGGCTGAACTTGACCGCGTTATCCAACAGCGCGTTCAACGCACGGCCCAAGCTGCCGCTATCGCCATAAATCGTCGGGAGATTGGGCGCGATCTCCATCACAAACGCCAGTCCCGTCGCCTCGGCCGCGCCCTGATGCTCCTCCACGCCCTCCTGCACCAGATCGGCCACATTCAGCGCCTCGAACTCCGGCCTGATCAGCTCCATCTCCTGCAAGAAGAGGATGTTATTCACCAGGTGCACGACCGTCTTCAGGTTCCTCTCGACGGTGCCGACGAAGCCCACCATCTGCTGCTGAGGCATCTCGCAGGCGCCCTGGTTGAGGAAGTGCAAGTAGCCCAGCGCGGCGGTGAGCGGCGTGCGCATCTCGTGGGAGATGGTCGTGAGGAACTCCGAGCGGAGCCGCTCCTGCCGCTGCAACTCCGCGTAGGCCGCCGCCAACTCCTCGTTCTTGGCGCGCAGCTTCTGGATGGTGCGCGTGTTCGCGTCGCGCAGGTGATGCGTCACCTGGAGGATGATCCGCCGCGCAACCGGCGCGCTCGACAGCAGCACCTGGTTGAACGCCTCGCGCTCGATCTCCAGAAGCGTCGCCGCCGTCACCGTGCGAACGGAGGCGTTGCGCTGTCCCTTCTGAATCAACGCCACCTCGCCGAAGAACTCGCCCGGCTCCATCACCTTGAGCGTATACTCCTCATCCTGCGTCAGCCGCTTCGTGACCTCGACCTGGCCATCCACGACGATGTAGAAGGTTTCCTCATAGGCGCCCTCGTGGCAGAGCGTAACGCCCGGCGAATAGGTATAGAGCCGGGCGACCTCGACCAATCGCGTCAGGTCTTCTTCCTCCAAGCCGGGGAAAACCTGCTGCAAGATCTGCATTGTGCTCAACATCCTCATCCCTCCCCAGTGACAACCGACATCCCTACTGTGTCACCTCATTATACCCTCACCAAGCTCAGGTGGATGTTACGGGATAGTTACGCGCCGGTGTTACTTCCTATCCAATCTCAAACTCACCTGAAATAACCTGTTTTTTACCACAGAGAGGCACAGAGATTTTAAATATCAAATTAATAAAGTTTAGTTTTTCCGGCTAAGAATTTAATTTTATTAATTAGAATCTTAATTTTTTCTCAGTGTCCTCAGTGTCTCAGTGGTGAACCGACTTTTTTCAGTGGAGCCATCTCAAACTCCGCCACCAAGAAGGTGTGATCCGAGGGACGCTCCGCCCGGCGCGCCTCGACGTCGATCCACGCGGCGGACGATGCCTCGGCCAAGGGTTCGGTGGCCCAGATGTGATCCACGCGCCAACCGACGCCGCGCTCGATGGGATTGCGGGCGCGATAGTCCCAATAGGTAAACTGCTCCGGCTCATCGGGGTGATGTTGGCGGAAGACGTCGACGAAGCCCCACGCGCGCACCTCATCCAAGGCGGCCTGCGCCTCCGGGTGGAAGTCGACGTGACCGCGCAGCCGGTCGGGGTCGTGGACGTCGATATCCTCAGTGGCGACGTTGAAGTCCCCCACCCAGACGAGCAGATCGTCGGGCAAGTAGTGGCGCTCGAAGAGCGCGCGCAGCCGCTCGAACCACGCCAGCTTGTAGGCAAACTGCTCCGAATCGGGGCTGCGGCCCTGGGGCACGTAGGTGTTGACGACGTGCACGTCGCCGTAGGTCGCCCGCAACAAGCGCGGTTCGTCGGCGGGACCGTCATCCGCCTCGTCAAAGCCGGCGACCACATTCTCCGCCGGCTCGCGGCTCAGGATCGCCACGCCGGCGTGCGATTTCTGCCCGCGAAATACAACGTGCAAGCCGGCCTCCTCAATCGGCGCGACGGGGAAATCCTTGTCCTGCACCTTCGTCTCCTGGACGCAGAGCACATCCGTCTGCTCCCGCGCCATCCACTCTAAAATCTGCGGCAATCGCACCCGAATCGAATTGGCGTTGAACGTCGCAATTTTGAACATACACATACTCCTTAAAAAGCGGTTGAAAGTTGCAAGTTATAAGTTGAAAGTTGTCTAAAGTCGAAGGGCAAAAGTCTAAGGTCGAAAGGTCAAAAAGTCTTAACGTCTGAAACTTGATTACCTTGCGCTTTTGAGCAACCTTCCCGGAAGCTATGGAAACGATTGCGGTTTCGCTTCCGGGAAGGTTACTCAAGATAGATAAGCTGACTACGCCTCAATCTCGCCGATGTAGATCTCGAACGGGGCGATTTCAAACGCGGTGAGCGGCGTCGCGTCCGCGCGCTCGCGATTGGAGAAGATGGTCTGGGCCGAGTCCGCATCCGCGCGCAACTCAAAGGCGAGCGTGTGCGCCTGCTCGGAGAAGTTCAACACCACCAGGCAGGTCTGCGCCTCGCTGCGCCGCAGGAAAGCCAACACATCCGCGTTTCCCTCCAACAGCGGGGCATAATCCCCGGCGATGAGCGCGGGCGTGCGCTGCCGCATCTGGATCAGCGCCCGATAGAAGTTGAGCAGCGCATCGGGATCGTTCTCCTGCGCCGCGACGTTGACGCCCTCGACGTAGTTGGGATTCACCGGCAGCCACGGCGTCACATCCGGCGGACAGAAGCCGCCGTGCGGCGCATCGGCCCACTGCATCGGCGTGCGGCACTTATCGCGGCCCGATTTGGCCGCGTGCCGCGCCGCCTCCTCCGGCGACGCATCGAAGATCTCGCGGCGCATCTCGTAATGCCACAGCCCCCACAAATCCTGGAAGCGGTCGATGTCGGTAAAGTGATAATCCGTCATTCCGATCTCCTCGCCGTTGTAGAGGAAGGGCGTGCCGCGCAGGGTCAGCATCAGCGCCAGCGAGATGCGAGCCAGGGCATCGTCGTGCTCGCCATCGCCGTAGCGACTGTAGACGCGCGGCGCGTCGTGGTTGCCCAGGGTGTTGCACGGCCACGCGCGCGGCGGCAGCATGCTCAAGCGCGCCTCCTGATTCGCCCGCACCCACTCTGGCGTGAGACGCGGCGTCCGCATCAGCGGGAAGTTGAAGGCCATGTGCAGCTCATCGCTGCCATCGCCGTAGAATTTCACGTCCGAGGTCTCGCCGACCAACATCCGGTCGTCGTACTCATCGATCAGTGCCCGCAGCTCCTTGAACAGTGCGTGAATGCCGGGGCGGCGCACTTGATATTCGAACATCGCCTCCCATTGTTCGGCCAGCTTCTTGTTCGCCTCATCCCACCGCTCGCCAATCGAGCGCCGGAACAGCTCCTCCTGCGAAAGCTCCGCCTCGTGATCGGGCATCTCTGGATGCTCGTAAATCGTGTCGATGGCGTCCAAGCGGAAACCATCGATGCCCATATCCAACCAGAAGCGCACGTCGTTGAACACCGCCGCTTTAACCTCTGGATTGCGCCAGTTGAGGTCGGGCTGTTCCTTGAAGAAGAAGTGGTAGTAGTACTGGCCCGTGCGCGGATCGTACTCCCACGCGGAGCCGCCGAAGGTCGAATTCCAGTTGTTGGGCGGGCCGCCGTCGCGGCCATCACGCCAGATGTACCAATCGCGCTTGGGGTTGTCGCGGCTGGTGCGCGATTCGATGAACCAGTCGTGTTTGTGCGAGGTGTGATTGAGCACCAAATCCAAGATTACCCGCATCCCGCGCCGATGCGCCGCATCCAAAAAGCGCTGGAAATCGCCCAACAGCCCATATTCCGGCGCGACGTCGGTATAGTCGGCGATATCGTAGCCGCAGTCGTACAGCGGCGAGGGATAATGCGGGGAGAGCCAAATCGCCTCGATGCCCAAATCCTGCAAATAGGATAATTTATCGGTGATGCCGCGCAAATCTCCAATCCCATCGCCGTTGCCATCGGCAAAACTGCGGGGATAAATCTGGTAAAAGACAGCTTTTTGCCACCATTTTAGATCGTCCAACTTGGTCATGCTCGCTCCTTGTATCTTTTTGATGTGTAATGTGTAAGTGACTTAGTCGCTTCAAGTTCCTACTCTATCATTCTATAACGTAATTGCAACTTAGCTCGGCTGGGACCTGGTGGGAACTTGTCACTCCGCGGGCTGACAGTATACTTTTGCGTAGAGAAGAAGGCCGAT
>CAYXVS010000053.1:1462-15026 GCA_964468735.1 uncultured Anaerolineales bacterium | reverse complement strand
TCGGTTAGACCATAGTGACGAATGACTAAATATTGTATGACGTAAATCAGTTAGCCTAGCTAAGGAGTGGGAGGTAAATAATTTAGGTTCAAGGCTTCCTGATTTTGTATCTGTTTAGTTACGTGAGTGGATGTTCCCAGAACTTCAAAAAAGCTCTCAGTCCCCGTCTCGGGGACGTTTACAAAGCACCTTCGATCTGCTCAGACGTCCTCGGGGACGAGGGACCGATGAATGAATTCATCGTCTGATACTCCAAACCCGTTGAAAACGGGTTAAAAACTGTTATAGTGCGATTCTGGTTGGCTGGCTTGCCAACTACGCACTTCCCAGTATCAGCCAGCGGTTTCAACCGTTGGCGCCAAGACGGCTTCACGTCTGGGTGAGCAAGCAGAAAGCGTCAACCTGTTTCTGAACTCTCCCCTTTTTTGGGAGGTTTATTTTCTTGGAACGGCCGTACCTGATTTTTCCCCGCGATGGCAGTGGTGATTTTCTTAACTTTAGATTTTGTGATAAACTGTGAGTGTTGTGACAATTCGGCCTATATGTTAGGTCGATAATATCCACTATGTATCTCAATGTATCTCAATGTATCTCATTTTCTCAAGGAGGCAAGCATGAACGAGGAAACCAAAGTTGGACAGCCGAATGTTGATTTCGAAATGGAAGAAGAGGTTATCGCCGAAGAGGTCAAAATCGAGCAGGGCGGCGCCGAGCACGTCGAGGCCGATAAAGTCCACGTCGAGCAGGGCGCAATTGGACGCGCGGAGGGGCGGTTCATTGATGTGAAAGATGGCGGAATTGCGCTGGCCATGGGAGAAAACATCACCTTGACGGATGGCGGCATCGGCGTGGCCGTCGCGGAGAACATCAAGATAAATGACGGCGTCACGGTATTCGCCGCCGCCAAGGAGATCACCGGCGAGGCGACGATTGTCTTCGACCTGCGCGCTGCGGTCGTCGTCGGCGTCGTCTTGGGCGTGGTGCTGGGCCTGATCAAGGTCGTGCTGGATAAATCCGACTAGCAGATCACCAACGTTCCTAAATTTAGTTTATGTCCCTCGCGCCTGAATGGATCGGTAAATATCACATCCTCAAGGAAATTGGCTGTGGCGGCTTTGCGGCCGTCTACAAAGCCTATGATACAGACCTGGGGCGGGAGTTGGCCCTCAAGGTGCTGCATCCCTATTGGTACAGCGACCCCAACTTCGTGATGCGCTTCCGGCGCGAGGCGAAGACGCTGGCTAATCTGCGGCATCCGCACGTAGTCACCGTCTATGATGCCGGGGAGATCGACGAGCAGCTCTACATTGCGATGGCCTACCTGCCGGGGAACTCGCTGCGGGATCTGCTTCATGATCTCTCGGTCTTGCCGCTGGAGTTGGCGATTCGCATCTTGAAGCAACTCGCCTCGGCCATCGATTATGCGCATCGCAGGGGGGTGCTGCACCGGGATATTAAGCCGTCCAATGTCATCTTAGAGGGGCCAGATGAGGCGATTCAAGCGACGTTGTTGGACTTCGGGCTGGTCAAATTGATGCAGGACAGCTCAGCGCTGACTTCCTACGGCAAATTGGTCGGCTCGCCGGAGTACATGGCGCCGGAGCAGGCCAACCCAGATCGCCGAGATGAGGTGGGGGCGGCCGCCGATCGCTACGCCTTGGGCATCTTGGCCTATCGGATGCTGGCGGGGCGGGTGCCCTTTCCGGGCAACTCCCCCGCCACGCTGAACGCGCACGAGAATAAGCCGGTCCCCCCGCCGCGAAAATTCCGCCCCGATCTGCCGGAGCGCGTCCAACGGGCGTTGCTGAAGATGTTGGCGAAGGCGCCGCTGGCGCGATTTCAGTCCGCGATGGCGTTTGTCGTCGAGTTGCAGTCGGCCCTGGAGGACACGGCGCGCCATCAGCAGCAGGCCGTTCTCTACGAGAAGTTGCAGTCAGCAGCCGCGCAAGAGGATTGGTCGCGGGTATTGATGGTCGGGAGTCAGATCGAGGCCATCTCGCCGGGCTATCGGGATGTAGCGGAGGAGATTGAGCGCGCCCAGCGAGCCATCTCCCGCCGCTCGTCATTTGGGCGGCCCAGGGACATTGTCGCGCGTGTGATCTCTCGTGTGCCCCCTAAGCGCTGGCGATGGCTGGGCGTGGGGCTGGCGTTGCTGTTGGTCGTGATCGCTGGCGCTTGGGCGTTGCGATTCTTTCCCGGTGCGGCCAGTGGCCCGCCCAGCAATCCCACGTTGGGCATGGAATGGGTCCGCCCCCAGGATGGCATGCCGATGGTGTATGCGCCGGGAGGCGAGTTTCTGATGGGCGCGGCCGAGTGGTATGACGATGTGCCCATTCACGCGGTGACGTTGGAGGGCTTTTGGCTGGATCGCACTGAGGTGACGCAGGCGCACTATCGACGCTGCATCGAGGCCGGCGCCTGTGCGGCTCTTCCGGCGACGACGCCCTATCACCCGACACATCCCGTTGTCGCTGTTACGTGGCACGAGGCAGCAGCCTACTGTGCGTGGGCCGGTGGGCGTTTGCCCACGGAGGCGGAATGGGAGTACGCGGCCCGCAGCGTCGAGCGCCATCGCTACCCCTGGGGCGATGACAAATCGCTTGTGGGGCCGGCGGGCGTGCGCTTAAACTTCTGCGATGCGAATTGTGCTGATCCCTGGGCCGACGACGCCGTCGATGATGGCTACGCGACGACCGCGCCCGTCGGCTCGTTTCCGGCGGGGATGAGCTGGTGCGGCGCCTTCGATTTGGCGGGGAATGTGTGGGAGTGGGTGCACGACTGGTACAGCGAGACGTACTATGCCGAGTCGCGCTCGCGAAATCCGACTGGCCCCAGCAGCGGCGCGTATCGCGTGCTGCGCGGCGGGTCGTGGCAGAGTGATGAGTCGAATGTACGCAGCAGCTATCGCTACCGGGCTGCGCCGGAGGAGCGGGCGGATAATCGTGGCTTCCGGTGTGTGCTGCCGGTAGAGTAGGTTGTAACGGACGACGATCTCAAACATCCATCAAATAGCGGGGCGACGCTTAGCATCATAAGCGTCGCCCCGCTGCTTCTGTTTTAGGATGGAGATGGAGATACGATTGGAGGTTACCCGATACTGCGCGCCCCGGCGGCCTCTGCATCGAACTCCTCTGGCCAGCGTGTGTGGCGATTGTAGGCTGCGTCGGTCAGCGTGGCTTGATCCAAGCGCGCGTTGGTGAAATTCGTCCACAACAGATTGGCCTTCGTCAGGTTGGCGCTCGTGAAGACCGCCTGCTCCGCGTTGGTGCGTAACAGATTGGCCTCCTCCAGATGCGTCTCCACCAGATTGGCCCACTTGAGATTCGCCATAATCAGATGCGAGCGCAGCAGCGTCGCCCCGCGCAGATCCGCGCCCGGCAAGTTAGCGCCTCCCAATTCGACCTGATGCATGTGCGCATAGCTCAACTCGATCCATCCCATATTGGCGCCCACCAGCGTCGCGTGCGTCAGCGTTGCCCCGATGAGGCTGGCGCCCGTCAGATTCGCGCCGCTGAGATCCACGCCGGCCAAGTTGACATCCACCAGATTCGCCTCCACGAGATTGATATGGGTCAGGTTGGCGCCCTCCAGGGAGACCTGCGGGGCCTCAGATGTGATCAGTTCAGCATCATGAAGCATTTGGATGACCTCCCCTTTCTCGTTCCCATTCAAATGGGGCAGAACCGCCAACGTTCGCGCCTGGATCAATTTGTTTAGGCCGGGGACGGCCAATCGTTCCTCGGAGAAGACCAGCGGCGTGATCCACTGCTTGAACGCCGCGAGCGATGTTTGGGGGGTCTGCTCTTTGGGGACTGGGGCTTGGGGAGTGACCTCGCAGTAGGTGTTGAATGGCTCCCCGCTCTCCTTGATGCTGATTTGGTTGAGGTGATCTAAGATCTCGGCGTGGAGCGTAGCCCGCGTTTGGGTGTCCTCGACGGCGTCGGCGCGGGTGAGGTTCTCCACCAGGCGCTGTTGGAGGCCGAGAATGTGTGGCTTTTCTGGATGATCGTCTTCCAACGCTTCGAGAAGATTGTGGATGCCCTGGGTGTAATAGGCCAGAAGGGCCTTGGTTTTCATAGCGTACCTCCCAAGCTGGTTTCATTTGCCCGTGATTTTCTACACTCCATTATACCAGATTTAGACTGATTTTCGGCGCAGCTTTACGATGTTGGGTCTTTTGGATTTTGCCGGGTAACCCTCTCAGTAATCCTAAAAGTAGCCAAGATTTGCGTGTTTGTGGAGGCCCAAGACCTTTTCTGCGTTGTTACGGGGTTACTGGTGGAGCATGGTAAGGTTCACCTGGCGAATTCCCGAAGAGCCACGATGTTCTTGCGGATGGGCGGTAGGCGGATGAGGAGCAGTACGGCCAAGATCACGGCGTAGCGAATCGCTTGTTGGGGGGCTTTGGAGAGCCACAGCACGTGGAGGATATCTAGGATCGCGGCCAGATAGATGCCGCGTTGGAGCCAGAGCCAGTGCTTGCCCAGGCGCTGCTGCCATCCGCGCGTGGAGGTGAGGGCCAGCGCCAGCAGGATGAGGAAGGCGGCGAATCCCACAATCACGTAGGGCTGTGAGACTATCGCGCGCCGGATCTGGCCCCAGGCGAAGCCGTAATCCCAGCCGATGAAGATCAGCAAGTGCAGGGCGACGTAGAAGAAGGTGTACAATCCCACGGTGCGGCGCGCCCGCACGGCCTCGCGCCAGCCGGTCAGGATGTGGATCGGCGTGCAGGCGAGTGTGATCAGCAGGAGATAGAGGCCCGTCCGGCCCGTGCGGGTGAGCATCTCGGCGATGGGGGCGACGAAGAAATCCCCGCGCGCGTACTCCCACGCGAGGTAGGCCAACGGCGCCAGCGCGCCCGCGTGAATCGCTGCGCGGAGCCAGCGGCGGGAGGGCGACTCGGCCATCAGTAGTACCACTTCCGCGCATCTAAGTCGGTGTAGAGATCGCTGACCTCATCGGCGTAGCCGTTGAAGTACAGGGTCTCGCGGCGTCCCGATTCGCCGATGCGCCGCTCGGTGGCCTGGGACCAGCGCGGATGATCGACCTCCGGGTTGACGTTGGCCCAGAAGCCGTACTCGTTGGGCCCGACGGCCATCCACAGCGAGGTGGGCATCTCCTCCACCAGCTCAATCTTCACGATGGCCTTGATGCTCTTGAAGCCGTACTTCCAGGGCACGACCAGGCGCACGGGCGCGCCGTTCTGCGGCGGCAGCGATTTGCCATAGAGGCCGGTTGCCATCATCGTCAGATCGTGCAGCGCCTCATCTAATCGCAAACCTTCGAGGTAGGGCCAAGGGTAGGGAAGGTTTGTCTGGCCGGGCATGTTCTCTGGATCGTAGACGCTCTGAAATTTCACGTAGTTGGCCTGCGACAGCGGATCGACCTCTTTGAGCAGGCGGGCCAGCGGAAATCCCACCCAGGGGATGACCATCGACCAGCCCTCGACGCAGCGCATGCGATAGATGCGCTCCTCGGTCTCGAACCGACGAAGGTCGTCTAGATCGAAGGTCTGGGGGTTGTTCACCAATCCGCCGACCTCGACCTGCCACGGCGATGTGGGGAAATCCTCGGCCATGCGAGCCACGGCTTCCTTGCCGGTGGAGAATTCGTAGTAATCGTTGTAGTTGGTGATGGCTTGATACGAGGTTGCCGGATCGCCCAATTCGTCGGTGAGAGCTGATTCGTCGGCTTGGGCCGGCGGCGCTTCCGAGGCGGGCGTCGCCGGCGAGGTTTGGCGGCCACACGCGGCCACCACCAGCGCACTGGCGGTCAGCGCGCCAGCGCTCTTCAAAAATCGGCGGCGAGAGATATAGAGATGTTCCGGCGTGATCTCTGAGGATGTGATCTTCTTCACGTTATTGCCTCCTAGGGTATTTTATCATAATCATATTGGAATTAACCATATTATATACTGTTTTACCTTACAAATCCAATCTGATCCTGTTAGTTGACAATTTCCACTTTAGCTCTACTATAACACTGTATCATTAACTACACCTTTGAAGGAGGTATTTGAAATGCGGAAGTATCTGTTTGCTTTAATGACGTTGTTGTTGGTGGCCGCGATGGGGTTGACGGGCTGTGGCTCGGATGAGCTGGGCACTGAGGAAAATCCCATTGTCTGGGCCTTTGTCCCCTCTGGTGAGACCCAAACCGTCACCACCGGGGCCGAGGAGTTGAGCGCTCTCTTGACCGAAGAGACCGGCTTGTACTTCGACGTGCTGGTGACCACCGAGTACGCCGGCGCCATTGAGGCGATGTGCGCCGACCCGGCCGAGGCCCAGATGGGGTCTCTGAACACCTTCTCCTACATCTTGGCGAATGAGCGCTGCGGCGTCGAGACTGAATTGGTCGCCGTGCGCTATGGCAGCCCCACCTACAACGGCCAGATCATCGCCAACGTTGATAGCGGCATTCAGTCCATCGAGGATCTCGATGGCGCGACGTTCTGCCGCCCCGATCCCCTCTCCACCAGCGGCTGGATCATCCCCATGCTGACGATGCGCGCGAATGGCATCGACACGGATGCGGACATTGAGGTCGTAGATGCCGGCAGTCACGATGCTGTTGTCACCGCTGTGTACAATGGTGATTGCGACGCTGGCGCGACCTTCGTCGACGCCCGTGGCAACATCGAGGAAGATAACCCCGACGTGATGGATGTGGTGCAGGTGATCGCTACCACCGCCGATATTCCCAATGATGGTGTGCAGTTTATGCCGGGGATGGACGAAGAGTTGAAGACCACGATTGTCAACGCCCTGTTGGCTATCTCGGAAACCGAAGAGGGCAAAGAGGCGCTGGACACGGCCTATAGCTGGGCCGGCCTTGATAAGCATGGCGATGATTTCTATGATCCCTTCCGCCAGGTTCTAGAAGCCTCTGGGATGAGCATCCAGGATCTTCAGGAATAACCGGGACTACAGGACTAACGAAGAGGACCAACATTCACAACAAGGGGGGGCATTCGTGTCCCCCCTTCGCTCTAGTTAGGAGGCGAAATGCTTGAGGTCAAAAATTTGACCAAAGTTTACGATGACGGCACGGTAGCATTGCGGAATGTCAGTTTTACCGTGGCCGAGGGCGATTTCCTGATCATTATCGGCCTCAGCGGTTCTGGAAAATCGACGTTACTGCGGTGCATTAACCGTCTTGTGGAACCTACCGAGGGACAGATTTTGTGGAAGGGTAAGGACATCACCCAGGCGAATCAGACGGAGTTGCGGCACTTCCGGCGCAGAATCGGGATGGTCTTCCAGCAATTCAACTTGGTAAAGCGCTCTAAGGTGATCACCAACGTTCTCAGCGGCCGCTTAGGCTACGTGAAGCAATCGCAAAGTTTATTCTACCGCTTCCCCCGCAAGGATCGGCAACGGGCTTGGGATGTGATGGAACGGATCGGCATTGCGGATCAAGCGCACAAGCGGGCCGACGAGCTAAGTGGGGGCCAGCAACAGCGGGTGGGCATCGCGCGCGCGCTGATGCAGAATCCAGAGATGATCTTAGCCGATGAGCCGGTTGCCAGTTTAGATCCTGTTTTAGCGCACTCGATCTTGCAACACTTGGAAGTTCTAAATCAAGAGGACGATATGACGATCCTCTGCAGCTTGCACTACTTGGATCTGGTACAACGCTATTCCTCGCGGGTCATTGGCCTGCGCGCCGGTGAGGTTGTCTATCGCGGCACCCGAGAAGAGATTCGCGCGATGACCGATGAGCAGTTCAAGGATATTTACGGTCAAGAGGCGGAGCGCGTCGGCGGCGGCCTCGAGGGGACGTTGGGAGGTTAATATGCCTAATCACAGAAAAAAACAAGAAGAGCATCGCCCTAGCCTGGTCCCCGCAACGGCTGCGGGTATTGCATCTCTGATCATTCCCGGTCTGGGACAGATGTTGGCGCGCCAGATGAATCGGGGCCTGGTTCTGTTGGGATCTATCATCAGCATCATTGGCTTACTTGCCTGGCGCATTACGCTCTTGGCCCGGCGGATCACCGGCGGCCCCTGGGATCAGTTTGTCAAGGCATTGGACCGTCGTCCTTTTTTCATCGGACTTATGGTCGGTGGTACGGCCATTCTGTGGCTATGGAGTGCTTGGGACGCCTATCGCCTGGCGCAAGCGGAAGAAGAAGCCGAGAAGGGCATAGCTATCTTCTTCTTGATTTTGGTTCTGTTCTTCGCGTTAGGGTGGCAGATTGGCCAGATCGATATGTATAAGGCGGCGACCGAGTTGCCGGACACGCTGCCGATTCTCACCAAAGTGTTATGGCCCTGGGAGGCGGCCGTCACTCGTAATGAGAGGGTCGTTAAGGCCGAGGCGCCCATTATGATCCCCTGTGAGGAGGGGGAGGAACTGCCGGAGCCGCCGGAGTATGTACCCGGTGAGCCTCACGTACAGGTGGAGCCGAGGTGCGGTGAGATGGCCCGTCAGGACGAGAATTATCAGAAGGTCCCCGGCACCATCATCACAATCACGGCCCGGGATTTTGAGTCGAATGAGGAGGCGGAGGTCTGGTGGAAGAATCCCATCGGCGATGAGTACCGTCTCTTGGAGGATGGCCAGCCGGTCGTCACGCGCACGGATGCGCAAGGCAGCTTCGAGATTCAAGTGCCCTTGCCGTACCGCGCCATCCCGACGAGCGCCGTCGGCCCTCAGATCTTCGAGATCCAGGTGCGGCAGATCTTCACCATCGGCGGCCCGCAGCCCAGCGATCCGCTGCTCCAGACCATCGAGCGGATGATCGAGACGATTTTCTTGGGCATGATGGCGACGCTGTTTGGCATCATCTTTGCGCTGCCGGTGAGCTTCCTGGCGGCCAAAAACCTGATGTCCGGGTCGTGGCTTACGATGGGCATTTATTATGTCGTGCGCACGATCCTCAACATCGTGCGCTCCATCGAGCCGCTGATCTGGGCCATCATCGCCACGCAGTGGATCGGTCTGGGGCCGTTCGCCGGCATCATCGCCCTGACGGTGCATACCATCGCCGCGCTGGGCAAACTCTACTCCGAATCGATTGAGAGCATCGATCCCGGCCCCATCGAGGCGATCCATGCAACCGGCGCCACGCGCCTGCAGACGATTATGTACGCCGTGATCCCGCAGATGATCCCGCCCTTCGTCTCCTTCTCCATTTACCGCTGGGACATCAACGTCCGCATGTCCACCGTCATCGGTTTGGTAGGCGGCGGCGGCATCGGCTTCATCCTCATCCAATACATCCGCCTCTTCCAATTCCGCTCGGCGGGCATCGCCGTCTGGTTCATCGCCATCACCGTCGCGATTTTGGACTACGTGAGCGCGGAGATTCGCGAGCATTACGTGTAATCTTTCGGGGCGCGCATTAGAACAATCAAGGCGCAACGCACGTTTGTAATGGTTAAGTGCGTTGCGCCTTTGCTATTTCGAGCTAATTTGCGAGGAGTTGACTTCATGTCTATTTACTGTATAATGTGGGTTGGGAATGCGACTTGAGAAAGGGGGGTGAGCGAGGGGTGCGGTAAGAGGTTGATAGTTTTAGGCCCTCGCGCTCGATTCAAGTCCATACTTTTCTTTTTTTTAAGCTGAAGAAGGAGGAAGCAAAATGAAACTTCGTAAAAAATTACTACCGTTGAGTTTGACCTTGGTGTTGTCCGCGTTGCTGTTGGCGCTGGTCTTGCCGGTAATGGCGGCGCCTGGCGCACCAGATGCGGCTGCGAGCTTGTACAAAGAGGCCACGCCGCCCTCTGGAAGTGAAGTCATGTTCGGAGACACGATCACTTACACAGTCTACATCACCCCCAGTGAATCGACGATTCAGGGATTGCCCTTCTACTTCCGGGATGACCTGGCGCCTGAGTTGGAGTGGGTCGGCTTTGTTGGTGCGCACTCCAGCTTCGGATGGGATGCTGCCACGCGCGCTATTACCAGCACGCAGTTGGTGACGACCACGGGGCCGATGTCGGTCTCGTTCGCTGCCGAGGTCCTGCCCCTGATGGACGGAACGGGCGGGATGATCGTTCCTATCCGCAATGTCGCCGGGCTGTGCACAGATCCCGGAACATTTAGTGCGTGCTTCGATCACTCCAACGTCGTCCGGCACGATACGACAACCCTCTACGTCATCTACCTGCCGCTGGTCACGCGGAATTTCTCCAGCGCCACCGCGCGTTAATCGTCTGTAGTTGTCGTAATCGTAGCAAAAGCAGAGGCCGGCTCCCTCAAAGGAGCCGGCCTTTTTTGTGAGGTGCAACGCACTTTCGCGCCTGAAAAATAGTTATGGATTGCGTTAGATAGATTTTAGACCTGACGTAAGTGCGTTGCACCTGGCTTGCTCAGAATAACTCAGAATAACAATGAAAATGCGCTTGTAGCTTCCCGGAAGGTAGTCGGTGGTTATTTTCGCCGCCGCCGTTTGGATCGCCGGCGTCGCTTGCGCCAATATCTCCGCTTGACGAGGCCCAGATCGACCAGCGCGTCCTCCAAGGCGGGCCAGCCGGGGCCGGCGGTGAGGAGCGCCAGCAGCGCCATCGCGATGGCTGAGGTCAGGCACCACGCGCACGTCGCGCCGATGACGAATGGCTCCAGGTAGGTCAGGTAGATCGAGAAGGCCAGCCCGAACATCGAGAGCGCGAAGACGATGGCCGGCGCGTACTCGTGATACGGCCCCTGCTTGAACCACGTCGCGTAGACGAAGGCGCCCAAAATCATCACGTACCCGATCAGGCCGAAGACAGCCATCGGCAGGAAGCCGAAGAGCAGCGCGAAGCGGCTCTGCTGGACGGTGTTGCAATCGCCGACCGGGCCGCAGACTGCCTCCGACTGCGTGACCTCGACGTAGGAGAGGTAGCTCGCGGCAATCATCCCCACGATCAGCACAGCGATGACGGCCCAGGGTGCGTAGCGCTCCGCCAGCGAGATGTGCCACGCGCGCGGGCGGATGACGGCCACGAAAGTTGCCGCTAACCCGATCAAGACCACGACCGCGAGCGTGTTGCCGAAGATGTCGCGGGCGAATTTTTCTTGGAGCGTCGGCAGTGCGCCGGTGTCTAGATTGTATTCCTCGGTGATGGCTTGCATGCCGGGCAGATCCGGCCATCCCACGCCGCCCTCGCTCAGATATTCCTCAATCAGAGTGGGGAATTGCTCCGGGATCTCTCTAGATCCGACTAGCGCGTGCTCGCCCACGATCAAGGTGGGCACCCCGACCATCTCCATTTGATAATCCTCTACGGCGGCCTGAAAGAGCGCCTGCCCCTGCGGTTGTGAGGTGTCTAGTTCTATGACCTCTAAGTGCGCTCCATATTCCGCTTCGAGCGGGGGAATCACCTCCGTCATCACTTCGTGGCAATGCGGGCATGAGGGCGAATAGAAGAGCACCGCGTGGACGGTTTTCTCTTGGGCATGGACGCCACCCGGCGGCAGTCCGATCAAGCTCAAGCTAATCAGCAAAAGGCTGAACAACAACCTGCGATATATATGTCGGTGACTCATTAATTAGCGACTCCTTCTAGTCTTGTTTCGATTTAGTTTTGCGAGCGAATGTTCACAACATTTCAAAAAAGCTCCCCGTCCCCGGGAACCTTTCAAGAGCATTTTTGGACTGCCAAGATGCCCTTGGGGACGAGGGCAATGTAGTTATAGCACGTTTGATGTGAGAGGCAACCTCGCGTTCCCTGTCAAATCTCAAAATTCTGTTACCATGTGCAACAAGTCCCGTCAACATATCGTATAATATAGAGTAGGGGATTGCTTTATAGTCAGTATTTTTTGTAAGTATTCTTATAGAAAGGAGATAATCGATGAGTCGTAGTAAACGAACGAGTTTGATTGGCGGCGTGCTATTGATCCTGTTGGGGACGTTCTTTTTGATTCTGCGTTTCTTCCCCGGCGCGCGCGCGATGTTCGATGTGGCCTTCACCTGGCCCTTTATCCTCATCGCCGTCGGATGTGGACTGTTTTTGATCGGGGTGTTCACCGGGGAACCGGAGATGGCCGTGCCGGCGTGTATCGTGGCCGGCATCGGCGGCATCCTTTATTGGCAGAACGTTACCAGTAACTGGGATAGTTGGGCCTATGTATGGGCCTTGATTCCCGGATTCGCCGGGGTCGGGCATATTTTGGCCGGCGTACTCGGCGGCAAGATGAAGAGCATCCGAGAGGGCTTGGAGACGCTCTTGGTCAGCGGGGTGCTCTTTGTGATCTTCGCCTCGATCTTCGGGCCGTTTGCCTTCTTGGGCGCGTACTGGCCGGTGCTGTTGATCGCGTTGGGCGTCATGATGTTGGTGCGGGCCTTGTGGCCCTCATCCCGTTCACGCCGTTCACGCGAGTAATTTGGAGGTGGAAATTATGAGGGATCATCGTCTTTTCTGGGGCATTGTCATTTTGATGATGGGCATGGGATCGGTGAAAATCCTGGGGTAATTGCAAAAAGCTCTCAGTCCCCGTCCCGGGGACGTTTAAAAACATCTTTGAATTGCTCAGATGTCCTCGAGGAGGAGGGCTTGGAGCTTTGCTTATAAGACTGAACTGTTTTCTAATTTATCATTCATTTAACGGGAGGGAGAATTAAATATGAAACGCTTTGATTGGCGTATTCTTTGGGGCATCTTACTCGTCTTAGGCGGCATCGTCTTCTTGATGGATAACTTGAATGTCATCAACGTGCAACCCTTATTGAATAATTTGGCTCCCTTGGTCTGGGTCTTTATCTTCGGCCTGGCGGGCGCGGGCTTTCTGCTCTACTTTGTAAGCTCCCGATCCGATTGGTGGGCGGCCATTCCGGGGTTCACGCTGTTAGGATTGTCGTTCTTGATTGGATACGAGGAGCTTTTCCCCCGCGCCGCCAGCGATTTGGGCGCCGCTGTCTTCTTAGGCAGCATCGGGTTGAGCTTCCTCGTGATCTACCTCACAACGGGCACACAACAATGGTGGGCGTTGATTCCCGCCGGCTCACTCTTCTCCATTGCGTTGACGGTCATAGCCGACTCGATATTCCGGGAAGGAGACGTGGCCGGTGGCCTCTTTATGCTGGGGATGGGCGCGACCTTCGGCGCGGTCTACATCTTGCCCACGTCGGAGGGGCGGCAGCACTGGGCCATCTATCCCGCCGGCGTGATGCTGGTGATCGGCTTTTTCATCACGCTATCGGCGGTCCAGTTCTTGGGCTACCTCTGGCCCTTGGCCATGATCGGATTGGGCGCTTACCTGATCTATCGCTATCTGCGCCCGGAATAGGGCCGACGCCTTAGACTTTTGAGGATGATTCATTTTCCTGGATAATTAGGTTGACACTTGCTCAAGGACTGAAGTCCCTTCGACAGGCGCTACGCGCCGGGCATCCGCCTTCGCGGATGCAAGGATCCGTCTGCGAAGGCAGACGGTTGGCCGCCAGGCCTGTCCAGGGTACTTTAGTCCCCGTGCTGATTACCCAAAAGACCCTCTAACTTAAACCATGCCGACTTTACACAACTTGCAACTTTTAACTTGCAACTTGTAACTTTTAACGTTCAACTGATTTTTTGAGGGGGAACATGAACACCCAACTCTATCGCAGTGAGCACGACCGCATGATCGCGGGCGT
>CAYXVS010000053.1:0-1362 GCA_964468735.1 uncultured Anaerolineales bacterium | reverse complement strand
GAGCACGACCGCATGATCGCGGGCGTGTGCGGCGGATTAGCACAATATCTGAACTTAGACGTCACCCTGATTCGACTCTTCTTCGTCCTGCTGGCGCTGGGCGATGGCGTCGGCGTGATGCTTTACATCATCCTCTGGCTGGTGATGCCGGAGGAATCCCAGGTCGAGCAAAGCTCGCTGGAGAAGAACGTCACCACCGGCGCCAGTCAGATGGCGGAGAAGGCCGGGCAGATGGGGCGGGATGTCCAGCGCGGGATCAGCTCGCCGCATCCCCAAACCGGCCTGATCATCGGCGCGGCGCTGATCGGGATGGGCATTCTCTTCCTGCTGCGGAATTTGGATCTCTTTTGGTTGAGCTGGCTGAGCTTAGATATCCTCTGGCCGGTGTTGCTCATCATCGGCGGGATTGTCCTGCTCGTGCGGCGCACAAGGGATGTGAGCTAACATGAACGAGCGACACGAACGTCAGAGCATCGTCGGCCCGATCCTGTTGATCGGATTGGGCGTCATCTTCCTGCTGAACAACCTCGGCCTGCTCTCCTGGCACTCGTGGGGGACGCTGTTGCGCCTGTGGCCCGTCCTGCTCATCGCGTGGGGCATCGAACTGATCTTCGGCGACGACTCGATTTGGGGCCAGCTCATCGCGGCGGCGTTGATTGTGGCCGCGCTGGTCGGCGCTGTGTGGCTCACTGCCACGCCCTCTCGATTGGGCGTCGAGCAGACGCTCGACATCAGCCATCCGCTGGATGACGCCGCGCGGGCAACGATCCGTCTGGAGCGCAGCGCGGGGCGGATCATCGTGGATGCGTTGGCAGATTCGACCGATCTGGTGGAAGGCGTGGCCCATCACCTCAAGGGCGAGACGATCCACGAGGAGTACGACAGAGTGGACGACGAGGTTATTTTCTCGCTGACCTCGCAGAATTTGTTCGCCCAATTCACCCCGCAGAGTAGCGCGTCGCCGGCGTGGGAACTGAGCCTCAACCCGCGCCCCGATCTCACGCTGAACGCGGATCTGGGCGTGGGGGAGTTCCGCTTCGATCTGAGCGACCTGAATCTGGACGATGCGACCATCGACTTTGCCGTGGGGAGCGCCACCGTCACCTTGCCCCCGGCGGGCGACTATACCTTGAACGTCAACGGCGCCATCGGGCAGATCATCATCGAGATCCCGCGCGGCGCCGCCGTGCGCATCGAAGCGGATACCGCCCTCGTCGGGCGCGATTTCCCCGCCTCCTATCGCGAGGAAGGCGACGCCTACGTCTCGCCCGGCTACGATGAGGCCGAGTCTTACGCCGAAGTCACCGTGGATCTTGCCATCGGCAGCGTGGATGTGCGGGAGTTGGGCGGCGACTGATCATT
>CAYXVS010000052.1:0-15061 GCA_964468735.1 uncultured Anaerolineales bacterium | reverse complement strand
TCAACCCCAACTTCGTTTGCCTTGAACTTGGTTAGGCCTGCTCCAGGGCAATGAGAGCGATTTTCCCTGTCGTTCTGCTTCGAATTCCCATCTCACGGGCGGAAATCTGGGCACATCCCTAATGATACGTGAGAATTGTTAAAACGGCAACTGGAGGTGGGAGGGTGGAAAGTGGAAGTTGGAGGTGGAAGTTGGAGATTGGGGATTGTGACAAAGTATGATAAGATATTTCCATTCGGTTCATCCACGAGCACGAGATTGAAAGGGACCCAATGCCGCTGCTGAAAATCAAGCTCTACATTCCGCCGCCACGCCCCAATTGGGAAGCGCGCCCGCGCCGGATCAAGCAATGCAACGCCACATCGCCCAACATAAAGGAGTTGTCAACGAAATGACATACCAAAGCGTCACCGCAACTAAAATCGGCGGACCGGAGGTGCTCCAAGTCACCGAGAACGAACTGCGCGCGCCCGCCGCCGACGAGGTACGCATCCGGGTGTTGGCCGCGCCCGTCTGCCGGCCCGATGTGACCGTCCGCACGGGGGAGGCGCTCTACACCGGCACGCCGCTGGGCCAGAAGCTGCCCTTCGTGCCGGGCTACGCCGTCATCGGGATCGTGGACGCCGTGGGCGACAAGGTGCCCGCGCCCGACGCCCGAATCGGTGACCGGGTCGGCGTGCTGGCCGTGGTCGGCGGCTACACCGAGTATCTCTACTGGCGGAGCGACCGCCTGATCCCCGTCCCAGAGACGGTCGATCCGGCCAAAGCCGCCACGCTCATCTTGAACTACATTGTCGCGTACCAGAGCATGCACCGCGCAGCCCAGGTCGAGGCCGGCGACGCGGTGCTCATCATCAGGGCCAGCGGCGGGATTGGGACGGCGATGCTGCAACTCGGCAAGCTGGCGGATCTCACGATGTACGGGCTGGCCTCCCCCAGCAAACACGACGTCCTCATCGACTACGGGGCGACGCCGATTGATTATCACACGCAGGACTTTGTCGAGGTCATTCATCAGGCGGAACCGGCAGGGCTGGACGCCGTCTTCGATGGAATGATGACGATGGACTATATCCGGCGTGGACTTTCGCTGCTGCGACGCGGCGGCACGCTGGTCAGCTACGGCGAACCCGCCGGATTCTCAGCGCTGTTCCGCATCTTAGCGACCCTCGTCGGGGTCAACCTGCTGCCGAATGGAAAATCCTTCAAGCTCTACGGAACCTCCTCCTACTTCGTGTTTAATCAGCAGCCGTTTATGGAAGATTGGGCCAAACTCTTCCAGTTGTTGGACGAAGGGAAGATCGATCCGGTCATCGAGAAGAAATATCCCCTCTTGGAAGCAGCCGAGGCCAACACCATGCTGGAGAGCGGCAGTGTCACCGGCAACGTCGTCCTGATCGCGCCGGATTTGTTGTAGATTTTTGACTGCCTGACGATTGGACTAAAAACCAGGAGCGAGAGGTATGCCTTCCGAAAATGGACTGACAGAAACCCAGAATATCGTGCTCGGCTGCTTTATCATCGCCACGGTGATGGCAGCCTACATTGGCGGCGCGCTGTGGCTAGGCGCCAAGATCGGTCGCGGCTGGGCCGCCGCTCTTTTGTTGCTGCTTGGCGTGGGCGTTGTGGGGTTTTTCGTGCACGCATTTTCCAAAACTTCCGGCTTACATCATACGGTTCAAGCCCTCATTGACGCCGATTCCTGGGAAGCCGCCCAACTCATGGTCGAGCAGCATCCGGAGCTTCTCAGCGACCACGCCGATGAGATACTTGATCAACTCAGCCGGCAAACAAAGGATGACGACGCTGCTTGCGTCTACGAGGAATACCGCGTGCTGCTGCGCCGCTGCCGCGAGGTGGGTATAGAGACAGCTTTCGCGGAAAAGGCCGAGGTCCAGAAGTTGCCAGAAGAGAATCACGCCTTGAGCAATTGAAAGGTTGCGACCGGCATCCTCAAACCCCAAAGAGCGCGGCGGATCACCAGAAGCTTAGATGATCCGCCGTGCGGTTTATAAAATCCGCTTAATCTAGGGAGGCCTCTGCTTCATCCGCTGATTTCGACCGGCACGCCGAACTTCTCCAACTGCTCCGGTGTGTGCTCGTGGGGACAGAAGGGATGCTCGCCGGAGATGTAGCCGTGCACGGGGCAGACGCTGAAGGTCGGCGTGAGGGTGAAGTAGGGCAGGTGATAGTTCTCGGCGACGGCGCGGATCAGCCGCCGGGCCTGCCGCCAATCATCTAACTGCTCCCCCAAGAAGAGGTGCAGCACCGTCCCGCCGGTGTAGAGCGTCTGGAGATCGTCCTGATGATCCAGCACCGCGAAGAGATCGTCGCTGAAGCCGACGGGCAGGTGCGTGGAGTTGGTGTAGTAGGGCGCGGCGTCGCTGCCGGCGGTGCGGATGTCGGAGAAGCGCGCCTGATCCATCCGGGCCAGGCGATAGGTCGCGCCCTCGGCGGGCGTCGCCTCCAAGTTGTAGAGATGGCCCGTCTCGTCTTGAAAGCGCATCAGCACCTCGCGCATAAAGTTCAGCACGCGCTGCGCAAACGCGCGTCCCTCTGGATGCTCGATGCCCACGCCCAGCAGGTTCAGGGCCGCCTCATGCATTCCGTTGAGACCGATAGTAGAGAAGTGATTACTCCAGAAGGCCCCGGTCCGCGCCTTGACGCTGCGCAGGAAGTGATGGCTGTACGGATAGAGGCCGCGCTCGGTGAACGACTCCAGCAGCTTGCGCTTGATCTCCAAGCTGGTGCGCGCGATCTCCATCAAGCGCTCCAACTGCGCCATAAAGTCCTGTTCATCGCGCGAAGTGTAGCCCAAGCGCGGCAGGTTCATCGTCACCACGCCGACAGAGCCGGTGAGCGGGGCCGCCGCGAACAGCCCGCCCAATCGCTTGCGCAATTCCTTGTTATTCAGGCGCAGGCGGCAGCACATACTCCGCACATCCTCCGGCTCCATATCGCTGTTGACGAAATTCGCCCAGTAGGGGACGCCGTACTTGGCCGTGAGCGCAAAAATCGGCGCCAGCGTCTCGTTCTCCCAATCAAAATCCCGGCTGATGTTGTAAGTCGGGATGGGGAAGGTGAAGACGCGCCCCTTGGCGTCGCCGGCCAACATCACCTCGGCGAAGGCGCGGTTGATCATATCCATCTCGCGCTGGAACTCGCCGTAGGTAGCCTCGCGCGCCTCGCCGCCGATGATGACCGGTTGATCGGCCAACATCCCTGGTGGTGTCAAATCGCACGTGAGGTTGGTGAAGGGCGTATTGTGGAAACATAACAACCCACTGCCTCCCGCAAAATTCTCCAACTCTACATCAACACTGAGATCGTATTCATACTCTTTATCGTAAGTGAATTTTTCTCGCTTTAAACAAACTCTTGCCAGTGCATCATCTACCTCATAACGCTCCGTCGCATCTTTATCCTTATAAATACGAATGATGTACTGATCGTTCCAAGTTTCTCTTTCATACGAGTTCTCATAAACGCTGAACTTATAACCATTCATCGCTAAGAGAAGGCTTAGTCCCAAACTAAGCCTCTTCGAAGTCGTCGTGTAATCGTAATAACTTTCGTATTCACTACCATCACCTCGCAACAGTGTAGCAATAAAAACTTCCTGTAACTCCGGCGAGAGATCATAGACAAACCAAGGGATAACTTTATTAGTACTGTATGTCCCCCCCAAATAACCAATCAGCGACGCTAATAAACCTTTACCAGCCATACGCAAAACTTTACTGGTAGGATTGCCTAGGGATGACCATCCATCCGTCTCTTCTATTCGCCCCAAAAGGCCAAGAGCCTTCATCACCCGTTCCATCTCTTGTTGATCGCCACCCCTAGCCTGACTAACATATAACCCGTTGGTAATATCGTTATGACCCTCAGTAATATACCAAGCTAAAAGACGAACAAACTCAACTAATCGATCTCCTTCTAGATCACGTCCATACCAGAGCAAGCTATTACGCAGCGCAAATTCAGCATCTGATGCATCCTCGCCCAGATCACGCCACACTCGATAGGGAAGACTGTCTCCCTCTGCCCAACGTTTCCAACATCCTTTATCCTTGAGACCATACTCCAAGTAGAAAGGTGTAAAGCCACCAAATACTCCTTTTACACGCTCCCGAAGCCGTGCAATCATACCTTCGGGATCAGATACCCGGACTCGTGCTCGGTCCGCAATCTGCGGCACAGCATCAATAAGTTCCGGAAGTTCAAAAACATCACAATTACCACTACTTGGAGCGCGGCGCACAGCAATAAAGTGATTATCTGGTGTGATGGAGGCCCTGCCATGGACAACCTCAACATCATTCGCCGCCATAGGATGTGGGTTAAAAGTATGATCTAATGCCTTAAAAGCAAAGAGTGAATGTGCTTGTGAAACGTGAGCTGTTCCTCGACTTGTACGCACTCGGACAAATGTAGCATTTATAGGTACACGATGGCGTACGAATGCCTTAATGGGCGCCCAAGTCATCTCACCCTGGCCATTGAACGCCAACGCTTGAATATCATCAGCATTTTCTATCGCATAACTCTCATTGCCTTGAGTTATAACACGATGAACATTCTGTTCAAATTGCCTATCAACCAAATCCCCAATTTCTACAATTTCGATCCGGCCTTGATGTCTCACGACAACAAGCTCGTCCCATACCAAACTCTGGAATCCCACCCTCGTGGGCACGTTTACATTGAACACAAACTCCTGCATCGCCTGCTTGACTTGCGCGTAATCCAACTGATCGTAGCGCACGAAGGGCGCCATCAGCGTATCGAAGTTGGAGCCCGCCACCGCGCCCGCCGATTCGCCTTGCAGCGTGTAGAAAAAGTTGACCAACTGGCCTAACGCCGTGCGGAGGTGACGCGGCGGCTTGCTTTCGATTTTGGCCGGCACCCCGCCGAAGCCCTGCTGAAGCAGATCCTGCAAATCCCAACCGCAACAATAGACGGAGAGCATCCCCAGATCGTGGAGGTGCAGATCGCCCTCGACGTGAGCAGCCTGGACCTCCGGCGGGTAGATTTTGTGCAGCCAGTAGCGCGCGGCGATGGACGAGGCGAGGTAGAAATTCAGGCCTTGCAGGGAGTAGTTCATATTGCTGTTCTCGTTGACGCGCCAATCGGCGCGCTGGAGATAATCATCCACCAGCTTCTGGGAATCCAACAACATCTGCTCGGTCTTGCGCGCCGTCGCCCGCTGCTGCCGGTAGAGGATGTAGGCTTTGGCCACTTGGGGATTGCCAGATTTGACGAGCACTTCCTCCACAAGGTCCTGAATCTCTTCGACGTGGGGCAGCGCGCCGTGCCCGTTGTTGCCCGATTGCCAGCGCTGCTCCAAGAGCGCGACCACGGCCCAGGAGAGCGTCTCCGCCCACGGGCGCCCTTCCCCATTCCCCACGGCGCGGGCCGCCGCGTAAATTGCGTTTTCGATGCGTTCGCGGTCAAATGACACCACCGTGCCATCCCGCTTGATGATTTCGTTGATTGACATACGTCCCCCTCATACAAAAAATAGTTAAAAGTTGCACGTTTAAAGTTGAAAGTTATCCGCTCAAATATCGGATGGATTGGGCGTGGAGCGTCCGGTGTGAGGTTTTAGGTTGGGCGGATCGTCGCGCTGGCGGCGCTCCAGACCCAATCCGATGCGGGCCAGGTTGATGAGTTTGAATGGGACCAGGCCCACGTCCACGTCCAGCTCGGATTTATCGCAGACGGTGGAGGTGTTGGCGCGATCGATGCGCGGCTTGAGATCCATCAGCGCCGCCTCGAACGCTGCGCCCTCAAGGCGCGCTTGCAGTGAGGCGATCTCGTCCATCAGCGCGCGAGCCTGCGCGATCCGCGCCTCTGTCTCCGCCGCCATCTCCGCGCTGATGAGGCCCCTCTCGCGCTTGAGGCGATTGAGCCGGCGACCCGCCTCGTAGGTGACATCGGCCAAGGTCTCGCGATTCATCCAGCGCGTCTCGTACGAGAGCATATCCTTCCACGTGGGCGCGAGCAGCAGTCGGCGATGCGCCTCCAGCGTCGTCGCGCGCCGGATGTAGCCGTAGTGATCGGCGCGCTCGTAGGCCAAACTGCCCGGATCCAAAAAGGGCGCCAGCGGCGCGGTGAAGGGCATCAGTCGGCCATCCCCATTACCTTTGCCATCAAAGCGCGTCAGCAGATCGCGGCAATAGTCCACCGTCGCCAGCGCCGACTCCGGTGTCTGCTGCGACAACCCGATCATAAAGAAGAGATCGAAGCGCCGCGCGCCCGCGTCTAAGCACGCCGCGATGGTCTGCTCGATCTCATCGTTGGAATAGGGCTTGCCCGACGCGCGCCGCACCTGCGGATCGTGCGACTCCGGCGAGAACTCCACGTAAAAGTTGGGAAGCGCCGCCGCCAACTCGGCCATATAATCCCGGTCGACGGGCGCGAAGAACTCGACGATGACCGCCCCCTCGAAGCCCTGGACGGCGCGGAAGAAGCGGCGCGCGTAATCCATCCCCGCCTGGCGCAGATCGCCCAGGAGAAAGACCGGCGCGCGGCTCAACTTTCCCATCCGGCGCACATCCGCCGCCAACCGCTCCGGCGAGCGATAGGCCGGTCGCTGCCGGCCCGAGAGTCGCCGCCCCGCAAACGCGGAGCCGCCGCAGATGGTGCAATTTTGCGTGCAGCCCTTCACGGAGAGCGACGCCATAATGGGATAGTCGATCCAATGGCTGAAGGGCACGTAGTTGAACAAGTCGCGATCCCGCACGACGGAGCGCACCATCGCGTGATAATCCAACAGCAGATGATCCAGGTCATCGGGCGCGTAGCTCTGCGGATTGACGCGCACCTCCCCTGATGCTGTTTGCCACGTCAAATTCGCCACGTCGGTGGGCGGCGCGCCCGCGACGATGTGCTCCAGCAGGCGCTCCAGCGGATGCTCGGTCGAATCGCCGCGCAGCACGTAATCGGCGGCGGGGTGACGAATCAGCTCCTCGTGGAAGTAGGTGGCCGAGTACCCGCCGAAGATCACGGGCGTCTCGGGGTGATAGCGCTTGACCAGCTCGGCTACGGCCAGCGCGCCCTGCGCGTGCGGCAGCCAGTGCAGATCGATGCCGAAGGCGCGCGCGTCCATCCCGGCGATCATCTTCTCAGGATCGAAGCGCCGCGAGCGCACCATCCGCGCGGCTAAGTTCGCGATGCGCACCTGGAATCCGGCGCGCTGCACGTGGGCCATCATCGTGGCAAAGCCCACAGGGTACATATCAAAGACCGGCGTCGAGGGCACAAGATCCGAAATCGGCCCCCAGAGCGTGGCGCGCTGCCGAAAATCGTACACGCTGGGCGCGTGGAGCAAAATCAAATCATACACGGACTAACCTCTGCTTGTTATCTGGACATACACCGGAGAGAGTATAAAGCATGCTTGGGAAAAAATCAAAGGGCATCTATCCAACATAGGGGGCGCGGCGTTTGATTCTACCCCTAAATGTAGGTCTTGACAAGTGAATGAACACAATATATATGGGGTAGTCGGCGGATGAACGCCTGTCCAGTCACTATTATAGAGCAAGTACAGCACCTCACGAATAACCAAATCGATACGAATCCATTTCTCTCCCCTCTGCGAACAACCTGCGAATAAAATGAATTTAATTGACCATTTTCTTAAATATGCTATAATCTGAGGCGTTGTATGCTGATCTGCGCATCTGATGGACGTGGTCCGCAGGAGCGGGATCGGCAATTTTTGCCAAGTCTATTCAGAAAAATTAAAGTGGGAGGAAACTACATGGCGCTGTTGAACGACGAGATTTTACAAGATGTCACGGAGATGCTGAGTGACTTATCCAATGAGGTGAAGCTGATGGTCTTCACCCAAGAAGAAGAGTGTGAGTATTGCCCGCAGATCGTCCAGTTGGCCGAGGAAGTTGCGGCGACATCCGACCAGGTGTCGGTTGAGATCAACGACATCGAAGCCAGCGAGGATCTGGCCGCCGAGTACGAGATCGAGATGGCCCCGGCGATTGCAATCATTGGCGAGAAGGACTACGGGATGCGGTTCTTCGGCATTCCTTCTGGCCGCGAATTCCCCACGTTGTTACACGGGATTCAAAAGGCAGGCGGCGCACCCAGCGAGTTAGATGACGCGACAAAATCCTTCTTGGACGAGTTGGATCAAGAGGTTCTGTGGCAAGTCTTCGTCACGCCGACGTGCCCCTACTGCACCCGCTCCGCTGTGCTGGCCTACGAGATGGCCGCCGTCAGCGACAACCTGCGCGCCGAGATCGTCGAATCGATGGAGTTCCAAGCGTTGGCCAGCGAGTACAACGTGATGGGCGTGCCGCTTAACGTCATCAACGCAGGCGCAGAGCGCGTCGAAGGCGCTGCTCCGGCCCCGATGATGATTGACGCGATTAAAAAGGCGTTGGCGTAGTTCGCACCCTGGGCCTGCGCGCCCCAAACCTCAGTAAGTTTACCAGGCCCGGCGAACGATGCCGGGCCTGCTATTTTTATAACTACTCAGGGAAAATGTCTAAACCCTCCGGGAAGCTGAAAATAGTCAGAATTTGTAGGGCAACTGGCTTAATCGAGCAATTTCAGCTTGATAAAATCCGCTCGTAGCTTCCCCGAAGGTAGAAGTCTAATCGTATCAAAAATAAGAGGAGTGGAGGTAAGCAAATGTTAGATTTCCAGATGGAAACATCACCCAAGCAGCAAGGCCCCAGCGGCGGGCTGTACGATGTGGTCATCATCGGCGGCGGGCCGGCGGGCCTGACGACGGCCATTTACACCTCGCGCGACGGATTGAAGACCTTAGTGTTGGATCGCGAGGCCACCGGCGGTTTGGCGGCCACGACGGAGGGCATCGAGAATTACCCCGGCTTCCCCAACGGCATCAGCGGCGCCGATCTGATGGATAAGTTCCGCAAACAGGCGGAGCGCTTCGGCACGGAGATCGAGGAATTCGAGGAGGTCGCCGACATCGAGCCGGTTGAGGGCGGCCCCTTCAAGGTTCACACTGAGGAGGATCAAGTTTACGAGGGTAAAGCCGTCGTGATCGCGACGGGGAGCGCGCCGAAGAAGCTGAACATCCCCGGCGAGAAGGAGTTCTACGGGCGCGGCGTCTCCTACTGCGCGACGTGCGACGGCCCGCTCTTCCGAGGCAAGGATGTGGTGATCATCGGCGCGGGCAACTCCGGCTTGCAGGAGGGCTTGCCGGTGCTGGAGTACGCCAAGAGCGTGACCTTCATCGAGTTCCTCCCCTACTCCATTGCCGAGCAGATCCTCCAGGATCGGGTGAAGGCGCACGACAACAGCAAGATCCTCTTCAATCACATGGTCACGGAGATCAAAGGCGACAAGACGGTGAATCGCGTGATCGCTATCGACCGGGAGACAGAAGAGGAGAAGTTCATCCCCACCGACGGCGTCTTCATCTACGTGGGCTACACCCCTTACTCCGACTTCGTGAAGGATCTGGTGGAATTGGACGAGCGCGGTTATATCAAGTCCGACGCGAAGATGCGAACCAACATCGAGGGGCTGTACGCTATCGGCGACGTGCGGGCGGATAACCCCGCGCAGATGAGCATCTCGGTGGGCGATGGCGCGAAGGCCGCGCTGCACATCCGGGAGTATCTCCAAGATCTCCCCAGCGTTACTAAGAAGCAATAACTATGACCATTCAAACTAACATCAGCGATGGAGAACGACTCATCCGGGTGATTTTGGGCGTCTACGCGATGCTGCTAGGCTTCCTCTTCATCCAGGGCATCATCGGCGCCATCATAGGCATCCTGGGCCTGATCGCCTTCGCGACCGGCGCATCGGGCTGGTGCCCGCTCTACACTTTCATCGGGAAGCCGCTGCCCGAATCCGCGGTCGATACGGAGGCGGATGAGGTTCACGAGGATTTAGAAGTTGGAAGTTAAAAGTTGTTGGAAGTTGGATATTGGATGTTGGAGGGAGCGACAATGTTGATGCGAGATGTTGAGCAGGTAGCGCCGGAGCCGGTCGAAGAGGGCATCGGTATCCGGTGGTTGATCAGCGAGGCGGAGGGCGCGCCCAACTTCGCGATGCGGGTCATCGAGTTGGCGCCCGGCGTGGTCTTTGATCCGCACCACCACCCCTACGAGCACGAAATCTACGTCCTGGAGGGCGCGGGCGTGGTGACGGACGATGAGGGCGATGTGGGCGAGATGCGCCCCGGCGTCGCGCTCTACGTCCCGCCGGATGCGTTGCACGGCTATCGCAACACCGGCGACGCCACGCTGAAGTTTATCTGTGTGATTCCCGTAACTTAATTTGTAACCGTTTAACCTTGAGGTGCAACGCACTTTTGAGCTTATTGCCAGGCATATCTGCATAAGGAGTTTCTTTCCCTTCGGTTCAAGTGCGTTGCACCTTGCTCTACCCCAATACAAATCCAATCCAAAAGGAGAGAACTATGAGCGACGTTCAAGTCACGTGGACTGGCCCAGGAATGCGCCTCGTCGGCGATGTAGAAGGCGGCCCGGGGATTATTTTAGATTCCAGCAAAGATATTTACGGCACGCACAGCGGCCCCACGCCGATGGAGTTGCTGCTGCTGGGATTGGCCGGCTGTACATCAATGGATGTGATTTCGATTATGAAGAAGAAGCACGAGCCATTGACCAACTTGCAGGTCAAGGTCACGGCGGAAAACGCCGAGGAGCACCCCAAAATATACACCAAGATCCATCTGGAGTACATCGCGTACGGCGAGGGCGTGAGCGAGAAATCGCTGGCGCGCGCCATCGAGCTTTCTGAATCGACCTATTGCAGCGCCAACGCGATGTTGAGCAAAGCCGCCGAGATCACCCACTCCTACCGCATCGTCGAAGCGCCAAATCCGCACGAACCGGGCCGGATGCCGGAGGCGTAAGACCAATCGTCTCATCTAAAAACACCAATGATAGCTTTTCTATACACGGCCCGTCATCTTTGGCGGGCCGTTATGATGTCATTTTATCGATGAAGGTCAGGTGACGCATGCAGATATTAGGCGCCCATAAGTCCATCGCCGGCGGCTTGCACCGCGCGTTCGAGCGCGGCGATGCCATCGGCTGCGACACGATGCAGATCTGGGTAAAGAATCCCCGCCAGTGGCATGCCCCACCCTTGACCGAGACGGAGATCCGCGCCTTCCAGGCGGCCCGGCGCGCGAGCGAGATCGCGCCGGTGATCGCGCACGCCGCTTACCTGATCAACATCGCCTCGCCCAAGCCGGCGCTCTGGGAGAAATCCATCCGCGCGCTTATCATGGAGGTCGAGCGCTGTGAGGCGCTGGACGTGCCCTACCTGGTGCTGCATCCCGGCGCGCACACAGGATCGGGCATGCGGGCGGGGCTGGAGCGCGCCGCGCAGGCGTTGGATCGCGTCCACGCCGCGACGCCGGGTTTCACCTCCCGCATCCTGCTGGAGACGATGGCCGGGCAAGGCACCACGCTCGGCGGGGATTTCGAGGGGCTGGCGCATATCTTGGATCACGTCAAAGAGCACGAGCGGCTGGGCATCTGCTTCGATACCTGCCACGTCTTCGCCGCCGGCTATGATTTGCGCACCGCCGCAGGCTACGAGGCGACCATCACGGCCTTCGAGCAAGCGCTGGGCCTGGATCGATTGCAGGTCATTCACCTCAACGACAGTCGCCACCCTCTGAGCAGCCACAAGGATCGACACGCGCACATCGGGGCGGGCAAGCTGGGCGCGGCGGCGTTTCGACGCCTGCTCAACGATCCGCGCCTGGCGGGAATCCCCGGCATTTTGGAGACGCCCAAGGGCAAGGACGCGGCCAAGGATCGGGATAATTTGGCGCTCCTGCAGTCGCTGATCGAAAGGGAAGCATTGTAAAGAAGCTGGCCATCTTCATCATCGCTCCGCCTACTTGGCATTAAAAAGCCGGCATCTCGTTTAATAGACGAGATGCCGGCTTTCATCGTTTGAGTTTTTAAATCACGTTACAATTGGAAACTTCCCCGCGCAGGGACAACCTTCTGTCGATATCCCATAATGAACTTAGATAATTCCTTGCGCATTTTTACCCACAACTCGGATGCTAAAAATTGCTCCAACGTCTGCAAATCCGCCGTGACGAAACCCATCCGCACCTGGGGCCAGTTGCCATAGACGGTGTACCAGGCCTCGGTGAGTTGTAGCCCGCCGTGTTGCAAATTGGTTGGGAATTCCTGGGTGATGAAGTCAAAATACGGCTCTTCCTGCCCCGGTTTTATATCCCACATCATCAGCAATTTCACTGGCTTGCTCACAACTTCACTCCATTTCACATAACGAAAACGAACCTGTGGTCATCCTCTCAAAAATAAGTCTATCACAACCCAGCCGGTTTAGCAAATGGGTACGTTCTGTACCTTGGCAGTTTTGTCTCGTCTGATGAAGAAAAAGACACGTCTAGGACGTCAAAACTGCATCTTCTACGGGGTGCGTTCCGCACCTGGGCAGCTTTGTCTCACTTGATGAAGAAAAAGATAAGGGCTCATGTTGGTTTTTAGGTGAAATGGTTTCATATAGGTTTGTAGTAGCCTTGGGCCGATGAATAAATTCATCGGCTGATATTCAAAACCTGTTAGAAACAGGTTATACGGGTGTTTATAGTGCGTAGTTGGCAAGCTTGCCAACTACGCACTTCCCAGTATCAGCCAGCGGTTTCAACCGTTGGCGACAAGGCGATAAGAGGTTACTACGAACCAAAGTTACAGCAATGTTTCACCTAAATACCCATAAGAGTCAAAGATAAGAATAGAAAGCCAAAACGTTCTCTGCCTCTGACTAACCCCCTGCCGGCAGGAAGACTAAAGAACCTTACTAAGGTTCTGAGAGACGCTACTAGGAATCCAGGGATTCCCTTCATTCAATAGAGACGTAAAAAGGCATTACGGCAAAAGTGACACGCTATTCAAAAAAGCTCCCAGTCCCCGTCCCCGGGGACGGCCAAAAGCGTCTTTCTCGCTTTATAGACGCCCCCGAGACGGGGGCTTTGAGCTAATAGGTGCGACTTTTTCCACAATGCGTAAAAAGGCTGGGAGGGGTGACCTCCCAGCCTTGATTCCTCTGCTATTGTGCAGCTTACTGCTTGACCACCAGCGGCAGGAAGACTTTGTTGCCCTCCTCAGCGGTGATCTCGAAGGTGACAGGTACGGTGATGTCCGCGCCGTCGCTCGTGATGATGAGGTCGGCAACAAGGGAGACGAAGGTTTCAGTCCCTAGATCGACAGCAGCAGCATCGAAGGTAACCGTCAGCACACTTTGCGCCCCTGGCAGTGTGGCGCCGCTAGTTGGTGTCACGTCCAACCAAGCGACGGTTGGCGCGATCGCGACGGTCCAGTCCACCGATGTTGTACCGCCATTGGTGATGGTCAGCGGGCGAGTAAAGGCGGCGGCGCCTGCATTGGCACTCTCGGTGAAGGCGTCAGGTGTGATGTTTAGCTCGGTATCAGCTTCAACGGTGAAGGTCACCGGCACCGTCACATCAACATCGTTGCTCGTGACGATGATGTCACTCGTATATTCAGCCGGTGTCAGCCCCTCGGCGATATGCATCACCACCTGGGCAGCCTCGCCAGGCAACAGCGATCCCGACGTAATCGCCGACTGGACCGAGAGCCACGTCTCGGCAGGTTTTGCAACCTCCCAATTTAAGCGATCGGTCGCCGCAGCGGTGTTGGAGATGGTGAAGGTCTTGGTGAAGGCCGTGTATCCCTCCATTTCGGATTCCGTGATGGCCGCAGGCGCGACATCGATCTCCGGCTCACCGGTGACTGTGATGACCTTCGTCGCGATGGCCTCACCGGCAATGTTGGTTGCGGTCATGACCACGGTGTAGGTACCGCTGAGATTGTAAGTGGTGGCAATTCGTCCTTCAAATTCTCGCCCACCAACAGCGGTCTCGCCATTTCCGAAATCCCAAGTGAGCGTCACCGGTTCCGTCGAACTGTCATCGACATCACCGAAAATCTCAACCGTCTGGGGCGCCACATACGGCGGCTGAGGATCAAGAATCGTAATCGTCGGATTGAGCGGAGGTGTGCCGCCAATGGTCAACGTTTCTCCTTCTTGCCAGCCGGTTTCCACCGTAGAAGCCCATGGTGTGTTGGGAATAACCGTGTTTTCGTCCACCCCTCGAAGGCGGGTAACAACATAAACCGAACCACTGTTATTTTCTTGATCCAAATCCTCATTAATGGAACAAAGAATGGTTCCTCCACTCGTACCATCGTAGTTATGGGTGTGAGTACATCCTGGGGCTTCAATTGCTTCCAAATGTGAATCCAAAACATCCGAGATGATGATATTGTGCAATACCCCACCACCGACGTTGGTATAGTAGATGGTGTAAGTAAGGTAATTATCCGAGACAAGGGGCGTCGTGTAATCAGCCGTCTTACTCACCGCGATCGCATGATCATTGATCATCGCATCCAGCGGATAGGCATAGATAGTTTCGGCGTCAGCATCGCTGTCTTGAATGCGATCCGAGTGGATGGTGATGTCGCCCGCATCGAATGTGACCAACGAACCATCGGCTACATCTTTCGCCTCGACGATCAAACTCAAGGTGCCCTCTTCGCCAGGCTGGAGATTGCCGACATTCCAAGAGACGGTGTCGCCACTCAGCGTGCCGCCGCTCTTATGGCTCACGACATCCGTGGGCAGGGTCGCCTCCACGACGACGTTCAGCGCCTCGGCAGTGCCGCGATTCTTGTAGGTGAATTGATAGCGGATGGTATCCTCTGGCGCCACGTTGTTGTGCGGCGGCTGATTGACCGTCGCCAACGATTGGGTCAGGGTCAGGCGCGGGCGCGAAATGCTCGTGACAACGTCCACCGTGCCGGGTCGATAAGGCGTCAACAGGGATTTACTAGCCGTAGTGTTAGTGATCCACTTACCTTCATCGGCTGGATCTGTGCTAACTGTCCCCCAAACCTCGAAATCACCGGTACTTTCACCGGTTTCCAAGAACCCATCACTCTGCTGCCACGTTACCACGCCAGCATCATGGGAACAGGACCAATCACCAGGCTCTTCACAACCGACGAAT
>CAYXVS010000051.1:1585-15268 GCA_964468735.1 uncultured Anaerolineales bacterium | reverse complement strand
CTACGCGGTCGCCGATCACGTCCGGCTGCTGCCGCTGGGCATCCTGACCGGCATCTTTTGCCTCGCGACGGTGCTCGTGGGGCGCTGGCAGGGGCTGCGCGCGCTGCTGGGCCTGGGTCTGACGGCGTTGCTGATCGGCGGCTTCATCCTCCCGCAGATTCTGGCCCACCGCGACCCCGTCACGGTCACGCTCATCGGCGCGGCGCTGCTCTTAGGGCTGACGCTTTATCTCATCCAGGGTTGGAACTTGGCCGGTCACACCGCCTTCTTGAGTATGATCATCAGCCTGCTCTTCACGGGGCTGCTGGCGATCTTGTGGACGCACCTGGCCCACATGACCGGCTTCGGCTCCGAGGAGACGATGTACCTGCAATCGACGGGCGTGACGGTGGAGATGCGCGGGCTGCTGCTCGCGGGGATCATCTTGGGCGCGGCGGGCGTGCTGGATGACGTGGTCTTAGCGCAGGCCGTCGCCGTCTTCGAGTTCGCCGCCGCGAATCCCACGCTCGACCGGCGCGCGCTCTATCGCCACGGGATGGGCGTGGGCATCGCGCACCTGGTCTCGATGGTCAACACGCTCTTTATGGCTTACGCCAGCGTCGCCCTGCCCCTGATCATCCTCTTCTATCTCTACGCCGAGCCGTGGTATCTCACGCTCAACCGCGAGTTGATCGCGGAGGAGGTCTTGCGCACCCTCATCGGCAGCCTGGGCTTGATGGGCGCGGTGCCGCTGACGACCTTCCTCGCCGCCTGGCTAGCGCCGCTCACTTCACAGCAAGCTTCTTCCTAGTCGAATCCGTCAGGCAGATGATCCGCCAGCCAGATGCGCACATCCTCCAGCACCTTCTCGCGCCCCACATCGTTGAAGACCTCGTGGCGGAAGTGGAGGTACTCGTGGCGCATCTTATCCGGCGCGTGGACGTTGGCGTAGAAGCGCGCGCTCGCCGTCGGTGGGCAGATGGGGTCGGCGCCGCCGTGGACGATGAGCAATGGCAGATCGTCGGGCCACTCCTCGGCGTGAGCCATCGTGCGCTTCATCGCGCCATCGATGGCCACGGCCCCGCTCGGCGTCCCCCACCCGTGCACCAGCGGATCGTCTCGGTACGCCTGGACGACATCGGGGTTGCGCGAGAGGCCCTGCGCATCCAGCCCGACCTCCAGCCGTTTCTGGGGGGCGAAGCGCGCTAACATCTTGCCGATCCACATCACCAGCGGGGAGACGCCCTCGCCGCGCGCGAGCGCCGGCCCAGAGGCAATCAAGCCCGCCAGCGCGTCGACCTCGCCGAAGAGGCCATACTCCAGCACAATCAATCCGCCCAGACTGTGGCCGATCAAGAACAGGGGCGCGTCTGGCCCACGCTGCTGCACCTCCGCCAGAAAGACGCGCACATCCCCCCGGACATCCTCCCAGCGGCGAATATGGCCGCGCTCCCCTGGCGATTGCCCGTGCCCACGAAGATCGAAGGCGTGGACGGCGTAGCCCAACGGCGTAAACCATGCCGCGAAATCCTCGTAGCGCCCGCTGTGCTCGCCCAGCCCATGCACCACCGCCAGATGGGCCTTGATGGCGCCGCCATCTGGCATCCACCATTGCGTGTATAAAGCTTCCCCGTCGTGTGTGTTGAACGTTCCTTCTTCGTGTCGCATAATCCCTCCTGATAAAAACTTTCCACCTATCAGTATAGCATCAGTAGGCAGTTCTCCAAGTTCCTCCATGCTCTCACCAAAGAAGCCTACCACAAAATTGACACATATTCCCCACAAAATTGTAGTTGACCCCCTTTTTCAAGAAGTATATAATAGGCATGCTGATCCGATGCAGCGACGAAACGCTATAATTTCGGACCCGACGCCGCCAAGATCGTGCGGCGTCCCTTTTTACCCATCCAAACAAACCAAAATTTTACCCAGGTGTGACCTTCCATAAGGGGAAAAGCTTGAATATCTCCATTGTGATCCCAGTGTTAAATGAACGCGAGAATGTAGCTCCACTCTTTGATGAGCTTAGCGACATATTGCAAGAGATGGAGCTAGAAGATTATGAGATTGTCTTCGTTGATGATGGCAGCACCGATGGTACATTTGAAGCGCTAGAAACACTTCACAAAGCCGATCCCCACGTGAAGGTCATTCAGTTCCGCCGCAATTTTGGCAAATCAGCAGCCCTGGCGGCGAGCTTTGAGGCCATCTCCGGGGATATCATTTTCACGATGGATGGGGATTTGCAGGATGATCCCCAGGAGATGCCCCGCTTTCTGGATAAACTTTCCCAAGGATACGATCTAGTGTCGGGCTGGAAATATCCCCGGCACGATCCTGTATCCAAGACACTGCCCTCTGCGATCTTCAATCAGGTCGTCAGATGGACAACCGGGTTGCATTTACACGATTTTAACTGTGGCTTCAAGGCCTACCGTCATACTTTGGTAGAAGATTTGACCCTATATGGGGAATTGCATCGTTATATACCGGTGTTAGCCCATCAAAAAGGATATCGGGTGGCAGAGATTAAAGTCCATCACCGACCGCGCACGTATGGCCATTCTAAATTCGGCGCCCAACGTCTCGCTCGAGGCTTCTTCGATTTCTTGACGGTTCTTTTCTTGGGCGTATATACCTGGCGTCCCTTGCACTTATTCGGGTGGCTGGGAGGCGGGTGTTTTTTCGCGGGATTCCTCATTAACCTCTATCTAACGATCCTGTGGTTTATGGGCGAGCGGCCCATTGGAAATCGCCCCCTGCTGATGTTGGGCGTGCTCCTGATGGTCGTAGGGCTGCAATTTGTCTCTACGGGCTTACTGGCCGAGATGTTCGCTTTTATCAATGCGCGCGATCGCAAGCCATACTCCATTAAAAAGGTGTTGAGATGAGCAAAACGTACGGTAACTTACAGAAGTACAAAAATCCCAATCCCGTGCAACGATGGCTCATTGCGCGATTTCTGAAAACGGTCAAACAGCTACTTGGGCAGGAGCAGTTTGAGTGCGTCTTAGATGTGGGATGTGCTGAGGGATTTGTCAGTGCCTACTTGGCGGAGCAATTTGACTATTCCCCCATGTTCGTAGGCGTAGATTTGGATAGAGCCGCCATGTTACGAGGACGCCTCTTTAGTTCGATGCAAAGCGCCCATGGAGATGCTGTATCGCTTCCGTTTCCGAAGAACACCTTTGATCTGGTGATTTGCACCGAGGTGCTGGAGCACTTACCCCGGCCAGATCTTGCCTTACGCGAACTGCATCGCGTGGCGCGACGTTACGTCCTGCTGAGCGTGCCACACGAACCATGGTTTCGTTTGCTCAATGCCTTAAGAGGCAAACATTTGCAGCAGTGGGGAAATGATCCTGAGCATCTAAATAATTGGGGGCAGAGAGAGTTTGTGTCATTTGTATCCCAGGAAATGAATATTGCAAAACAGAGCGGCGCATTTCCATGGACGCTCGTACTCTGCCACGGATCCGGTGAACTTAAAACTTAAATGAATCCTGCAGTAGGAGGAAACGCCTTGCCCGATATATCGGATCGATATAAGCAGATCATAGAGGACACAGATTGGATAATGGTAAGCTGCATTGCGCTGATCACACTGATATTGGCAACCCTCAGCGTTTTGAAATATACCTCTTACCACTCCGGGATCGATCTAGCCCACATGACTCAGGCGGTTTGGAGCAGCACCCAGGGGCGACCGTTAGAATTCTCGTATCGCGGTGACATAGTCAGCCGCCTCTCTTTACATGCTGAGTTCATATATTTTCTCTTGGCGCCCTTCTACGCGCTCTTCCCATCGCCCATCACATTACTCATCATTCAAGCGTCGCTATTCGGAATCGGCGCCTTCCCCTTATATCGATTGGCCAAGCGGCGCACAGGTAAGCATGCGGCGCGCTGGATAACGTTGATATATCTCCTCTATCCCAGCGCACACATGGCCGTGTTGTCCGACTTCCATGGGGATACATTATCGATAGCTTTTCTGATGTTTGCCCTCGAAGCGATGGACCGGGAGGCGTGGATGGCCTACGGGCTATGGCTACTTCTCTCCTTGAGTTGCAAGTGGTACATCGCAGCGCCGGTCTGTGCCATAGGCGCCTTTCTATGGCTCAAACACCGTCGCCGTATTGGCCTCCTCACATTATGGGGAGGATTGATGTGGGGGGCGATTGTATTTTTCGTCGTGCGTCCCTCCTTCACGCCCCCCACAACCACCGTAGAGCAATTGAGCACCTTGGGTTATATCAAATTTTATTATGGCGGAGTAATCAGGAGTTTGGCAGCGACGGCGTTGGATCGCATAATAGCGGCCCTGCTCGTCTTTGCGCCGCTCTTACCCCTCGTATGCTACGCCCCTGATTGGGCAGCCTTAGCTCTCGCTGTCGCCACGCCCATCTTAATCAGTTCAGGGCCTGGCCCTACGTACAATTTTTCGCACTATCGCTATGCGATGGTCGTTCCTTTTATCATCATGGTGGTTGTACATGCCATCGCCCGGCTCAAATCCTCTCAACGCAGCCTTACCTCCCCCGTGAACCGCGATACGCAACTGCCAATCTGGTCCCTGCTATTGGAAGTAGCGGTCATCATCACCCTCCTAATCAACCTCCGATTCATCGTGATCCCCCAGCCGCCTAAAGCGTGGGCGAAAGGCTTCGAGGAAGGCCCTTTTTGGATATATCAGCGAACTTCGCGCGATGCAGTCAAAGATCATTGGCTAAATCGTCATGTCCCAGATGACGCCCCCCTTGTCGTATCACATTTTATCGCACCCCATCTGGTAAATCGACGCCACATCTACTTACCTCGTCCTTTAGATGGCACCGAGGGGCCAGGTCTTGACGTCCTCTTGAAACAGGTAGAGTATGCGGTTTTGGACGGACTATTCGATCATCCTCTTTGGCTCGGCGGGGACGTAACCTATAACTGGGATACAATCGCAGAGATGTTAAGGCATCAGGAGTATGGCTTAGTTTCCGCACGAGATGGACTCCTACTCTTCCAACGGCGAATGAGCGGTATCTCAGATAGCGCCTGGACAGAAATGACCCTAACCCAATCCGTCACAACGGAATCAATAAATTCATCCCCAACGATACAAGCGACATTTGCGGACAGGATCAATTTAATCGAAGGTTCCGTAACCCCGCTGGGGAATAGACGCTACCTTCTTCGCTATGTTTGGACAATGGACGAAGAGCTTTCTGATGATGTTTCTCTATTTGCTGTGACGCATCTATCAGACATCGATCAGGCGCGGACTCTGCATCTCCCAACCACCTTCCTCCACCCCACACCTACATGGGCGCCGGGCGAGAAAGTGATCGAGACATTTGAGGTGGAATTGCCCCGGGATATAGCGTCTGGGCGTTACACCGTGCTGGTAGGATGGTACGATAGCAGCCATCGATATGCCTACGCTACCGACGGGCGAAGTCGCGTCGGAGATGTTATACCGGTGGCTACCCTTGAGGTCACCGACGGATCAGAAACCTCCCCGGCAAACGATGAACCGTAAAAATCTTTGCGACTTTGCGTCTTGGCGTGAGATCATCCCCTTCTTTCAGATGAGTCATACATATCACCAAAAAATTTGCATTTGACCCGCCTATCAAGCGGTATATAATAAGAAAACGACTCTCAGGAAGCGACGAAAGCTATAACTTCGGACTCGACGCCGCCAGGATCGCGCGGCGTCCCTTTTTACATATCCAAACAAACCAAAATTTGACCTAAGAGGTGACATAATGATGATGGCCTATATCGATCCCAACACGGGTGGGATGCTGTTCCAGATGCTAGCAATGGCCTTTGCACTTCTCTCCGGCTTTGTGCTGATTTTCGCCCGCCAAATTCGATCGGGATTTGCGCGCTTCAAGCGCTACATTCGCCAGTCATTTGGCAACGACACAGAAACCGAAGACGTCAATCCAGAAGCATCATCTGACTAACCGGAGCCCTACCTATGCAAACGCTGATCATTGGCCTGGACGCCTTCGATCCCCAGATGTTCGAGCGGCTCTCCGCCGAGGGCCAGCTCCCTAATCTGACCCAATACGCCGAGGCCGGCGGCTATTCGCATTTCGAGATCGCCAACCCGCCCCAATCGGAGGTCTCGTGGACGAGCATCGCCACCGGCCTCAACCCCGGCCAGCACGGTATCTTCGACTTCGTGCATCGCGATCCCGGCAGCTACGCGCCCTACGTCTCGCTCTTGCAGATCAAGAGCGATATGCTGGGCCGGCGCTTCATCCCGCCGCACACGGCGACGACGATCTTCGAGGAGGCGGCCAATCAGGGCTACCCGGCGACGGTGCTCTGGTGGCCGGCCACCTTCCCGGCGCGACCGGAGTTGCCGGTGCGCACCATCCCCGGCCTGGGCACGCCCGATATTCAAGGCCGGCTGGGCGTCGGCACGCTCTTCACCACCGCGCCGGAGGCCGCCGCCGAGGTCGAGAAGACGGCGGTGTCCGCCTTGACCTCCTGCGGCGCGGATTGCTTCGCGGGCGCGCTCCAAGGCCCCGCCAAGGAGAAGCAGGGCGAGGCCCAGCACGTGGAATTGCCCCTACGCCTGAAGATCCACCCAGATCAACAGACGGCCCAACTCACGTTAGGCAAGCACGAGGAGACCCTGCGCTTAGGCGAGTGGAGCCAGATCATCGAGCTGACCTTCAAGATGGGCTGGTTCGCCAAGGTGCGAGCGATCACGCGCGTGATTCTCACGCAGATCGCGCCGGAGGTGCGGCTCTACGTGATGCCGCTTCAAATCGACCCCAACCACCCGACGTGGCGCTACGCTTCGCCGGGCGGATTCCCCAAGCAGATCTGGAAGGACGTCGGGCCGTTCCTCACGCTAGGCATGCCCCAGGATACGACGGCGCTGGAGGATGGCTGCATCAACAGCGAGCAATTCTTAGCGCTCTGCGATTCGATTCTCGAAACCCGCGAGCATATCCTGATGTACCTGCTGGAGAGCTTCGATGAGGGCATTTTAGCTTCGGTCTTCGATACATTGGATCGCATCCAGCACATCTACTGGAGCGATCAGCGTGAGGTGGTCGAGGCGTGGTACATCAAGTTAGATGCGTTGGTCGGGCGCATCACCCACCGACTGATCGAGCTGGGGAAGGACAAGACCAACGTCGTCATCCTATCGGATCACAGCATCGCTGAGTTCCGGCACAAGGTGCATCTCAACCGCTGGCTGATCGAGCACGGCTATCTGACGCCGAAATCTGGCGCCGAGGGCAAAGTCGGCGCGTTGGACGATATCGACTGGAGCCAGAGCCGCCTGTACGCGCTCGGCCTCAACGGCGTCTACGTCAATCTAGAGGGCCGGGAAGCGCAGGGCATCGTCTCGCCAGAGGAGCGCGACGCGCTCTTAGCCGAGGTGAAAGCCGCGCTGACTAGCTGGCTCGGCCCCGATGGGCAGCGCGTGATCAGCGGGGTGTGGACGCAGGCGGAGGCCTTCGAGGGGCCGCTGGCCGAGTACGGCCCCGATCTCGTCGTGGGCTACGCGCCGGGCTTCCGCGCCTCGGCCGAAACCGGGCTGGGAAAATGGGGCGGCGAAGCGCTCGTGACCAACGTCGATCACTGGGGCGCGGATCACTGCATCGACTATCGCGCCGTTCCCGGCGTACTCTTCACCAATCAAGACCTGAGCCAATACCCTAACCTTTCCTATCGCGATATCCCGGAGTTGACCATCGGATCAAAACCGACACAAAAGATTCCCCGTCCGCCGCAGGCACTGGATCAAGAAGATCAAAAGACCGTCGAAGAGCGCCTCAAAGGGCTGGGCTATCTATAAAATCAATCAAAAGGACACACCATGACAGCAAAACCTATCCAAGCCGTCCAATCACGGACCCCATCCCAACAGAAGGCCTATGAATTCTTCTCCTTCTGCATCTTTCTGGTGCAGACATGGGCTATCTACAGCCTGCTCCGCGAGATGCCGTCGCTGCTCTTGCGATACACTGTCTGGGATATCATCGGCGCGGCCTCCTACACCTTCGCCTTCGCGCTGTTAGAAAGCCTGGGGCTTTTTGTCATCTTCTACCTCCTGACCATCCTGCTGCCGGCGCCCATCCTCAAAGACGAATTTATCGTCCGCGCGGTGCTTATTTTCTTCCTGGTAACCTACCTTGCCATGGCCTTCCTGCTGACAACCGATCAGATACTGCCATGGGTCGCCGGCCTAGTCGGACTCTTGGGGCTGGGCTACTTTATCGTGAAATACAAGAAAATTCGCTCGGCCATCGCCGGGGCCATTGACCGCGTGACCGTGCTGGCGACGATTTATCTCGTTGTGGACATCTTGAGCGTTCTCATTGTACTCGTACGGAATCTTGGCTGAGTCGCGCTTTTATTCATGGCTCTTCGGGAATTTGCCGGGTGCAATCGCCAAGCGCAACTGCAAACACGCAAATCTTCGCTGCGTTTAGAGCAGCTGAGCGGGTTATCCGGCAAAATCTAAAAGACCCCTATTCATTTATCTGATGAGAAAACCTATGCTAACCCGACGCGATTTTTTGAAACTAATGGCAACACTGCCGCTGGTGCGCCGTTCATGGCAGCCACGCCCTATCACCAGCCCCCCACATGCCGCCGCTAACGAGGAGCAACCCAACCTCCTCGTCCTGCTCTTCGACGCCTTCTCTGCCAAGCACGCCTCGCTCTACGGCTACCCACGCCAGACCACCCCCCAGATGGAACGTTTTGCCCAGCACGCGACCGTCTATCACGCCCATTACACCGGGGGGAGCTTTACCAATCCCGGCACCGCCTCGCTGCTGACCGGCACCTATCCATGGACGCATCGCTCGATGCACCTCTACAGCCCTATGCTCGCCCCCCAGGCGAAGAAGAACGTCTACCACGCCCTCGGCGATGACTACTACAGCGTCAGCTACTCCCACAACCTGATCGCGACCAACCTCCTCTATCAATGTCTGCCAGATATGGATGACCTCAAGATGCCCCGCGAGCTATGTCTGGTCGATGGGCAATGGTCCGACAAGCTCTTCTCCAATGATTTCGATATCGCCGTGTGGCGTGAACGTAACTTCCGAGGCGGCGGCGCGCTCAGTACCTACGCCACCTCGATCTTCTACTACCTGTTCCACAAAGAACAGTGGATCAACCAACGCAAGAAACTGGAAGCCCAATACGAGGACCGCTTCCCTAGAGGCTTACCCCGTCTCAACGATCAAATCTTCATCCTTGAGGATGCCATCGATTGGTTGCGCGATCATCTCCCCCAACTGCCGCAGCCCTTTATCGTCTACTTTCATTTTCTGCCTCCCCACCCACCGCATTGCCCTTCGCGGGAGTTTGTCGATCTCTTCCAAAATGACGGTTGGATTCTGCCGAAGAAACCGGACCACCCCTACTCGATGGATTATTCCATCGAGGACCTGCGCACCAACGCCGCCGAGTACGATGAATACATCGCCTATTCCGATGCGGAGTTCGGGCGCCTTGTGGATCACATCCAACAGAGCACCCTAAAAGACAACACCTACCTCCTCCTCACCTCCGACCACGGGGAAATGTTTGAGCGCGGCATCTGGGGCCATTGGACGGAGACGCTCTACGAGGAACTGACGCGCATCCCCTTGATCATCCACGCGCCCGGCCAGCAAGAGCGCCGCGATGTTCATACGCCCACCAGCGCCGTTGACGTGTTGCCCACACTCCTCCACTTCGCTGGCCGCCCCATACCTGATTGGTGCGAGGGCCGTGTCCTGCCGCCTTACCAAACGCCCGATGAGGCCACTGACGCAGAGCGCAGCGTTTTCGTCGTCGATGGCAAGTTCAACGCCAAGCGCGGCCCCCTCCAAATTGGCACCGTGGCGATGATCAAAGGGCCATATAAATTGATTCATTATTTTGGCTACAAAAATATCCCTCAGCCCTACGAAATGTACAATCTCCAGAAGGATCCAGAGGAACTCAATGACATCTATGCCACATCCCCCCTTGCGGCCGACCTCCGTGAGGAACTCGCGGCGAAACTACGTCAAGTCAACCGAGAAGCCCAACAAGCATCATAAAGGAGCATAGCCCCCCATGCATCGACGTGATTTTTTGAAATTGATGGCCGCATTGCCGCTGGTGCGCATCTCCTGGCGACAACGCGCGCCCGCCCCCCCCCACACCCCAGAGGCTCAAGCCGAGGACGCCGCTCACCCTAACATCCTCATCCTGCTCTTCGACACCTTTTCCGCCAAGCACGCCTCACTCTACGGCTATCCGCGCCACACCACGCCGAACCTGGAGCGCTTCGCCAACCGCGCGACTGTCTACCACGCCCATCAAGCCACCGGGAACTACACCAATCCCGGCACCGCCTCGCTCCTGACCGGCACCTATCCCTGGACCCATCGCTCGATGCATCTCTACAGCCCCATCATCCCGCCCTATGTTGACAAGAACCTCTTCCGCGCCCTCGGCCATACCCAATATCACAGCGTCGCTTACTCTCACAACATGGTCGCCGTCACGCTGATCTACCAATTCTTGAATGATCTGGACAACTTCAAAAAGACCGAGGAGCTTTGTCTCCATGATGGACAACTCGCCGACCAATTCTTCTTCAACGACTACGACCTGGCAACGTGGCGCGAGCGCATCTTTCGTGGCGCCGCCGACATCAGCTCCTACCCCTCCTCTCTCATCTACTTCCTGATGAATGGAGAACACTGGCAAGCTAAAAAAGAGGCGATCGACGAACAATACCGTGATCGCTTCCCCTTGGGCGTCCCCTACCATCATGATCAAATTTTCCTGTTGGAGGATGCCATAAATTGGCTGCGTGACAACTTAGAAACCTTGCCGCAGCCCTTTATCGTCTACTTTCATCTGACGCCGCCGCACGAACCCTACTGTCCATCGAAGGAATTCTATGGCCGCTTCAATGATAGCAAGGTCCCTAAACTCAAGCCGGAGCACGTCTTCACACAAGAACATCCCCATACAGAACTTATCGCCGCTTGCCAGACCTACGATGAGTATGTCGCCTTCGTCGATTCAGAGTTTGGGCGGCTCTACGATCACCTAAACAGTTCGTCGCTGTTAGATAATACTTACTTCCTCGTCACCTCCGATCACGGCGAGATGTTCGAGCGCGGCATCCAGGGCCATCTGACGGAGGTGCTCTATGATCCCGTTGTGCGCGTGCCGCTGTTGATCTCCGCGCCCGGCCAGCAGGAGCGCCGGGATGTCCACACGCCCACCAGCGCCGTCGATGTGATGCCTACGCTCCTCCACCTCGCCAATCGCCCCATCCCCGCCTGGTGCGCGGGGCAGATCCTGCCGCCGTACCAGACGCCCGACGAGGCCGCCGGTGCGGAGCGCAGCATCTTCGCGGTCGAGGCCAAGGCCAACGTCAAGATAGGACCGCTCACGCAAGCCACCATCGCGATGTTCAAAGGGCGTTACAAGCTCATCCACTATCGCGGCTACGACGGTTTCGATGACGAGTACGAACTCTACAACGTCAAAGCCGATCCAGAGGAGTTGAATGACATCTACGCCACCGCCAGCGTCGCCGCCGAATTGAAAGAGGAGCTTCTAACTAAGTTAGAAGAGGTAAACGCGGAAAATTCGTAGGGATATACCAAGATACAACAAGACGGGACACACTTTCAACACCCAAGTGTGTCCCGCCTTGTGTTATGGCAGCCGCCGCTCCCTATTCTACCCCGCCACCACCGCCTGCATCGCTGTGATCGCGCGCTCGATGCCCGCGTCGTCGATCCAGTAGTGCGTGACGGCCCGGAAATCGTGCTGTCCGCGCGCCGAGAGCAGGACGCCGTGGGCCTTCAACCGCGCCTCCACCTCCGGCGCGGAGAGCGCCGCCTCTGGCTCCAGGCCGAAGTAGACGATGTTGGTGGGCGCCGGCTGCACAGCCACGCCGGGGATCGCGGCCAAGCCCTCGGCCAAGCGCCGGGCGCGCCGATGATCCTCCGGCAGTCGCTCCACCATCTGCTCCAGAGCGACCACGCCCGCCGCCGCGATCACGCCCGCCTGGCGCATCCCGCCGCCTAACACCTTCCGCGCGCGCCGCGCCTCGCGGATGAATGCCTCGCTGCCGCACAGCACCGACCCGACCGGCGCGCTCAGCCCCTTCGATAAACAGAAGGTCACGGAGTCCACATCCTTCACCAACTCGCACGCGGGAACGCCCAGCGCTGCCGCCGCGTTGAAGAGCCGCGCCCCATCGACGTGGACCATCAGCCCATGCCTGTGGGCCAGCGCCGCTGCCTTCGCGACGTACGCCGCCGTCAGCGGCGAACCGTTGCACACATTGTGCGTGTTCTCCAGGCAGATCAGCCGCGAGCGCGGGAAATGATCGTCGTCGGCCCGCACCGCGCGCTTAATATCTTCCAGGCGCAGCGTCCCATCCGGCTGATTGGGCGCCAGATAGGGCATGATCCCGCCCAGCGCCGCCATCCCGCCCTGCTCGTAGCGGAAGGTGTGGCTTCTATCGCCCACGATCACCTCGTCGCCGCGCCCGCAGTGGGCCAACAGCGCCGCCAGGTTCCCCATCGTGCCGCTGGGCACGAAGAGCGCCGCCGCCTTGCCCAGGCGCTCCGCCGCCATCGCCTGCAACCGATTGACAGTCGGATCCTCGCCGTAGACGTCGTCGCCCACCTCGGCCTGGGCCATCGCCTCGCGCATCGCGGGCGTGGGCCGCGTCACCGTATCGCTTCGCAGATCAACAAGTTCCATAGCTGCCTCCATTTTCTCGCTATCCTGAAAAGTGCCCCAAAACGTAACGACTCAGCCCCCTACCTTCCGGGAAGCTATGAACGGGTTTTCTCAAACTAAAATCACCCGGTCAAACCAATTCCCTTCCAATATCGGGCTATTTTGCGGCTTCCCGGAAGGTTTAGATACAAAAAAATCCCCAGAGCAATCTCTGGGGATCAAAGTGCCGAAGGTGGGAGTCGAACCCACATGACCGCAAGGGTCACTGCGCCCTGAACGCAGCGCGTCTGCCAATTCCGCCACTTCGGCATTGTTCATGCATTGTTAGCTGTATTGTTGGCCCGAACGATTGTGATTTTACCGCAGCTTAGGATTTTGTCAAGCCACCTGAGCAGCGTATAATAGAGTTGGATTTCACCTAACATTGGACTTTCGACTTTTGACTTCAGATAACTTTAAACTCGCAACCTCTAACTTACAATTAATTTTTCAAGGAGTTCCGATGACGACGGTTGCTTGCACGACGCTCTATGGCGAGACGGTCTATCTGCCGGCGGAGAAACTCCAACTTCGAGTCTCGGCCTACGCGCTGCTGACGCACGAGGGGCGCGCGCTGCTGATCCGCAATCGCAACGGGGGGAAGCTTTACCTGCCGGGCGGCGGCGTCGAATTGGGCGAGCACATCCGCGCCGCGCTCCGGCGGGAGTTGAAGGAGGAGACCGGCATCGAGATCGCCGTCGAGGGACTGGCCCACGTCCGCGAGGATTTCTTCTACTACGATCCGCTGGATGAGGCGTATCACGAATATCTCTTCTACTATCGTTGCGCGCCGCTTACATTGGATCTGCTGGCGGATGACGAAGTCGAGGACGAGGAGGCCTCGCAGCCGCGCTGGATGGATCTAGCCGCCCTGCAAGCGGACGACTTTCAAAATCACGGGGAACTTCTCTGGGCGCTCTTACAGGCGCCCTCGCC
>CAYXVS010000051.1:0-1485 GCA_964468735.1 uncultured Anaerolineales bacterium | reverse complement strand
ACGACTTTCAAAATCACGGGGAACTTCTCTGGGCGCTCTTACAGGCGCCCTCGCCAACCGAGGGAGAGCTTCCATTCGTCTCGTATCGTCGCGAATCTTAGCCTACCCTTGCGAAGGTTAAAAGAATCTTGTCGCCAAGGCGACGAGTCTGGAGCACAAGACGCACCGAAGGGATAGCCATCTGGAACCTTCGCCAGGTTTGACCACAACTGACCGAAAGGAGACGCTATTATGCAAATCACCCATATCGACGTGACGCCGATGGAATTGCCGCTTCGCCTGCCCTACCGCACCGCCTACCACGGCGAGGAAGAGGTGCAGCACGCGGGCGTGGTCTTCATCCGCATCGAGACGCGCCAAGGGTATGTGGCCTGGGGCTGCGCGGCCTTCGATCCGCAGATCACGGGCGAGACGATGGCCAGCGTGACGCGCGCGTGCGAGCAGTGCGCCGCCCGCGCCCGCGATCTCAACCCCATGAACATCTCCTACGCGCTCGCCGAGCTGGAGCAACTCACCCCCAAGACGCCCTCGGCCCTCTGCGCCTTCGACATCGCCTTTCACGATCTGATCAGCCTGGCCGTCGGCATGCCGCTCCATCGCCTGATGGGCGGGTATCGCAGCCGCATCCAGACCTCGGTCACCATCAACGTGGGCGACACCCAAGAGACCGTCGCGATGGCCCAGAAGCGCGCGCGCCAGGGATTCCGCATCCTCAAGATCAAGGGCGGGATCAATCCGCAGGAGGATGTGCGCCGCGTCCGCGCCGTGCGCGACGCGCTCCCCAATCTCACCCTGCGCTTAGACGCCGATCAGGGCTATGACATCCCGCAGGCCCTCAGCGTCGCCCGCGCCTTGGAGGGCCATATCGAGATGCTGGAGCAGCCTGTCCCCGCCGCCTCCGGCGTGGCGGCCCTCCGCCAGGTCACCCGGCAGAGCAAGGCGCCCATCTTGGCCGATCAGAGCACCCTCGACCCGGCTTCCGCGCTGGAGATCGCCGGCCACGCCGCCGCTGATGGGATCAGCATCAAGCTGGCGACCTGCGGCGGCATCGACCGCGCCCGCCAGATGGTCGCGATTGCCCGCGCCGCCCGCCTCGCCACGATGATCGGCTGCGTCAACGAGCCGGCGCTGCTGATCGCCGCCGGGCTGGCGTTCGCGTTGAGCAACGCCGGCGTGCGCTATGTGGATCTCGACGGCCACTTCGATCTGGCCGAGGATCCGACGCAGGAGCGCTTTAGGTTAGAAGAAGGCTGGCTCATCGCCAGCGACGTGCCCGGCCTGGGCTGCACGGTGGCGCTTTGAAATAACCCTTGCGAAGGTTCCTGAAGTGTTATCGGGCCAAAACCCTTCTGGCCTAGCCAAGACGGCATTATATCCAAGCGCTATCCCGTAACCTTCGCAAGGTTAGCGTATTTTCACAGGAGACCAACAGATGAACATTCAAGAGATGACGCCCGAAGAGCGCGTGGACTATCTGTACGACCG
>CAYXVS010000050.1:11354-15291 GCA_964468735.1 uncultured Anaerolineales bacterium | reverse complement strand
ATATCTCTCATAGTGCTGTCAAGTATAATCGGCCCGACGCGAGTTGACAACCTATGTTCGTAAGCGCTAACGCTACTCCGCTTCGCTGCGTAGCTAACTACGAACAAAACATCTATGTTATAATGAGGGCTATGACAAAGAACGGTATACCAGAGACCTTAGATTTAGATACGCCCGAGGAACGCGAGAACGTTTTGGGCGCGTTGCGCGCTATCCAAGCGCTGCCACAGGATCAAGTGAAGGACAAGCTGATGTCAATCCTGCGGCGACATCCGCGCCCAGAGGGCGGACTGTACGCCAAATCGCAGCTCATCGACGCCTACGAACGATTCGTGGAGGAGGGGGCCCTGGCGCGCGATCCCGCGCTCAAGCGGCGATTGCGGGGGCGGCCCGTGCGGACGATCTCCGGCGTGGCGCCGGTCGCCGTGCTGACCGAGCCGTACGAATGTCCCGGTGAGTGTATTTTCTGCCCGGAGCAGGCGCAAGCGCCCAAGAGCTACTTGGATGGCGAGCCGGGCGTGCTGCGCGCGATCCAGAACGACTATGATCCCTACAAGCAAACGCACGTCCGCATCCAGGCGCTGGAGGCGCTGGGTCACGCCACCGACAAGATCGAGTTGCTCATTTTAGGCGGGACGTGGTCCTATTACCCAGAAACCTATCAGGCGTGGTTCCTCCTCCGCTGCTTCGATGCGATGAACGAGACGGAGTCGGAGACCTTAGATGCGGCGCTGCGCTACAATGAGACGGCGCCGCATCGTAACGTGGGATTAGTCGTCGAGACGCGCCCGGATTGGATCACGCCGGAAGAGATCGCGCGCTTGCGTCGCCAGGGCGTGACGAAGGTGCAGATCGGCGTCCAATCGCTGGATAATCGCATCTTGAAGTTGAACCATCGCGGCCACACCGTCGCCGATTCCAAGCGCGCGATGCGCCTGCTGCGCCTGGGGGGCTTCAAGATCGTCCTACACTGGATGCCCAATCTCTACGGCGCGACGTTGGATTCCGATTTGGAGGACTTCAAACGGCTATGGGACGATCCCGCCATCCGTCCCGACGAAATGAAAATCTACCCAACGGCGCTCCTGGAGCACACCGAATTGTATAAGCTATGGCAACGCGGCAAATACGAGCCATACCCAGAGGAAGACCTGATCGAGATGCTTAAGCAATGTAAATTGCTAATTCAACCCTACTGCCGCGTTAATAGATTGATGCGTGACATTCCAGCGCAATATATTGTTGCAGGCACGACGAAGAGTAATCTGCGCCAAATCATCCAGCAGCGGATGACCAAAGAAGGATTGCGCTGTCAGTGCGTCCGGTGCCGCGAGGTGCGCGGTAAAGTGAAAGCGGATTTCGATCACGTGACCTTAGACATGGTCTCTTATGCGACCGACGCCACACAGGAGCATTTCCTACAATATCTCACGCCGGGCGGATATTTAGCCGGCTTCCTGCGACTCTCATTGCCGCACGCGCCGCGCGACGATCTGGCGATCCCGGAGATCCGCACAGCGGCGATGATCCGCGAGGTGCACATCTACGGCCCGGCGCAGGCGCTGGGCGCGCACGGACGCGGCGGCCAACATCGCGGCTTAGGCACGGAGCTTCTGGAGATCGCTGCTAGGATAGCACACGATGCGGGATTCGACGAACTGGCCGTGATCGCCGCTGTTGGCACGCGGCGCTACTATCGGGAGCGCGGCTTTACGGAAGGGACACTCTATCCAATTCAACCCCTGTGACGCGATTTTGGCCCTAACTTTACATAATATATATAGTCGGAAGTTGTAAAATGCCCTAAAATCAGGGTTTGGATTGCTGATCGCCTCCCTGAAGAAACAATGGGAATTCGAAGCAGAAGCGTGCTTAACCAAGTACAAGGCAAATGAAGCTGGGGTTGATGTGCGATCAATTGTTTAGCGCGCAACCTCGTGCATCTGGAACACTTCAGAACTGCTTTGTTTGCCCAACAATAACGAGGTCTTGAATCTCGCCCACACTGTGTTAGAATACATAGCTGTGGTTAATATGATGACTATCTGCTTTAAATTTACTGAGTTGCTGAGGAGAAAATAACGTATGAAAAGGACGATGATGGTCGTTGTGGCAATCTTTGTTGCTACGACGTTACTGGCTGGGACCTTTGCGGGCGGATTCTTCGTCGGCTATTTGGTCAATCGCCCCGCTACGGAGAGCAGCAGCCGGGTGACAACGATTGAGGTTCCCCACTCCACTCCCTCTGAGACCGAAGCTGGAACTGAAGAAGGTGCGCCAGCGACAGAAGAGGCTACGACGGAACCTACACAGTTTGACTTCCAAATCTTAAGTGAAGTCATAGAAATTATGCGCAATGAGTACTACGGTGAAATCCCAGATGGCAAAACTTTAGCTTACGGCGCAATTCGTGGGATGTTATTGACGTTGGATGACCCCTACACTTCGTTCATCGAGCCAAAGATCGCGTCCATTCTCAATGAGGATGCCAGCGGGGAGTTCGAGGGCATCGGCGCGATGGTCACGATGACGGAAGATGGTTATTTGAAAATTGAGAGCCTTATGCCCGGGCAACCCGCCGAGAAAGCTGGGGTAAAGCCTGGCGATCTGATCCTGGCCGTGGGAGATAAATCCATTGTAGGATTGGGACTCTACGAGGCGATCAGCTTTGTGCGCGGCCCGGCCGGGAGCGAGGCAGAACTCAAAATCGCGCGCGAGGGCGAACCCGACCCTATCTACATCACAGTGACGCGCGCGAGCATCGAGGTCCCGATGCTCGAATCCGAGATGCTGGAAGATGACATCGCCTACATCCACCTGCTGGAATTTGGAGAGGGCGCGACACAACAGGTAGAGAGTGCCCTCAAGGAGTTACAACAGGAGAATCCGCGAGGTTTGATCTTTGATCTGCGCAGCAATCCCGGCGGCTGGTTGGTGGAAGCCATCACAATGTCGGATCTCTTCTTGGATGAAGGGCTGGTCGCAATCAAGCGCGACAGCGACGGGAAAGAGGAGCGTTTCTACTCCTACGATGGCGACCGAGGCGAGGATATTCCGATGGTTGTGTTGGTGGATCAATACAGCGCCAGCGCCTCGGAGATCGTGGCCGGCGCCTTGCAGGATCGTGACCGCGTCGTGTTGATTGGAGAGCAGACCGTGGGCAAAGGCTCCGTCCAGGTTCCCTACGACTTAGATGACGGTTCGCAATTCCGGGTCACCACCGCCCGCTGGTTCACGCCGGATGAGCAGATGATCCACGATAATGGCCTCACGCCGGATATCAAAGCGGAATTCCCGGCGGACGCAGCTGAAGATGAAGATCCGCAACTGGATCGCGCGATTGAATATCTGCTGGAGCAAAACTAGGGCTTATGCCAGAATCGAAGATTGAGATTGTATCGACCAATAGAAAGGCGCGCCACGAATACTTCATTGATGACCGCTATGAGGCGGGGATCGCGCTCAAAGGGACGGAGATCAAATCGGTGCGCGATCACCGCGTCAGTCTCAAGGAGGGCTACGTCACCATTCGCAACGGCGAGATGTGGCTGATGGATGTGCATATTGCGCCCTATCAACAGGCTGGCATCTGGACGCACGATCCTAAACGCCCGCGCAAGCTGCTGATGCACCGGCGGGAGATCGACCGCATCGCGCGAGATGTCAATCAAAAAGGCTACACCATCGTCCCCCTAAAAATGTACATCGTGAACGATTACGCCAAAGTGGAAATCGGCATCGCGCGGGGCAAGCGCAAGTACGATAAGCGCGCGGCCATCGCCGAACGGGACGCTGATCGGCGCGTGCGGCGGGAGCTAAAAGAGTTCAAACGCAAAGGATATCAGGAGTAATACCGAGATTGAGTCGGGAGTACGGCGGAGCCGCTTGGGGAGGGCAAAAGACGCCGGCCCAAACACATTCTGCTGGTTGCTGGTTA
>CAYXVS010000050.1:9293-11254 GCA_964468735.1 uncultured Anaerolineales bacterium | reverse complement strand
CGCTTGGGGAGGGCAAAAGACGCCGGCCCAAACACATTCTGCTGGTTGCTGGTTACTGGTTGCTGGTTAGATGTATGTTTGACAACATATCCAAGTACATTATAATACCTCAGTTATTAAGCTTTCGAGAGTTTTCAAGTCCAATTTTAAAGTCGATTTTAGAGTCGAGTAAGGAGAATAGTTTTATGCCAGAGGAAATCACAAATCAACCAACCTCCATCACAGAGCTTGAACCCAAGATGCGTCTTAAGGGTAAGGTCACCCATACGGAGCTGTACGGCGCTTTTGTGGATGTGGGGGTCGAGTGCGATGGTTTGGTTCACATCTCACAGCTCTCCGATGATCGCGTCAAGAAGGTCACCGACGTGGTGGAAGAGGGCGATGAAGTCAACGTCTGGGTGTTAGATGTGAAACCAGAGCAGGGTCGCATTGCACTCACGATGGTTGAGCCACCAGACGTGACCTGGAGCGAATTGGCTCCTGGTCAGGTGCGCGAGGGCACAGTCGTCCGAATGGAACGCTACGGCGCTTTTGTGGATGTCGGCGCTGCGCGTCCCGGTCTGCTCCACGTCAAAGAGATGGGCGATTATGTGCGGGATCCCAGCGATATCGTGCGACGCGGCGACACCATCGAAGTCAAAATCCTCAAAGTGGATAATCGCAAGCGTCAGATCGATCTCTCGCTTAACATCGAAGAGGACATCGATATGGACGACGAGACGGAGGAATTCCTTTCTCCGATGGAAGTGGCCTTCCAACAAGCTCAGTCAGAATCTCGCCGCAACAAGGAAAAGAATAAAGCTCGCCAAGCGCGCCGCAATGATAAGAAGCGAGAGGACATCTATCAGCGCACCCTCCAACACGGAAAGTAGAACGCGCAGAGCGAAGAAGTCCCAAAATTCAAAACCTCCCAAACCTGATCTTTTTTCTCGGAAAACTGCTCATTTTCGGGAGGTTTATTTTCTTCTTGAAACGGCCTGGCTCTTATCGCACCCTAATCGATTCCTTCAGTACAATGTGATCTGACACATGCCCCCATTCCGCCCCCAGGATCGGCAGGCGTGTATCAGTTTGGAGCACATAGATCCCCACGGATAACGTGTACTCCCCACTCGGCAGCTCTTTAGGTAGGGCCAACCGATGTTTGTCCCACACATAGCGATTGGTTGGCCAGCGGTCTGTCGGGAACCCCGCTGGGTTTAGGTGATCTGATTGCGTCCACACCTCGCCATCCGCCCCCACAAAGTGCACGAAGGACTGGTACGTCTCGGTCAAGGGATGCTGCGCGTGCCAGTAAAGCGTCACGTCCAGCGTGTCGCCGGGCCGTGCGCGCTTCGACGAGAGATCGAAGCCCAGCAAGCTGATCTCGCCACCGACGTTGGCTTCTTGATGATATTGGGCTGCGCGCGCTTCCCCCGGCGGAGATTGATAGTGCAGCCAGCCGAAGGTGCTATCTCCCAATTTTAGTAGCAGCATCACAACGATGATGCCTGCCATCCAGGCCAACAGTGACGTGGATGGTGATGGTTCCTCGTTCTTCTTCGCGTCTCTCTCATCGCTTGGATGAATGTAGATGAGATAAAGTATCCCCACGATCAAACTGAGGCCGGCGATGCCCCACCCTAGCGCGCGCGGCCATGTGTCCTCAAATCGAAGCCAAACCTCGTGCTCTCCGGCCGGGACTTCAACGGTGATGAAGCCCTCTGGATGCGCGATCTCAATCGGCGCCCGTTGGCAGTCGACATAGGCGCGCCAGCCCGGGAAATGGAAGAGGTAGAGTCGTAGCAGGAATTTCTCCGGCGAGGTGATGGCAAAGTGACTGTGCCACGGCGCTGAGGGCAACACCTCGACGTGGGCCTGCTCCGGCAGCGTGTAGCGATTGACGCGATCCACGGGCGGAGGATACGAGGTCAAGACACTCTTCTGAGGGCCGGGGATCATGTCCACCGTGGAGGGCACGA
>CAYXVS010000050.1:0-9193 GCA_964468735.1 uncultured Anaerolineales bacterium | reverse complement strand
GAGGTCAAGACACTCTTCTGAGGGCCGGGGATCATGTCCACCGTGGAGGGCACGAAGTCATTGGTGGACGTCGTGCCGCGCCACCGTCCTTCCAGCTCCGCCTCGATGATGGTGCGCGGTGTGATGGCGCCAAAGGCATCCTCCCACGGGGGCAGTGCGAGGCCCGGTAGGGCTGTGAAGATCACGATCCCAAAAAGCAGTACGCCAAAAAACATCGAACGTTTGTTCTGTCGCGCACGTCGTGCCAGGAACGCGATAGGCGGCACGGAGAGCGCAGCTAACGGCCCTAGAAATCGCCATGGGAATTGATAGAAAGCGAGACCCGGCACGATCTCCCACACGCGCGTGCTGAATGGGGTGATGAGAAAGAGGCATGTTGCTCCACTCGCCACGTAAAACCCTAACGAGCGAAGGAATTTCTGCTTGAGCGCCAGGAGAGCGCCCAGCACAAATAGCAAGCCCTGGACTAAGCCAAAGGTCATCGGGACATAGGGGACAGTTGTTCCCCAATCCAATCGGGGCAGCGGGGCCAAGAGTTCTTTGAGCATTACAAAATGATTGTGAAAATCGTAGTGCCCTTCTCCGGCCACGTCTAATTTGATGTACGACCGCTCTATCAAAAAGGGCAACCAGAAGTAAGTGGTCAATCCAACGACGAGGACACCGGCCAACAGCGCCGGCCAAAAGGACGCGCGCTCTCGAAGTCCCAGCCAATGCCACAGGGAGAGCGCGAGCAGTAGAATCATCGTGGTGAGACCGCTCAAATTGTGACTGAGAAGCACCCCCCCGGCGCTGAGGATGGCGATAACGAAGTGCGTCTTGCCGCCATCCTGCCAGAGAGATTCCCAACTCCATAAGGCCCACGGAATCAAGGCCACCGCGAAGACCTCAGGCAAATCGCCCCGGATATGAGGGTTGATCAGGAAAATGTAGGGACTGAAGGTGAAAGCGGCTGCCCCCAAGAGTCCCCCACCCTGTCGCCCGAATTTTTTCCCCAAGAGATACGCCCCCACTGTACCCAGTACCTGGGAGAGGACAAAGAGGAGTTTCGCGCCAGCGGCTGCGTGCTGCGGTTGCAGCAACGTCAGCCAATTGCCCAGATGATAGGTCAGCGGTGCATAATAATTGAAAATGGGATAACCATGCCCGTGGTAGAAATCAGGCGCCCAGCGAGGATAGAGGTTCCCGGCTCGCAGGCTAAAGCCCAATTCAGCGATTCGAAAGATATGGAGTTCGGCATCCGTGGCACCGGGCAAGCCAGGATTGGTCAAGAAGGGCCATGAGGCGATGAGAGCTAAAGCTACCGCTAGAAAAAGCCCCAAATCAAGCGGATATCGAGGGAGTTTATTTCGCATAGTCTATTTGTTGTCCTATTAGAAAAGTCGAAAATGAGCCGTTTTCATGTTGGGCTTTATGACTACGCGAAATATACCCGGGAAACACAAATTTCACAACGTTACTCAACTTGTTCAAACCGCAACCCATGCCCGCGCACAGTCACGACATACTCATGATCTGGGTTCAGTTCCGCCAAGCGCTCTCGCAAGCGATAAACTAACGCATCGACCGCTTGATCCGTCACGCCGCCCATTGCGTCTGGCCAGACTGTCTCGATAATCTCCTGTCGCGTGACCACTCGTTCCCCCGAGGAGACCAACAAATCAAGCAGCGCAAATTGGGCCGGCGAGAGCGGCGGGTCCAACTCCTCACGCCCCAAACAGACGCGGCGCGTCGTAGGATGCACTTCCAGTTCAGAGTCTGATGTCTCCAATCCCATAGTCCCTTCACCCTCTACAGATTCCAATGGCAGAGTTGCATCGCCGGCGACAAACCCCATCTGCACCGTCTTCGCCAAATTGATCTCATCGCCATCACGAAGCCGATAGGGTTGCTCCCGCACCGGTTCATCATTCACAAAGGTGCCATTTTTGCTCCCCAGATCCCGCAGGAGATAGCCACGCTCATCACGCTCGATGCGCACGTGGTAACGTGAAATCTGCCGCTCCAGCATAACAATATCACAGTCTGATCCGCGCCCAATGGTCATAGTATCGCTGTCCAAGGACCATCGCGTGCCCGCCAGCGCCCCCTTATAGATGATCAAAAACGGATGGTTCTCCTGCTTTACTTCGTCCATGAATTCTCCTTAGTCTAGCTGATTGAAACCTTGACATGCATCCTAACCAGGTTATGATCAATATCATAATGGCAAAACTACTGGCTTCCCAAACCCTGCTCAAAAACAGATATAAGATCGTTGGCCCAATTGGTCAAGGCGGAATGGGCGCTGTCTATCGCGCCGAAGACACGCTCTTGACCGGGCGAATCTGTGCCATCAAGGAAATCGCGCCCGACCCAGATATGGAAGATACGAGCCGCCAGCAAATCCGGGAGCAATTCCGGCAGGAGGCCTCAGTCCTGGCCCGATTGGATCATCCTAACTTGCCTAAAGTCTCCGATTATTTCACCCAGAAAGGCCGCGAGTACCTGGTGATGGATTTTGTGCCGGGTCACGACTTGCGCGAGCTGATCACGCAAGCGCAGCGAGATGAGGGGTTCTTGAAAGAAGTGCAAGTGCTGGATTGGGCCGATCAATTGTGCAGCGCCTTGTCCTATCTACATCAACAAGACCCTCCAATCTTACACCGCGATATTAAACCCTCCAATATCAAGCTCACGCCCTCCGGTCTACTCAAGCTAGTGGACTTCGGCCTGGTCAAAGTGCTGACGCACGATGAGGCGCGCACGATCACAGTCGTTCAGGGTCGCGGCACGGCCGCCTACACGCCGCTCGAGCAATACGGCGGCGATGACACTCACACGGATACGCGCAGTGACATTTACGCCTTAGGTGCGACCCTCTATCACCTCCTGACGGGGAAACCGCCAGCCACAGCCCGCGAGCGCTTTCTCAAGCCGGAGTTGCTGGCCCCACCGCGCGAGATCAACTCACATATCCGACCCGCCGTCCAGCAAACTATCCTCGCTGCGCTGGCGCTGCATCCCGGCGACCGAATCGCGGACATCGAGGCTTTCCAGAAGATGTTGCACCAGTCCACCGGCCCACTCAATGCCAAGCCCTTTGTGTTGCCCACGCAAGATTTGAATAACACTGTCCGCTCCAATCTCCCCTTGATCCTCATCGCCTTCAGCCTACTGGCAATTGCGGTCTTGCTAACGCCTTGAAGGCGCCTCCTGTAACTCACGTCGCAGAGAATCAGCCCCCATCGCGATCAACAGCACAAGCCCTCCTATCCCCAACGTGATGCCGCTCGCCACAAATTCCTGCCGCGCTATCCCATAATACCAGGCTGGAATTTGGAATCGTCCCACCGCAATCCAAATCACATAGGCCGCCAAGCTACCGATAGCCCCCAGCAGCCCAAGACGTATCGCAACCTCAACCGACATCTTGCGCTCACGCCCCCAGACAACCCCCAGCACCATGACGACCAATGTACCCATCAAAGCCCACCCCAGGAGCCGCCATCTCTGCGGCCTTGGCAATCGAATCGGCTCTGGAAGGCGCTGATCCTTGGGTAATTCTGGCTGAGGCGTGGGCGTCACGGTCTCCTCCTCAACTTCAGCAACTTCAACGGAAGGCGTGGGCAGCGGCGTCGGCGTGCTGGAAAAGACGTCCACAGAATCCTCACGAATGTTCAACTGGAGCCGTACCGATGAAAGCACCGGCTCCGATTGCACAGTAATATCCAACTGCCCTACCCGATCCAACGTGACGGATGTGGTCCCGACGCCGCCCTGCGTCTTCGCCTGCACAACCTGCTCGACTCCTTCCTGCGGATAAGATAACACAAATCGCACAGACGTACCATCCGGCACCGGATGCCCGTTGCGATCCAAAATCACCCCTGTCCGCAGGTTGACGACATCCCCTTTACGAATGTTGCTTTCCTTGAGGGGCGTCAACACTTCGCCAGCGACGTCCACCAGGTTCAGTCCGATCATCTGATCGGGATCCGGTCTGGTCTGTTGCGAAATATCGTAGTTCAGAGCGGGAATATTCACCGGCGACGCCCCAGCGGCGACCAAATCACGGAAGAGCGCGCGGACTCCGACCTCGACAAACGCATCGCCGGGGGAGTAAAGCGCGTAGTAGAGATCCAATTTGCTGATCTCCGTGCTATCTAGTTCATAAGGCGGGCCGAACGCCAGGACAACCAGTTGCGCATCCAACAAGCCCGCCTGCTCTCGCAGGAAATCCTTCAACGCCGTGGCGTTGGGATCATCAGGATACAGGCCCATCGGCGCAAAGACAATCCAATCCGCCTGCTCAAGCGCATCGAAGACGATGTTGGCGATAGGCACAGGGGCTGGTGTTGCCGTGGCTGTCGGCATCTCTTCCTCTGCCGATGCTTCTTCTCCCTCTCCCTCCTCGCCCTCGATTGGTTCCGACTCTTCCGCTGGTTCTTCTTCTGGCGGCTCGACAATCACCGGTTGCCGGCCGGTCTCCAACGCCCGACGCAATTGTGAGAACGTAAACGATTGGACGGTACCCGGCTCAATGATGCCCGTCCCCTGCGGGCCGTAAAAACGCTGGATCGCATTGGACAACGCATCTCGCTGCAATAAAGGCAACGTCGCCCCCCCGATCAAGGGTTGGACATCATGCTCCTGGGTAAAAATCACAATCGATTCATCTTCCTGCGGCGGCGGCAACAACAAATCCTCCGAGAGCGGGAAAATCAACGTCAGCGCATTCATCGCCGTCTGCGCGCCGACACTCTGCTCCTCCGCCAAGATTTCTTCAGCCGCATCCGGCGCGATGCTCACCGCCGGCGGCGAAAACTCCGGGAAAGCACGTAGCTTCATCTGCACGACCCGATACACAGCCGCGTTCACAATGCTCTGGAACGTCGCGTCGCTCTCATACAAAGTCGTCAGAAAATCCAGGGTATCCCGGATATTGGCGAAGTGCGTGGACCATTCCCCATCTGCGGAGAATTTATCCAAGATGAGAAGATCATTACCGGCGATGAGCGCCTCTTGGACGACGCGGCGAGCATTGAACGACGTGCCCTCTGGGTTATAAAACTCCCGTATCGAACGCAATCCCAAATTTTCAGAGACCAACACCCCCCCTGCCTCCCGCCAGCCCACGACCTGCTCTAGGCTCATCAGAAGCTTGAGCGCCTGCGTATCCAAACTGATGGGCTGGGTGGAAATCCGGATGTTGCCCTCGAACCCCCGATAGCGATTGTGCGTCACCAAGACGCCATCCGCAACAGAAGCAACGCCCGGTTCCCCTGCCATCGCAGCAAAGAAAGGCACTAACTCATCCTGTTCCAGTTCGGCCAGGGATTTTTGGACGGTGGGGATTTCCTCACTCAAGGGCCGATCCGCACTTCCCAACCCCGGCAAGTGACGGGGCGCCACCAACATGCGCTGCTCACTGCCCTGGTGCATCCCCTGAATATAGGCTTGGCCCAGCTTCCCCACCCAGAAGGGATGACTGCCGAAGACGCGCGTACCGAGATCGGAAGGATCGCCGGGACGCGGCGTCAACATCACGTCCAGATCCGGGCCTAAAAAGAGATTAACGCCCAATGCGGACAACTCGCGGCCCATCACGTAGCCGGCCGTCTCAGCCAACGTCTCATCCCACGTCGCGCCCAAGGCCATGGGCGTTGGCAGGGAGGTCGTCCGGGAGATGTACGCCGTGATCGGCATGCCTTCCGCGCTGGCCGTCGTCGCGATAAACAGCGGAAGATATGGCATTCCCACATCGGGTGTGATAGCTGCAGCTGACGTCCGCTCAGCCAGCGATTGGAGTTGATTCGTCATCGAGATCAATGTGAGCGGGTCGATCCGCCGCGCGCCGAAATTGCCGTTCGCCGGGCGCAGAATTACGCCGCCGATGCCGTAGTCACGGATCAGCGCTGCGATCTCCGAATCGAGGCTGGGCGCGGCGCCGGGGAAAGAGACCAACACCAACTGCCCCACCCTCTCGGCCGGGGACATCTGGGACATTATTTCCAGGACAGGATCTGTCGTCGGATCGGGGGTTAGTTCTTGCGCGTTTACGGTTGGGACGACCGCGAACATCAGCATCCAAGCCACGATCCCACGCCAAATCCCCCATAATCTACGGGGTCTCATATTGATTCTCCTCATGCGTCATTTTAACGCAGAGAGAGGATTAAGCAAGTCCCCAAAATATTATGCTAAGAATCAGCGTATTCACTAAGGTTAATTTAGTCAATTATTGCTTCGATCTCCCCATCCTGCATTTGTAAAATCACATCCAGCCCTTTCGGTTCTCTCAGTCGCTGCATCTGCGCCGCCGAGGTCAAAACCTGTCGATCCTCAGCCGCGCGGACGATGGCATAGCCGCGCGCGAGCACGGAGGCGGGACTCAAGGCTTTTAGGCGCGCCTCCAATGTCTCCGTCCGATGCTGAGCCGCTTCCATACAATAAAGCATCTGGTTATCGGCCCGGGACAGCAGTTCATCCACGCGCTGGCGCGCATTTTCGAGGCGCAAGCGGGGCGAAAGGTGCTCCAAAGCACGCGTCAGATGCTGCACCTGATCCTGCTGATTCACCAAGCGCGCTTCTAGACCGCGATCCAAGCGGTTGACGGTCTGCGCTATCGCCGCGCGCACCTCGGCCAAGTCCACCGAGACGACCTCAGCCGCCGCTGAGGGGGTTGGAGCGCGCACGTCGGCTGCGAAATCGGCCAGCGTGAAGTCGGTCTCGTGCCCCACCCCGCTCACCACGGGGAGCCGCGAGCCGGCGATCGCGCGCGCGACGCGCTCATCGTTGAACGCCCACAGATCCTCAATCGAGCCGCCGCCGCGCACCACCAGGATGACGTCCACATCCTCGCGGGCGTTGAGGGCAGCCAAGGCCGCGACGATGCCGGGCGGCGCCGTCTCGCCCTGCACCAACGTCGGCGCGAGCAGCACCTCCGCCAGCGGATATCGACGCCGCAGGACATTGAGCACGTCGCGCAGGGCCGCCGTCGTCGGTGAAGTCACCACGCCGATCCGCCGAGGAAAGGTGGGCAGCGGACGCTTGCACGCCGTATCGAACAGGCCTTCCGCCTCTAATTGACGCTTCAGCCGCTCGAACTCCTCATAGAGCGCGCCGCGGCCGGCCGGCTGCACCCGATCCACGTAGAATTGATAACGGCCTCCCCGCTCATAGACACCAATATATCCATGCGCGACCACCTGATCGCCCGAACGCGGCGTATAATCCAGGCGGTAGGCCGCGCTACGCCAGATCACACAGCCTAATTGCGCGCTATCATCTTTTAAAGTAAAATATATGTGACCAGAGGAAGCACGCGAGAAATTCGACACCTCGCCCTGGATATAAAGATTCTGAAACGCCGGCTCTTGCTCCAACAACGTTCGAATTTGTGCTGTCACTTCACTAACAGATCGGGGGTGATCAGATTTACCTTCAAACAATCCTAATTGATCCAACATTCTCACAACTCCTTAACATGACCGTAACGTAAACTCTTGTTATAATTTACATTAACGAGTATAATATATAGTGAAATCTAACGAAAGGAGTGCTCCAATGAACCGTAAACCTGTATCGCTAGTCCTAGTCGTGCTCGTGATGTTGTCCTTAGTCTTCGTCGGATGCCGCAGACAGGCCGCCCCGGATTTGCCGGATATGCCGGAAGAAGGAGCCGCCGCAGAGGCTACCGCAGAAGCTGCCGGTGATGAAGGTAACGCTATGCTCGATTTAGCCGAACAGAACACCGAGCAACAAGAAGGTGAAGGTGAGGACACAGAGGAACCCCCTACGGAAGAAGCTACGCTAACTGTCGCCGCACCAACTCCCACCGAAACGGTTGCCGAACCAACCCTTGAGGTGACCACGCCTGAGCCAACGAAGACTCCGACAGAAGCCGCCCCACCACCCACGCCCATCCCCAGCGAAGAAGAGGCTGCCACCGCCTCAGCGCCTCAAACGCATATCGTCCAAGCCGGCGAGAACCTCTTCCGCATTGCCCTGCGGTATGGCATGACGGTTGAGCGGCTCGCCCAAGTGAACGGCATCACCAATCCGGCGCGGATTTATGTCGGGCAAAAGATCACCATTCCCGGTGAAGGAGAGGGAGAAACTCCGCCCCCAAGCGGCGATGGTGTGATAACCCACGTCGTGCAGCCCGGGGAGAACCTCTTCCGCATTGCCCTGCGCTATAATTACGATTATTTCTACCTGGCGCGGTACAATAGCATCAGCAATCCGGCCACGATTTACCCCGGACAAAAGATCAAGATTCCCCAAAACTGATTACATTTGGTTCTGGAGATCACCAGTCCGAACAACGCACACGTACGGCGGGTGCAAGCGCTTCAGCGTAGCACCCGCCGTCGTTCACGTGAAAAGCTGATGGTGGCCGAGGGCACGCGCTTGGTAGAAGAGGCGCTGGCCTCCAAGCTCCCCATCGAAGAGGCTTTTTACACCGCCGACTTCGCCGCCGACCCAGCAGGGAAAGCTCTCCTCGCGATATTTGAGGAGCATCAGATCCGGTGCTGCCAAGTGCCGGAGGATCTGATGCTGGCGATGTCGGACACGGAAACCCCCCAAGGGATTCTGATTGTGCTTCCCACGCCGGAGATTCCACCCGCTGCGCCGGGATTTATCCTCATCCCGGATAATATTCGCGACCCCGGCAATTTAGGCACGATGCTGCGCACCGCGTGGGCGACCAACGTCTCACAGGTGCTGTTGCCGCCCGGCAACGTCGATGTCACCAATCCCAAGGTCGTACGCGCGGGGATGGGCGCGCATTTCTACGTCTCGATGCAGTCGGTCACGTGGGAGGCTCTGCGCGAGATAATAGCCCCCACCAAGGTCTGGCTGGCCGAGATGCGCGAGGGGATACCCTACAGTAAGGCCAACTGGCACGAAAACATCGCGCTCATCATCGGCGGGGAGGCTGCCGGGGCCGGCCCCGAGGCGCGCGCTTTGGCTCAGCATCACGTTTACATCCCCATGGCGCCCGGCGTGGATTCTCTTAACGCGGCCATCGCAGCGGCCATCCTGATGTTCGAGATCGCGCGCCAGCAATCGCGCTTGAGCCATCCTACATAGCCCCATAGCCTCGCGCCCAGGGTCACGCTACGCGACGTGATCCACTACCTCGATGGCGTTGAGGGCCATCTGGTACAGGAAAATACGATGAAGCAGATCACCCTCGTGCGGCATC
>CAYXVS010000049.1:13324-15521 GCA_964468735.1 uncultured Anaerolineales bacterium | reverse complement strand
AGCGTGATGCTGGCCATCTCGCCGGGGCGAGCGTAGCGCGCGCGCTTCTTGGCGATGAGGTTGTCGCCATCGTGGATTTCGATGCTGACGGGTTCTTCTATCGGCTGGGTGACGCGCATCTGGAGCATGACCTGCTCCTCGGTCAGCGTCTCAGGATCGATGTGGTGGGGGACGACGTAGCGGACGTTTTCGCCGGCGGAGGTGGGCGCGTACTGCGGGTTTTCGTTGCAGCAGCCCTGCGCGAACTGGGCCGCGCGCTTGCCCGCCGTCAATCCGGCGGTGGTCACCCAGTCCACCAGATCGTAGACATGCACGACGTTGCCCGCCGCGAAGATGCCCGGCACGTTGGTCTGGAAGCCGTCATCGACGAACGGCCCGCCGGTGACGGGGTCGAGCGCGACGCCCGCCTTCTGCGATAGCTCGTTCTCGGGGATGAGGCCCACGGAGAGGAGCAGCGTATCGCAGGGGATGATCTCCTCGGAGCCGGGGATGTATTGCCAGTTCTCGTCCACCTGCGCCGCCTCGACGGCCTCGATGCGGTCGTTGCCGATGATGCGCTTGACGGTGTGGCGCAGTTGCAGGGGGATGTCGAAATCCAACAGGCATTGGACGTAGTTGCGGCTCAGGCCGGTGAGGTAGGGCATCACCTCCAGCACGCGGGCGACGCTGGCGCCCTCGAAGGTGACGCGGCGCGCCATAATCATCCCGATGTCGCCGGAGCCTAAGATGACGAAGTTCTTGCCGGGGAGGTAGCCCTCCACGTTGACCCACCGCTGGGCCGTCCCCGCCGTGTAGACGCCGGAGGGGCGCGGGCCGGGGAGCTTGATCTGGGCGCGGGTGCGCTCGCGGCAGCCCATCGCCATCACGACCGCGTTGGCCTCCAGCTCCACGAAGCCGTGGTCGGTGCCGGTGGCGTAGATTTTGCGGTCGCGCGTCACATCCAACACCATCGTATCTAACATCCAATCGACGCCGACGTCTTGGGCCTTGTCGATGTAGTGCTGCGCGTAGCTCGGCCCCGGCAGATCCTCCTTGAAGATTTCGACGCCGAAGCCGTTGTGGATACATTGCAGCAGAATGCCGCCCAACTCCAGGTCGCGGTCGATCATCAGCACATCGTCGGCGCCGTTTTCCTTGGCGGCGATGGCCGCGGCCAATCCACCCGGCCCGGCCCCGACGACGATCACATCGTACTTAGACTTTAGTTGTTTGCTCATCATAACCTCGCTTCCCTCTAACCTTCACTGCCTGCGGCGACATCTTCGACGTCTTCAACTTCCTCGACCTCAGGAACTTCCTTCGTCGGGCGCCGCAAGAATTCCGATCCCGCCCCCTTCTTCGATATCTCCTCCGGCGTTTTGCCCAGCTCGCGGGCCAGGATGTCGACTACGCGCGGCATATCGAAACCGCCCAGACAGCGCCCGGTGCCCAGCCACGTACGGCGCTTGATGGCGTCGTAGGTGACGGCGGGGATGGGCGCGTGGATTTCGGCCACGATTTCGCCTTCGGTGACGTACTCGCAGCGGCAGATGATGCGCGCGTAGCGCGGGTCCTCTTCCACCAGCGCGGCCTGCTCCTCGTGCGTCATGTGGCGGAAGACGGGTCGGCCCTTGCGGAGCGGATGCCAATCGGATCGCTCGCGCAACTCCTCGCCGGCCTCGCGCAACAACTCGGTCACGCGCACGGCGATGGCGGGCGCCGCCGTCAGCCCCGGCGACTCGATGCCGCCCAGGTTGACCAACCCCTCGACCTCGTCGGGGACCTCGATGATGAAGTCCTTGTTATACTCAACCTCGCAGCCCTGACATGGGGCGTTGCCGCCGGGGCGCAGCCCGGCGAAGACGGCGATCACATCGCGATACTCGAGGCTCGGCACTAACTTCTGCGCGCCGGCCCAAATCTCTTTCATGCCATCCGGCGTGACATCGACGTTGGTCTTGTCCTCGATCTCCTCGGCGTTGGGGCCGACGAGCACGTTGCCGTGCAGCGTGTTGGTGACCAGGATGCCCTTGCTGACCTCGGTGGGTACCGGGAAGAGCACGTTGTTGACCTGGACCTGATTGCGATCCATCACATAATACTCGCCCCGGCGCGCGGTGATTTTAAACTCTGGGCGGACGCCGGCCTGGTGCATCACCATGTCGGCGTAGAGACCGGCGGCGTTGACGACCCAGCGACCGTAAAATTTCCCCTGGTT
>CAYXVS010000049.1:0-13224 GCA_964468735.1 uncultured Anaerolineales bacterium | reverse complement strand
CCTGAAAAATGATGGGGTATAAAATAACAAAGCAGCAAAACAGCAAAGCAACAAAACGAATCTATGTTCTCAGATAGTCATCCACCAGCAACAGCTTTACCGAGGTCAAACTTGGCAAACGCATATCATTCGAAAGAAAGTACCGTGCCCCTTTATGACTAGCTGTTGCCAATTGAATAGCATCTGGGGTACGCAGGTTATGCTTTGCGCGCAGGTCAGCCGCTATTTCCGCAATATCAGGCGTTAATGGAAAGGTAGTCAATCCGACAACATTTGTAAGAATTTCCCGATATTGCTGGACTAACTGATGATCATTTTGACGTAATGGATGCACTAGAACCTCTACAAGCGTTACAACTGAGGTAATGACCGTAACATCTCCGCGATCCAAAGCCTCAAAGAAAGGGAGAACCACAGGTAGATAGGTGGGATGTTCTTCGATAAAATAGATCAAAGGGGCAGTATCTATCGCGATAATTTGTCCGCGTAATCTGTCTACCCATCCCATGATGCCCGTTCCTCTTCGATGTAGGCTTCAACTTCTATATCTTGCCAGATTTCTTTCCCCAGGCCCTGTAGCTCCATAATACTGTGTTGAGGTTGGGTAGTGAGACGCTCACGCAGGACCTGGGCCAATGCTTCAAGCAAGCGTAACTGCTCTCCAACCTGAAGTTGCTGGCTCAAGGTTAATACATCTTTGTAAGATACGTTAGGAATAGTCATTTTGAACTCCTCTGGAGACAACAAGATAAAAATATCTCACGTATCAAAATCTACGAAATTAGCGGAGATAGTGGAGATAGACAAAGGCAGGACGGAGAAACCTCACAAATCGGCCCATGCTTCATCCTCTTCCGGTTGATCCCAGTCACGTCGAAGAACATCCTCAGACGCTAACATCGTCTCGTAGACTTCAGGACTGGATTCGCGAATGCTCCAGCGCCGTTCACGTTCCCCAGAATCATAGCCGGATTCATCATACACCGTCACCTTGTCTCCTTGTCCCCTTGTCACCTGGTCTCCCAGTCTCCGTGTCCCCTTCTGCAATTACTCCTCCACCCAATCCAAGGTGCGCTCGACGGCCTTTTTCCAGCCGCGACAGAGTTCCTCGCGGGTGTCATCGTCCATCTGCGGCTCGAAGGTGCGGTCGATGTCCCAGTTGCGGCGCAGGGCCTCGATGTCCTCCCAGAAGCCGACGGCCAGCCCGGCGGCGTAGGCCGCACCCAACGCCGTGGTCTCCGTGACGGTCGGGCGGATGACGGGCACGTCCAGCAGATCGGCCTGGAACTGCATCAGCAGCTCGTTGGCGACCATCCCGCCATCGACTTTGAGCGATTTCAGCTCGACGCCGGCGTCCTTCTCCATCGCCTCGAGCACGTCGCGGGTCTGATAAGCGGTCGATTCCAGCGCCGCGCGGCAGATGTGCTGCTTGTTGATGTAGCGCGTCAGCCCGACGATGACGCCGCGCGCGTCGCTGCGCCAGTAGGGCGCGAAGAGGCCGGAGAAGGCGGGCACGACGTAGATGCCGCCCGCGTCATCCACCTCCTTGGCCAGCGCCTCGATCTGGGCCGCGCGCTCGAAGAAGTCGAGGTTGTCGCGCAGCCATTGCACCAACGCGCCGGTGATGGCGATAGAGCCTTCGAGCGCGTAGATGGGGGCTTCCTCGCCGAATTGGTAGCCCATTGTGGTGAGCAGGCCGCTTTCGGAGGGCACGATCTCCGTGCCGGTGTTGAGCAGCATAAAGCAACCGGTGCCGTAGGTGTTCTTCGCCTCGCCGGGCGTGAAGCAAGTCTGGCCGACGAGCGCGGCATGCTGATCGCCTAGATCGCCGGTAATGGGGATCTCCTCGCCAAAGGCGCCATCCTCGCGGGAGAAGCCATAGGCGCGCGCAGCGCTGGAGGGGCGGATCTCTGGCAGCATGGAGCGCGGAATGCCTAGGATGTCCAAAATCTCGTCATCCCAGGTCAACGTCTTGAGGTCCATTAGCATCGTGCGCCCCGCGTTGGTCACGTCGGTGATGTGCGTGCCGCCCTTGGGGCCGCCGGTGAGCCACCAGATGACCCACGTATCCGGCGTGCCAAAGAGCGCGTCGCCGGTCTCGGCGGCCTCGCGAACGGCGGGCACGTTCTCCAACAGCCACTTGATTTTGGGGCCGGAGAAGTAGGTCGCCAGCGGCAGGCCCACCTTGGATCGGAAACGGTCTTGGCCCAGGTCGCTCTCGGCGGCCAGCGCGTCGCAGATGCCCTTGGTGCGCGTATCCTGCCAGACGATGGCATTGTAGAGCGGCTGGCCCGTGTTGCGATCCCAGACGATGGCCGTCTCGCGCTGGTTGGTAATGCCGATGGCCGCGATCTCCCCGCTGGGGATATTGCCCTGCGTCAGCGCCTGGCGCACGACCTTCTGGGTTTTGTCCCAGATCTCCAGCGGATCGTGCTCGACCCAGCCCGGCTGCGGGTAAATCTGCTCGTGTTCCTCGTAAGACCAGATCACGGGATGGCCGCTGTGATCGAAGAGAATGCAGCGGGTCCCGGTGGTGCCTTGATCAATTGCAGCGATGTATTTACTCATAAGAACCTCCAAAGATATGCTTGTGGGGAAATTAATTTGTTCTCGGATCGTGAGGATGACGCGCTAGGGTGGTTCAGAAATTAAAACCTCCCAAAAACACCGATGTTTATCGTAGAGACGCAACATGTTGCGTCTCTACTGGGAGGTTTATTTTCCTGTGAATGCCCTAGAAGCGGTCGGCGATGGTGCGCTCGTATTCGGGAAAGTAGCGGCTGATCACGGTGAGATCGAAGGAGCGGAGGATGGACTCCTTCGGCTCGCGCTCCAGCAGGAAGCGGAAGGACTCCTCCACCAGTTTGTTGGGCGGGACGTAGGCCTCGACCAAGCGCTCATAGTCGTCCTCTTTGAGCGTGACCTGATGTTGTGTACTGCTCCCGGCCTCTTTGACGGTAACCTCAAAGGTGTACTCCGGCCCGCCGGATAGAATTTTGACGTTAATCTGTGCCATGGGTCTCTCCTTGTTGAGCTAAATTGAGCTAAATTTGTCTAAAATCAGATGGTCAACTTGTCAAATAGTATAGGTCAAGTTGTGCGTAGGTCAAAATTAGAAATTGGAAGTTAGGCTGGAGGTTGGCGGCTCTCCCGTCGATATGTGAGGAATGCCGTCGCCGGGATTACAAATCACGCTTGCTCTTTCATCTCAGAAGAGTACAATTTGATTAACGTTGGTATCAATTGCGTCGGGTTCGGCGCAACTTTTCCCCGCTTGTTACTTCTGCTAAAAATAAGTGCCAAAAAGGAGTGTACTGTACTATGAAGGATTTTCTCTTCCGTGAACCTTTGCAGGAATTAGATCCAGAACTATCCGAGTTGATCGGCTACGAGACCGAGCGCCAGCAGCGCAAGCTGGTGATGGTGCCCTCGGAATCGATCTCACCGCCGGCCGTGCACGAGGCGGTCCGCTCGCCGTTTGCCCACATCTACGCGGAGGGCTATCCCAGCGAGCGGACGCGCCAGATGACCGAGGAGGAGATTTTAGATTACGAGGAGATGCTGGGGCACTATCGGCGCTTCAGCGATCCCCGCTACTACAAGGGCGTGGAGTACGCCGACGTGTTGGAGGCGCTGGCCCGCCGCCGCACGGCCCAGGTCTTCGCCAACGGCCTCACCCCCGATGAGATTTACGTCAATGTGCAGGCGCTCTCCGGCGCGCCGGCCAACACCGCCGTCCAGTACGCGCTGATGGACCCCGGCGACACGATGATGAGCCTCTCGCTCTACGTCGGCGGGCACCTGAGCCACGGCAGCAAGGTCGCCTACTCCGGCAAGACCTACAACGTCGCCCACTACGGCGTCGATCCCAAAACGGAGCAGCTCGACTACGACGCGATTCGCGCGCAGGCGCTGGAAGTCAAGCCCAAGCTGATCATCGCCGGCTACACCTCCTATCCGCTCAAGATCGATTGGCGCAAATTCCGCGCGATCGCCGATGAGGTGGGCGCCTACCTGCTGGCCGATATCGCCCATATCGCCGGGATGGTCGCCGCTGGCGTCTGCGACAACCCGGTGGGCATCGCCGATGTGGTGACCTTCACCACTCACAAATCGCTGAACGGCCCGCGCGGCGCGGTGATCATCACCCACGATCGGGGATTGCGCCGCAAATTCGACCGGGCCGTCTTCCCCGGCTTGCAGGGCGGGCCGCACATGAACGCCATCGCGGGCATCGCCGTGGCGATGAAGGTGGCCCAGACCGAGCAGTTCAAGCAACTCCAGCAGCAGACGGTGGCGAACGCCCGCGCGCTGGCCCACGGCCTAGAAGACGAGGGCATCCGCGTGGCCTACGGCGGCACCGACAGCCACATGGTCTTGATGGACTGCAAAAACATCACCGGCCCCGATGGCGCGCCGCTGATGGGCGATCCCGCCGCGAATCTCTTGGACATTGCCGGCATCGTGGCCAATCGCAACACCATCCCCGGCGATACGACCGCCGCCTACCCCTCCGGCGTGCGCTTCGGCACCCCGTGGGTCACCCAGCGCGGCCTCAAAGAGGAAGAGATGACGCAGGTGGCCGGCGCCATCGCGCGCCTGATGCGCGCGATGCAGCCCTACGAATTGCCCAGGCGGCGCGGCCACGACTACCGCGCACGGGTCGATTTCGATGTGCTGGAGGAGGTCAAGCTGGAGATCGCCGCGTTGGCGGAGCAGGCCGGCGTCGTGGAGCCAATCGAGGCCAAGACCGGCTACCCGCACTTCTACTACCTCGACGATGAGCCGCAGGGCAACGCGGATTATGAGCGCCTCGAGCTGGTCGGCGACCTGGCCAAGGTCTTCGTGGAATGGCTGACGCCCTCGAACACGGCGGATATGGCGCCCGACAAGGCGCGGAGCATCACGCTGCTGGAGGCCAACGGCGAGCTGATGGCCGCCGGATTGCTGACCCATCTGGATGGCACCCGCTATTACTTGGATGTCCCCCACGACGATGCTTCGCGCGTGATGACCTGGCTGCGCGCCTTGGTCGATGGGTTCGTCGCCACGGACGACGTCTACGGGCGAGAGATGTCCTTGGATGCGGTGCGCGATCTGGGCGCCGCGCCGGAGCCGCAGGTCGAGATTGTGGCGGAGACCGGGCCGTTTGCGAAGCCCTACTTCATCGGGGCGTGGTCGCACAAGGAGCCGGCGGACGAGCCACTGCCGAAGTTCACGTGGTCGCCGCCGGAGGATGCGCCGCTGCGCACCACGCGCCTCAACGCTGCGCACCGCGAGATGGACGCCAAGATGGTGCCCTTTGGCGGCTGGGAGATGCCCGTCTGGTACACCTCAAATCTGGAGGAGCACCGGGCCGTGCGCGAGGCAGCCGGCCTCTTCGATGTGAGCCACATGGGCTGCTGGGACATTCGGGGCGCGGAGGCCGCGTCGTTCCTGAACACGATCTTGGTCAACAGCATCACGACGTTGGATGTGGGGGAATCGCAGTACACGGCCTTCTTCGATGTGGATGGCATCCCCTTGGACGATCTGCTGGTCTACAAGTTGGGCGAGGAACACTATATGTTAGTCGTCAACGCCGCGAACAACGACAAGGATTGGGCGTGGGCCAACGCCGTCCTCAACGGCGAGGTGATGATCGATGCACAGCGCCCGTGGGTGAAGTTCCAGGGCGAGGATGTCGAACTGCGCGATCTGCGCCATCCGGCGGCCGGCGCGGCGATGCGCAATGAGTTGGCGCTCCAAGGGCCAAAGGCCAAGGAGATCCTGCTGGCATTGGGCGGCGAGGTCGCCGATCTAGAGAAGGTCAAGGCCCTGCCCTGGTCGGGCATCACGCGGGCGACCTTGGGCGGATTCGACATCCTCGTGAGCCGCACCGGCTACACCGGCGAGCGCATCGCCTACGAGCTGTTCGTCCATCCCGACCGCCTGGTGGAGTTCTGGAATGTGCTGCTGCGCGTCGGGGAGCCGATGGGGGTGAAGCCTTGCGGTTTGGCCGCGCGGGATAGCCTCCGGCTGGAGGCGGGGCTGCCGCTCTACGGCCACGAGATGGCCGGCCCGCTCAATCTGACGATGGCCGACGCCGGATTCGGGGGTTACGTCAAGATCTACAAGCCGTTCTTCGTGGGCCGCGAGGCCTTCATCGAGCGCGAGGCCAAACGAAAGGCCGAGGTGGTGCGCTTTGGCGTCTCCGAAAAGGGCCAGCCAATGCCCCAACCGAAGGACCCCGTGGTGGACGAGCGGGGCAAGGTGATCGGCCACGTGACCAGTTGCGCGTTGGATACCGAGGGCGCCTTGGTGGGGCAGGCCTACATCAAGGAGAAGTACCAGAAGATGGGCACGGCGCTCTGGGTGTTGGTCACCCCGCGCCGCGAGCCAAAATCCCGCGCCGAATTGGAGATGGGAGATCGCACCCAGTTACCCGTCCCAGTCGAGGTCTTGCGCCGGTTCCCTAGGTTATAAGATCATCCTTGCAAGAGCAAGGAAAATTCAAGCCCCCGCTGGAAATCGGCGGGGGCTTTTTTTGGTATCTGTTTAGTTCTATGAGCAGACCAAGGTGCAACGCACTTAAACTGAAGTAAAGGCAACGCCTCATGCAGTATATACCTGACGACAAGCCCAAAAGTGCGTTGCACCTCACAAGACTAAACAGTTATTTTTTTCTTCAGAAATCCGATTTTTGAGCTTCAAAGCGCCTGTTTTACTCTTTTTTCAAGAAGCTCCGTCCTTGGGTGCAAAAATCGGATTTCTACACCACTGGAGGATCCACAAATTCCCCCTACATATCCCCCCGATCAATCGTAGGAAGCGTGAAGAAGAACGCGACGCCCTCCTCCAGATTCTCCGCCCAGATTTTGCCGCCGTGGGCCTCCACCGCGAGCCGACAGAAGGCCAAGCCCAGGCCGTAGCCGCGCTTCTTGGAGGCGCCGGGCGAGAATTTCTGGAAGAGCCGCGCGTAGGTCTCCGGCTCGATGGGCGGGCCGTTGTTGAAGACCATCACCTCGACCCATGGCCCCTTCTCGCGGGCTGTGATACGAATGCAGCCCTCCTTCTCTGGGATAAATTTGAGGGCATTGTTGAGGATATTCTCGAAGATCCGCACGATCACTGTGGCATCCCCCCAGAGCGGCGGCAACGTCTGAGGAATGTCCACCTCCACCTTGAGGCGGCCTTGATTGGGGAAGGTAAATCTCGAGAGCAAACGCCGGACGTGTTCGGATAAAATCAGGGCGTCATATCGCAATTCGAAGCGATCCGCCTCCAACTTGCCGATCTCCAAAATCTGGTTGACCAGATTCAACAACCGATCCGCATTATCGGTCGCGATCTCGATCACCTCATCGTTAGAATCACGCATCTTGGGATCGCGGAGGAAATCGAGCGCGTTCTTGAGCACGGAGAGCGGATTCCGCATATCGTGCACGAGCATATGCAAAATATCGTCACGCATGCGCTCCAAGGCCTGCTGCTCCGTCACATCGCGGAGGACAAAGAGAGCGCCCTGCACCTTTCTATTCTCCGCATCGACGGCCCAATGCTGCAACTTGAGAATCCGGTTCTGCTGAGTCTTGAAGTTCGGCCGCGCTTCGGAGGGCATCTCCCAAATATTGCGCGTGAGTTCCACCATGTAATCGGCCAACTCCCGTGAGGTATAGCGCAGCGCCGCAATAAGCTCCGGCAGCGAATGCCCCTCCCAATCGGCGTGGACATCACCGATCGCGAGCATGCGCTGCGCCTGGCTGTTGATGTAGCGAATGCTGAGATCATTCCCCACCAAGAAGAGACCATCGGCGGAGGATTCCAGGATCGCCTGCATCTGGATCTCGCTCTCGCGACTGGCCTCGTAGAGTTGGGCGCGGGATAGAGCCGCCGACGCCTGCTGGATGATGGCGCTGGTCAAAATCAACTCGTGGCTCTTCAGCGAACGAGGGGCATCGAGGAGCGCTCCCACAACCCCCAACGCCTCTTGATTCGGCAAGGAGAGCGGGAGGTAGATCATCTCCTCGGCGCTGAGCGCCTTGATTTCCGCCTCCAGCGCCGGCGTCGATGCGGGATATTGTCCAACCCGCACCGACTGCCTTCCTTGCCAACAGGCATCGAGCACGGCAGATTCGCCCGTCCAGGGCTGCCCCGTATGCCAGCGAGCGCGCAACTGCGGCGAGGCTATCGGCGGCACGTACACGCGCGTGCGATGCCACCCCTCCTCATAGCGATAGAAACCAGCAGCTAAGACGCCCTCCACCACATCGGTGAGCATCCGTAGCAGAATAAAGATAACGTTCGGCGTGCTTACCTGAGAGACAAACGCCGCGCTCATCTGATAGAGATAGTGCAATGTCTCGACCTGATCGTGCATCTGGGAGGTAAGTTGTCCCCGCTGCACGGCGAGCGCTAATTGATAGGTGATCGTGCGCAAAAACTGGCTCGTCAGCGGCGTGAGGGTACAACAGCGTACCGCTTGCAGGCTCATCACGCCGACGGGTTGATCATTCGCAATGAGGGGCAGGCAAACGTGCGCGTGATCCTGCTCTGAACCTAAGGCGCAGAAGCGATCCACACGCACTTCGCGCGCGGCGAATGCCTCCCCGACCAAGTCCTCCTGGCCCCTAACCACCTCCGGAGGTTCGGCGCCTTCCGCACGGAACTCGTGATGTGCGCGCAACGTCAAGCCTTGCTCGCGCTCGTCCCAGAGATAAATGGCTCCCCGATCCATCTCAGCGATAAGCAGCGCCTGTTCCAGCCCAACATCGAGAATCTTCGGGAGTGTGTCCGTCTCGTTGAGGGTGGACATCATCGTGTTCATGCGCTCTAGATTGCGCTGCCGTTGCTGAGATTCCTTAAAGCGCACAGCACGATCGATATCGGCAGCCAGCGCGCTGCCGAAGCTGGTCAAGAAGGTCGCCTCAGCGCTTCGAGGCGCTGCGCTTGAATGCGCCGCATTCTCCCACCCCAGGTAGAGATAGCCGATCACGTCGTCCTCAACGACGAGCAGCACCCGCTGATAATCCTGAAGTTTAGACGTTTCTGCCGGGGAAGGGGCCTCACCCTCGAATGATAGGGCGCGGGCCTCAGCCAGCGAGAGCACTGTGGAGATATACGTCGCGCACAACTCGCCGTCCTTGACATTTAACAACTTGACCCAGGCGGCCGCAGCGTCCAGATGTTCCTGTAGCAGCTCCAGGGCGCGTTGCACAGCGCTGTAAAAATCGACCGGCATTGTCAGGAGGCTAGAGACGGTGGTGAGCAGGGCCATATCCTCAGCGTGAAGCTGCTGATGCCGATAGCGATGCAATGTCTGGAGGATCACACCCGCATAGGCAGCGAAGCGTTGCAGCGGCTCGGTGCGGTGCGCCTCAAACGCGGCGGGAACGCTGTCTTTCACGCAGATGAAGCCCAGTAGCTCGACTTCATCGCCGCCACTCAAAATGGGGACAGCCGCGTAGGAGCGATAGCCAAAATGCTCCTCCACATCCGTCCACGCGGGATGCTCGATGGTGTCGCACACGATGAGCGGCTCGTATTCGGACGCCCTCATCCTAGCGGCCAAGATTTGACGTTCCACTGGATGCAGGGGGACACTATCACCCGACTGATCACCCGCAGCCACGTCCGCCGAGGAGATAATCCGAGGCGATCCGACGTGACCTACGACCTGCATCTTCCCCTCCTGAAGCAGGATAACATCACCAGCGTCATTGGGGATCACCTGCGTCAGTTGGGTGAGGAGATGCGTGAACCGCTCTTCGGAGAGCCTATCGAACGCAGCAGCATCGGACGGCGCGGCTCGACTGCGCTCCAGCGCCGCGCTGTGGATCACGGGGGTCAACAGGGGCAGCACGCGCTCCAAGGCCTCACGCCTGGTCGGATCGGGAAGCGCGTTGATCTCCACGCGCGCGAACGGCGGGGCCGGAGCGGGCGGCATTTGGTAAGTCCACGCGGATGCCCAGTCCGCTGCATCGCCCGGGGGAAATGTGAAACGTGTAATCGGTGTCTGATTCTCATCGAGCAGAGTGAGAGTCGCGCGCGGCGCGGGCGCAGCATCCGTCGCGTGCGCCGCCTCCGCAATGAGGGCCAAGGCTCGCACGAGCGTCGTATGCCACGCTAACGTGGCGCTCGCCTGGCATAAGTCTGCAATCTGCTCAATCAGAGACAACTTTCCTCCTACCCTCATCCTACCATAGAAGTCTCAAGTATGGGCAAAATGGGCAAAATGGAGAACCGAATGGAAGATCAACCAGGGGTTTTCCTCACCGCCAATCCCGCCCTCATGAGCGGAGGAATTCAATCGAAGGGAGACTCTTCAGAGATCAGAACGCGCAACGCTTCGATGAAGGCATTGAATCCCGCTACATAACTGTTTAGATAGTCCTGCGTCAGCAGCGTGGCGACTTGAGACTCTCCCAGCGCGACTAACTGCGCGACAAAGGGGCGGAAATCGCGCAGGCTGATGTGCATCTGCCCCTGATTATCGGTCAGGATGCCCCAGACCAACTCCTTCGTGGCGCCATCGTCCTTCGCACTGATGAAGCGCCGGAGAGAGCTGCCGGGCGCGACCCGCCCCACGTTGGAAAAGACCTCGTTGCCTTTGATCACCTCATTGAGCGCGTCGATGTGCTGCGGGATCTGATCCAGCAGGCTCTGCATCTGCGGCGGTAAATGCCCCAACAGGCGCAGCGTCGCGGTGTTGAAACTCTCGCCGCGCATCGTCACCGCCTTCAGAGCATCCAAATATTCCCCAAAGGCTTTGAGGTAAGCCAGCAGTTCGCGCCGACTCTGATCAAATGATTCCCACGCCTTGCGATTCTCACGCTTACGATAGCTCTGGTATCGCTTCTGGGCGGTCGAGAGCAGCGGGGAGATATCCGTCAGGGGATTGCGATAGGTGGTGGGGAAAAGGCGCTCGCGCGGCGCGACGTAGCCCGCGTTCATCGGGATAAGCAGGGCGGGGTTGGTCTCTCGGTAGCGGGCCAACGTCTCGTCGATGGCCTGACAGACCGCCTTGTATTTATCCGCCGGCAGCCGATAGTGCATCTCCTCTATGGCGCGCTGCACACGCGCGGACCGCTCATAGCGTCCCGCGTGCAGCGAGCGATAGAGCAACAGCAGATCATTGATTGTGAGGCGCACGCCGCGCTGCTGCAATTGCTCGCGCAGGCGCGCGAGCCGCTTCATCCGCACGCCATTTGATTCTGCCGTCGTCTCACCATCCAGGCGATGCTTCTCCGCCAGCGACTCGAAGGCCTCGGAGCTTTCCAGCTTCAGCGCGGAGAGCGGCTGGGGCGAGGCCGCCGTCAATTGCTCGCTCATATCGTGATAGGTGTGGATGGCGTTGTCCGTCATGATCTCCGCCACCGCCATGCCCCACAGGCCATCGAAGAAGATGTGCGACTGATCGAAGACGGTGCTCTGAGGGGTGCGGAAGAGCGTCAGGGCATGGTCGCCGATGCCGCGATGATCCTGCCGGATAACGGCCAGGGGATTTTCAACGGGATGCTCGTCCCAATTGATCAAGATCGGCGCGCGGCGCAGTAACAACAGCTCGGATTGGGTGGCCCGAGGCAACTTCTCGCGAAGCTGCGTCTGCACCTTGCGCTGGCTCTCCGCCAACTGCACATCCACCCGCGAGGGGCGATGCTTGCCTTTGTGATCAAAAATGGCCGCGATCCAGCCTCGAATCGTCTCCGGCGCGGGGGGACGCAGATGGCCAAGCGGGCGCTGGGTGTCCTCATATCGCACACTACCACCCCGATCAACGATCAAGGGAGCGCCCTGTGCATCGCACAGCCCTGTCTTGCCGTGCGAAAAGAGCGGGATGGGCGGGGCATCCTCGTGCGGCGGGTGACAAAGCGGACTGCCCTCCGAATTGCGCTGGCAGATGGGCAGCAGCGTGGTGGTCCCCTTCCAGATGAATCCCACACATGCCCGCCAAATTTGAATGGGCGTCTTTTGCTCTTGATAGGTCGTAGGCGTGAGAGCGTTCAAAATCGTCATCTGCTCCAGATAGGCGGCCAGATGCTCTGCCCGCTCGGCGGCATACCGATCCATCACGCGATCCTGTGCCTCGTTGGAGAGCGCGTGCACCCGATCCTGAATGAAAATCTGGAAGGTCTCCAGGCGATGACGCAGATAATCGGAACGCCGAGGGGGTCGGTGATAGGGCAGCGCGCGGTTCCAATCGCGGATCAAGCTATCGAACAGAGGTTCATCCTCCAACCCGGCCTGCTGCGCCTCATCCACAACGATGCGCAACATCACCCGCTCACGCCAATCGGTCGATAGCAGATCATCGTACTTGTAAATCAGATCCATCGTCGCGCTGGCCCAGGCCGCCGCTTCGACGATCTCGTCGCGCGGTTCAGAGATCGCCTGCTGAAAGCCAATGGTCTCATTGGCATGACGCGCCGTATCCTCGCGCAGGCCAAACTGGAGGTAGAATTGCCACGTCCCCTGGGGAAACGCGCTTTGGAGATCCTTCCCAGCTAATTTGAGAAGGTTTTGATAAGCGTGGAGGATGGCCGCCGGCCCGACAAAGAAAGCGCCGTAGAGGCTCTGCGGCAGCAGCTCAACACCGCGCATCAGCGTGCCCAGATCCTTGCGCACGCGATCCGGGTCGAGCTTCCGACCTTTGAGCTGCGTCAGGCCGCTCAAGACGAAGGCCGGCAGATTGCCAGCGGGCAAGAGCCGCGCCACCTCGCGCTGCAGCTCCTGAATTTCGGGCAGGGTGAGGCGGGTGAGCCGCTGGAGCGTCTGTTCGTCGATTTTATTCAAAGAGGCCAGCGTCGTCTGTCGGGCCTGTGAGAGCGTAGTCATTTTGTCCTGTGATGACTGGGTCACGGGCATAGTTTACCCCTTTCCAGGTCAGTGATTGGCAGAGGTCACGTCATCGCGATATCATTCTCCATTCTTTGCGACGTGGCTCTTCAGGAATTCGCCGGGTGCAATCATACGATCCCCATCCTCAACCCAGTAACGACGCAAAAAAGGTCTGTGATCCCCACAAGCGTGCAAATCTTTGCGGTTCCTCAGGAATTCGCCGGGTGCAATTGTACTATCCCCACCCACAACCCAGTAACGACGCGAAAAAGGTCTGTCATCCCCACAAACACGCAAGTCTTCGCTGCTCTTAGGGCTGCTTAGGGGCGTGTCCGGCAAAAACCAAAAGACCCATCTTTGCTGCTTTTAGGGCTATCTGGGGAGTTGTCCGGCGAGATCCAAAAGACC
>CAYXVS010000048.1:0-16509 GCA_964468735.1 uncultured Anaerolineales bacterium | reverse complement strand
GGTGATTAACTCTGAGTAACGTTGCGAAGATCATCCCCGCCTTCGCAAGGGTGATCTCCTAGGGTGAGGCCCTATCATCTATCCGTCTCCTTTTCCTCTTGTCTCATCGTCTCATCGTCTCCCTGTCCCTTTGTCTCTTTCCCTTGCACCCGCGCCCGCAGCGAGCGCAATGCCTTCGTGGGCTGTAGCTCCGGCATCGGCAGGACGCGCGCCACGACAAGTGCGAAGACCAGCGCGCCTAACATCCGCAATCCCGCCGAGAGCAGAAAGACGGGGCGATAGCCCTGCGTCTCGGCGATCCAGCCGCCGACGGCTGCGCCGCCGACCATGCCCAAGCCGGCCAGCGCCTGGTAGAAGGCGACGAAGGACGACTGTCCCTCCTCAGGCGTCATCTCCAGCAGGAGATTGAAGGCCGCCAGGTGATATCCGGCCCAGAGAAAGGCGGCGAAGGCCTGAACAACGTAGGCTTGCCATGGCTGATTGATAAATCCCCACACCAGCGGCGCCAGTGGGATGAGGAGGCCCGTCATCTGCTGGACCCAGCGGGGGTCGCGCCGGTCGTTCAGGATGCCGAAGACGCGCTGCCCCGGCAGATCGGCCAAGCTGCCGATCGCGGCGACGACGGCGACCGCCGTGGCCGACACTTGGACGGCGTCCACGAGGTAGACGGTGAAGAAGGGGCTGGCAATTTGGACGCCAAAGTTCCAAATCGCGGCGGCGCCGCAGAGCGCTAAGAAGCTTCGCTGTGTGCTCAAGTGTGACCAGAAATCCGCGCCGCCGGCCTGCTCAGCGTGTGGCGGGGATGTCTCTGGCGCTTCAATCTGGGCGAAGGTATAGCTTGCGCCCAGCCCTAGCGCGACGGCCACGCCGAAGATGATCTGGTAGCCCACGGGCGTGACGAAGCGGTCGACGATCTGGCCCATCCCCAGCACGACCAAGAACGAGACGAGGCCCTTCATGATGTTGCGGCTGCTGAAGTAACGTCCACGCCAGTGAGGCGGCACGATCTGGCTGACCAAGGCCGTCCACGCCGGGTTGAGCAGGTTCATCAGAAAGGCGTAGACCACCAAAACGCCGATGCTCCATCCCACGGCGGCTTGCCCTGCAAGTGCGGGTAGGATGAGCAGGGCTAACAACAGCAGCCGCCCGATGAGCGAACTGATCACGACGACGCGCCGTTTGTGGCTGCGTCGCGCCAATTGCGCGCCCGGCAACATCGCCAGCGGCATCGTCAGGTTGGTCAGCGAGCTAAAGAGGCCGATTTGTCCGCGCGTGGCGCCCAACGCCAGGAGGTAGATGGCCTGATAGGTGCGGATGATCGTGCCGCTGGCATTGGCGAAGAGGCCATCGGCTAAGAACCACCGCAGCGAGCGTCGAACGTGGGCCGGTAGATGGGTGCTCCATCGCCCTCCGGCCAGGAGCATGCGCACCTGCTGCCGGAGTTCGTTGATCCAGTCGGAGATATAGACGGTCGGGAGAGGAAGCTTACTCATCCAATCTGTACAAAATCCTCAGCGGGCAAGACAAAGATGGTCGCTTTGTGCTCGCTATCTCGTTCTGGTTGGTCACAATTTTTTTCGATGATATCGAAGACTTCATCGACGGCCTCAGCATCCACGCCGACCAACAAGGTCACGTTGCCGTGGCGCAAAAATCCCCCGGTGCTGGCAATGCGGGTGACACGAAATTCACGCTCCACCAGGGCGTCGGAGACGTTCAAGGCATCTCGATCTTTGATGATTGCGACGATGAGTTTCATAAGGCATCTCTCCATTCGTTTTCGGATATCTATGTACGCGATTACAATCGTGTTGATGACTACAGTTGCACGAACTGCTCGACGGGAAGTACGAAGATCGTTGCGCCGCCAATGCGCGCCTCGATCATCATCGGATAGCCTGGCGCCAGCGCTAACTCCCCGCCCATCGAGACATAGCGGGTGCGGCTGGGACAATGGCGGCGCACCAGTGAGAAGAAGTGCGCTAGCCGTGTCTCATTCATTCCCACCACCAGCGTCTCCATCGATTCGTGCATAAAGCCGCCCACGGCATCCAACAACGTCACCGAGAAGTCGTGCTCGTTCAGGGCGCGGATCAGGGCTTTGGATTGGCTGCCGTCGACAATGGTAATCGCCATGCGATTGATTTTGGTCATCTGTGCCCCCTCTCGATACGTCCGAGTGTCACGTTCGGCTAAGAATAGGGTGTTGTCGCCGGAAGTTTAGGTGAGTTGCAGGTCTGTCACTCCTTGATTATAATCGGTTTATCTTGATTGAAAAATGCTCGGCAAATTAGTAGATGGGAGAGCGTGTGAAACCAGATCGAAATTACGTGCAGGCAGGCGATATCGTTCTATTGGTGGGCAAGGATCGGAAGGAGTTCATCTTCCGTGTGGCGTCGGGGCAGCAGTTCCAGTCGCATCGCGGGGTGTTGGATCACGAGAAAATCATCGGGCAACTCTGGGGCGATGATGTGGAAACGCACCTTGGCTATCCGTACCTGATCCTGCCGCCCTCGTTGGAGCAGATCATTCGGACGATCAAGCGCACGACGCAGATTATGTATCCCAAAGATATTGGCTATTTGATGATGAAGATGAACATCGGGCCGGGGACGGAGGTCGTGGAGGCGGGGACGGGCAGCGGGGCGATGACGGTGGCGTTGGCGCGGATGGTGCAGCCGCACGGGCGCGTCATCACCTACGAGACGCACGAGGACATCCAGTCGCTCGCGCAGAAGAACGTGAACCGCGTTGGGCTGTCGGATTACGTGACCTTCAAGTTGGGCGACATCGCGGAAGGCATCGCGGAGCGTGGCGTCGATGCGCTCTTTTTGGATGTGCGGGAGCCGTGGCTCTATCTCCAGTCGGCTCACGCTGCGCTGAAGGGCGGCGGTTTCTTCGGCGCGCTCCTGCCCACGACGAATCAGGTCACGATGCTACTCTACCAGTTGCGACAACAGCACTTTGGCTTCATCGAGGTGGAGGAGTTGATTCTGCGGCCCTACAAGGCCGTCACGGATCGCTTCCGCCCCATGGATCGCATCGTGGGACACACGGGTTACCTCATCTTCGCGCGCAAGCTGATCAAGACGGAGACTGCTTCGGAGTCGGAGGATGCCTAGAGTCGCTTGGCTGAGAGTCGGCGTGGAACGGCTTCGTTTGCCCGTTAGCTCAACTTTTTGACATCCCATTGAAAAATGCTATGATGCGTGGGACGTAGATATGACGTGGCAGCATTAACATCAAGAAATCACTCGCCACGAAGTTCTAGTTCATTGGGGAATTCAAAGCAAATCGTCCGGGAAAATCGCTCTCGTGACCTCAGAGCGTGTTAGCCAAGTGCAAGGCAAACGAAGATGGGGTTGATGGGCGCGATAAATTGCTTAGGCCGTTCCAGGAAAATAAACCTCCCAAATACAAGCGCTTTTCCGAGGAAAAAGCATCTGGTTTGGAAGGTTTTAAATTTTGGAACTACCTTAGCGCGCAACCTCGTGTATCTTGGACGCCTCAGAACTGCTTCGTTTACTCCATTGCACAGAGAGTAACAGTTTAGTCTGATGAGCAACGCTCCAAGCCCTCGTCCCCGAGGGCGTCTTAGCAATTCAAAGTTGCTTTTTAAACGTCCCCGAGACGGGGAATGAGAGCTTTTTTAAATTCTGTGAGCAGCCACTCACGGAACTGAACGGATACCACAAAGATTAGACGGCTTAAGGTAGTTTCAGGGGGTAAACCCTCTCAAACCTGATACTTTTCCTCTCACAGGGAAGCCACAGGCGGAAAACCGCTCATTTTTGGGAGATTTCTTTTCTTGGAACGGCCGAAGCCCCGCAGGGGGAGCGCAGAATGGACAATCTACTTACCCAAAAACCCATTTATAAGGTTTTGATTGCGATAATTATCCTCACGATCCCGTGTTATTGCTTGGGATTTGGCGCGCTGGCGCTACAACCTTCGCCAACAACGCCTACGGTCACGCCCGCCAACACCGCCACGCCGTCGCCGACGGGAACCGTTACCCCCTACCTCGTTGGGCCGGGCACCGAGGGGCCGACGCGCACGCTGCCGCCCACGCCGGAACAATGGTATCCGCCGACGCGCACGCCAACGCTCACACCGACCCTCACGCTGGCGCCCACGTCGACGCCGACCGAGACGCCGACCCCGACGGCCACATCCACAGAAGCTGCCACGCCGGAGCCTTCCGTCACGCCAACCCTTACCCCCACGATGACGCCGACCCCGCTCGTCACTGACACGCCGACCGCGACGCCAACCCCCACTACGCCGACCCCCAGCGCTACGCCCACTTTGATCCCCTCCTCGACGCCAACGCTCACGCCCAGCCTCACGGCCACGCCGACTAAACGGCCCACGGCCACGCCGACCAAACTTGTACCTGTCTTCACGCCGACCGCGACGGCGACCTTGCCGCCTAAGGAATAATCTCAGGTGAAAAGCTCTCCGTTCCCGTCTCGGGGACGGACTTGAAGCAAGACGCTAATGCTTTCTCAGTAACCGGTTAGTCTTGTGAGGTGCAACGCACTTTTGAGCTTGTCGCCGCGCATATACTGCATGAGGTCGCGCCTTTCCTTCAGTTCAAGTGCGTTGCACCTTAGTCTGCTTAGAAAACTAAACAGATACTTTTTTATACTGAACTTGTAGCTTTCAACTACCGCTTGAAGGAGACACCTTGGCCCATAAAACTGTAGATTTACTCAAAGCCTTGACTGAAGCCCCTGGCCCCTCCGGCCACGAGGGCGCCGTTCGCGAGATTGTCGAGGAGCATTGGCGCCCCTTGGCCGATGACCTCCGCACCGACGCGATGGGCAGTTTGATCGCGCATCAGCGTGGGAACGGCGACGAGCCGCGCCCCGCCGTGATGATCGCCGCGCACTTGGACGAGATTGGTCTGATCGTCACCGGCATCGAGCGCGAGTTCCTGCGCGTCCACGCGCTGGGCGGCATCGACCGCCGGGTGCTGTTAGGCCTGGAGGTGGTCGTCCACGCTCAACGCGATCTGCCCGGCGTTATCGGCTCCCGCCCGCCGCACGTGCTCCATCCCGATGAACACGATAAGATCTTGGATTGGGAGGAGATCTTCGTCGATGTGGGCCTGACCTCCGACGAGGTCGCGGAGCTGGTGGAGGTGGGGGATCATATCACGATTTCACGGGAGTTGGCCGAATTGAAGGGCCATCGCTTAGCGGGCAAGGCGCTCGACAACCGCGCCTCCGTGGTCGCCACGACGTTGGTGCTGGAGATGTTGCGGGAACGCGCCCATGCCTGGGACGTCTACGGCGTCGCCACCGTCCAGGAGGAGGTGGGCGTCAAGGGCGCGATCACCAGCGCGTATGGCCTCGCGCCGGATCTCGCCATCGCGATGGATGTGACCTTCGCCAAGCAGCACGACGACAGCAAGCCCGGCGCCTTCGATCTGGACAAAGGCCCGACGATTGTGATCGGCCCGAACTTCCACCCGCAAGTCGTGGAGCGCTTGCAGAAGGTCGCCAAAGCGGCGGAGATCCCCTTCCAAACGGAGGTCGCCGCCGGATCCAGCGGCACGGATGCGTGGGGCATCCAGGTCGCGCGCGAGGGCATCCCCACGGGGCTGGTCGCCCTGCCGGTGCGCTATATGCATCAGCCGGTGGAGACCATCGCCCGCCGCACCATCGAGCGCGCCGCGCGCATCCTGACCGAATTCATCGCCGACTTAGAAGCCGATTTTCGTCCCGCTTGGGAGGATGAAGATGAAAATGAATGAGCAATTGATCGACATCTTAGAGACTCTATCCAACATCCCCGCCTTGGCGGGACACGAAACCGAGGTACGGCGTACCATTCGCCCTTGGGTGAAGGATCACGTGGACGAGATGCGCGTCGATGCCTTGGGCAATCTCATCACCCGCAAGCGGGGCGCCGACCCCGACAATCCGCTGCGCGTGCTCGTGACCGCGCACATGGACGAGGTCGGCATGGCCGTGGTGGGGTACACCAGCGACGGCAGTCTGCGCTTCGATACAATGGGCGGCATCAGCGCGCGGCTCCTGCCGGGCCTCCGCGTCGTCGTGGGCGAGGATAAGCTGCCCGGCGTGATTGGCCTGACGGCCATCCATCGCACCAAGCGCAAGAACTTCAAGAAAAGCCCGCCCCTCGAGCAGTTAGCCGTGGACATCGGTGCGAGCAAGAAAGAGGAAGCGGAAGGCCTCGCGCCGCTCGGCGCGCCCATTGCCTTTGCGACAAAGTTCCGGGCGATTGGCCCGTCGGTGTTGGGCAAAGCGTTTGATGATCGCGCCGGCTGCGCCATCCTGACGACGTTATTGCAGGGCGAGCGTTTCCCCTTCGAGTTGCACGGCGTCTTCACCGTGCAGGAAGAGGTGGGATTGCGCGGCGCGCAGGTCGCGGCATACGCCACCGATCCGCACGTGGGCTTCGCCTTGGAAGGCACGTTGGCCGACGATCTGCCCAAAAAAGAAGAGGACCAGGACACCAGTCCCACGGCGGAGTTGGGCAAAGGGCCGGCCATCACCGTGATGGATCGCTCCTACGTGACGCCCCCGCGCCTGCTTCAGCACATCGTGCAGACGGCGGAGGCGGAGGAGATCCCCTATCAACTGAAGCAGCCGGGCATCAGCGGCACGGAGGCCGGCGCGATTCACCGAGCGCGCGGCGGCGTGCCCTCGGTCACCATCGCGGTGCCCTGCCGTTACATTCACGCGCCCGTCTCGCTCACGCGCCGCTCCGATATCGAGCATACGGCGCAGTTGGTGCGCGCTGTATTGGAGCGCTTGACCCCAGAGCTGTTCCGCCTGTAGCCGGAATCTAAAACTTGCATTTGAAGGATAATCAAGGAGAACAAACATCGTGGATTTAAAACTCTTAGAGAAACTAACACAAGCCTTCGGGCCGTCGGGGTACGAGGATGAAATTCGCGGGATGATCCGCGAGGAGATCGTCGATCTCGCCGACGAGATATACGTCGATCCGCTGGGCAGCCTGGTCGTGCACCGCAAGGGGCCGGAGGGCGCGAAGAAGCTGATCTTGGCCGCCCATATGGACGAGATCGGCGCGATGGTCACCCACGTCGAGGAGAAGGGCTACCTGCGCTTCACCAGCATCGGCGGCGTATGGTCGTTCAACCGCATCGGCGGGCGGGTGCGCTTTGCCGATGGCACGGAGGGCGTCGTCTACGTCGAGCGGCGGGAGGACGCCAGCTCGATGCCCAAGCTAGAGCATCTTTACATCGACGTCGGCGCGTCCAGCCCGGAGGATTGCCCGATCAACGTGGGCGATCCCGCGCATTTCATCGGCCCGCTGGTTGAGCAGAAGGAACGTCTCATCAGCAAGGCGATGGATAACCGGATTAGCTGCTACATCCTGGTAGAAATGCTGCGCCAACTCGAGGACCTGGCCTATGATCTCTACGTCGTCTTCAGCACGCAGGAGGAGATCACGCTCTCCGGCGCGCGGACCTCGGCGTTCCGCATCGCGCCCGACATTGCCATCTCGGTGGATGTGACCGGCACGGGCGATACGCCCAAAGCCCTCCCGATGGAGGTCTCGTTGGGCAAAGGCCCGGCGATCAAGGTGAAGGACGGTGGGATGATCGCTCATCCGATGGTGCGCGAGATGTTAGTCGAGGCGGCCAAGAAGGCGGAGATTCCCTATCAGATGGAAGTTCTGCTGGGCGGGACGACCGACGCCGCCGCCATGCAATTGGTGCGCGCGGGCGTGCCCAGCGGCTGCGTGAGCGTGCCGTGCCGCTACATTCACAGCCCATCGGAGATGGTGGATCGTCAGGATGTGGAGGACGCGATCAAATTGCTGCTTACCGCCCTGCGTGAATAAGCCATATCGCATCTGAACGATACAGCGAGCCACGGATTGTCTCACAGTTCTCCGTGGCTCGCTGTTGTCATGCTCACGAGCCTTGAAACTTGACAATTAGGCGATTCGTAGTACAAAACAACTAACAAGCGTTGACGTTTATATCTAATGCACAAAGGAGTGTAATTTAGAATGCAAGATCGCGAAGAAGAAAATTCAGAGGAGGCCGGGTGGAAGGCTTAGAGTTAGCCAATCAGATTACCGACATCATCGTCGACAAACAGGGACAAAACGTCATCATTTTGGACATTCAAGATGTCACCACCATCGCGGATTATTTCGTCATCTGCAGCGGCGCGACGCGCCGACAGTTGGATGCGATGCAGAGCGCGATTCGAGCCGAGCTTAAATCCCACCCGGAGCGCATTCTCCCCCTCAACGTCGAAGGAACCGCCGAATCTGGCTGGATCCTGATGGATTATAACGGCGTCATCGTTCATCTGTTCACGCCAGAGGTCCGCGATTTTTATCAGATCGAAGAGCTGTGGCAGAGTGGGCGGGTCGTCACGCAAATTCAGTAACTCGCAGGAGATAAAATAACCAACGCCCGAAGCGGATTCGCTTCGGGCGTCGTAGTTGGGGCACGCCTGGGTTACTCCTCCAGGTCGCTGAAGTATTGACGCACGTAGGTGCGCAGGCCGGGGGGATAGGCCTGGCGGGAGAGGTCGGCCTCGGCAGCCTCGGCGTAATCCGCATAGGCTTCACGGTAGGGCACGCGCGAAATGCCCGGTTGGCCCACGGTGCTCTGGGGCGCGCCATCCTCGGTCTGGGGACGCGGGAGGGTGATTTCGCCGCCGCTCCCTTCCAATCGACTCAACGCCTCGTCGCCGAAGGGCGCGCTGCTGCCTGCATCCTCGTGGGAGCCAGGGCCGCCGCTGGCGCCATCCCCTTCGCCGCCAGTCGAAGCGCCAGGCGCGCCCCCCGCTGAGGGTTGTCCTCCCTGCGGTGTGCCCCCGCTTGCGCCTGCTGCCTCGGCCTGCGAGCCGCGCAGCGTCGATTGCGCCTCCTGGAGGCCGGCCTGCGCCTGCTCGAGGGCCTCGTTGGGCGCGTTGGCCGCGCCCGCCTCCGAGAGTGTCTCCGCCGCGCGGGCCACCGCCGCTTGTGCGCCCGCCGCATCCCCGGAGTAGATCTCCTGCGCGATCTCTCGGAATTGCGCGGCCATCTCCGGGTCCGTCTCCTGCAAGGCATCGGCCATCTCACTGAACGCATCGGCCAGCGCCAGCACCTCCTCCGCCGTCATCGGCTCGCCGTTGGGGTCAATGAGCGAGTTCAGGTAAGCCGCCGCGTTTTCTAAGTCCCTGGCGGCCAGCGCCTCCGCCAGGGGCTGAACGGTCGCATCGGCGGTGAGGGGGGCTGCCTGCGCGAGGCGCTGCACGCGCGCGGCGGCCTCCGGCGCGCGGAGTTCCGCCAAGCGCTGCTCGGCCTCTGTGAGGGCCGCTTGGCGCTCGGCGGGGGTGCTGTCCATATCCTGGAGTTTCGCCAGCGCCTCTTGGAGCGCCTGGAGCGCCGTCTCGCGCTCCGCCTCCGAGAGCGAGGCATCCTCGGCCAGCTCATGCTGCGTAGCTTCGATCTGCTCGATAGCCTCGTCCACAGCCGCCTGCTGCGCGGCGCGTCGATCTAACGCGGCGATCTGGGGGTTGGGTAGGCCCAGGGCGGGGAGCAACAGTAACGCCACGACCGCGCCGATGCGCAGGGCGCGGGTGGGGGGGCGGAGGGGGAAGGCCGTCGTCGGTTCCACAGTGCGGAGTGTGTGGAGCGTCTGCTCGTGCTGTAAGCGGGCCAAAGCAGCGGGCGCGTTGATGCGCTCGGCGGCCAATTCCCACGCCGTGGTCAAGCGATCCGCCAACTGCAATTGGCGATCCATCCGCCGTAACCGCTGGTCAAAGGGCTGTGGCCATCCATAGCCTAGGAGGGCGCCCAGCAGCGCGCCGCCGCTCACGGCCCAGACGAGGCCCAATCCGATGTCGCCGGGATACCAGAGCGGCCAGATTCTCGCCAGCAACGCCGTCAGCAGACCGGCGCTCAGCGCGGCGACGACGCCCCAACTGGCGCCGACTATCGCTTGATGTGAGCGTATCGCGGCGGTAAGCCGTTGGATCGCTTGCTTAAGTTGCCGATCCATCTCAACGCTCCTTGCGGTTGAGGCGTCGCGTCGTCAGCCAGAGCAGCACGCCGATGCGGATCAGACTGTAGATCGTGAAGGTGATCCATGGCGAGGGCAATGTCACCGAGCCGATGACTGGCCCCCGACCGTTGACGCGCTCCAACACATCGAAGGTGTGGAGCAGCCACGAACCCTGCTCCAGTCCCAACGCCTCCGTGGTGACAGCTGTGCTGATCGGATTCGCGCCGGTCAGCACCACCCAGCCGTGTTGCATCACCACTTCAAGCCAATAGGCTTGCATCGGGAGCTGGGAGCCGTAGGTCAGGGATTCGACCAGCGCCGTGATCGCGACGGCCACCGCCACGAGGAGGGGGATAGCTGCTAAGTTTAGGCCGTAGTAGATGACGACGGCGGTGATGGTTTTGTGCACCAGCGATGAGATAAAGAGCGCTCTGGCGATGTAGAGCATCATCGTCACCGATAAAATTAGGAAGGTCAACGCCAATTCTATCCGCGTGACGCCGCCCAGCCAAAAGCTCGTCATCAAAAGCGGCAGCGGGGCCATCACGTAGATCAGGCCCGTCAACAGGGTCGCGCTCACCTTGCCCAACACGATATCGCGGATTCGCAGAGTGGTGGTGCGCAGCAGATCCCACGTTCGATTCTGCCGCTCGCCGGCAATGGCGCCTACGGCTCCGATCGGCACCAACAAAATCGTCGTCAGTATCAGAATCACGCTGAAGAACCAGTAAAAGCTACGTCCCTGTTGGAAGAGTGAGAGCATCGATATCGTCGTCTCTTCCTGACTATAAGTGCTGACGATGCTCGTCGCGATCACTAACGAAAAAAGCAGCGTCACTATACCTACGCCGGTCAGATAGGCGAAGAGCAACCAGAAAAATCGGTTCCGACGCACGCTGCTATATAGATGTCGGCGTAACAATGGCCCCATTTTTGTCTGCCCCCTCGATATGGTCGTATGCTTGGGGAACTTTGCAAAGATTGTAAATGCTCTTCACAACGTCGCAAAAGCTCCTATACTTATCATAACACGCATTTGAGATTATACTTAGGAGCGTTTGTCTGAGCAAGTGGAACTTCATGGGGGTATTTCGCGTCTATAGAGTAGAATGGAAATAGAAGCGGAATAAAAATTTAGACAAGAGTCAAGCTCAAGGAGGGCTAACGATGAAGAGGAAAATAAGACAACTAAGTATAGGATTGCTCATTATGGGTATGTTATTGTCGGCATGCGGAAAAGCCACGCCGGAGTACGAAGAAGCGACGGGGCCGACATCAACGCCGATCAGTCCGGCGGGTGCGGATGAGTCGCCCATTTCGGTGTTGCCGACGCCGGCGCCGCTCTCTCCGGCCGCCAGGGAGGTGGCCGAAACGCTGAAGGAGCAGGTCGCCGACGAGGTGGATGTCGCGCCGGCGGCGTTAGAGGCCGTCGCTGCCGAAGAGGTGCAGTGGAGCGATACAAGTCTTGGCTGCCCGGAGCCTGGGAAGGTGTACGCGCAGGTGATCGTGCCGGGCTGGCGAATCGTCTTTCGCGGGCCATCGGGCGAGATCTACGATGTGCACACCGACGAGACGCAGGAGCGCTGGGTGATCTGCGATCAGGATCAGAAGGAGGAATCGCCCGCGACGCCAGCACCGCTCACGCCGGGCGAGAGTTCCTCCGCCGTGGAGGCCGCTGTTCGCATGTTGGTGGATAGGTTGAATGTCAGCCGTGCGGCGATTGAGGTTGTCAAGATCGAGTATGTGCAATGGTCCAATTCTTGTCTGGGCTGCGCCGGCCCGGATGAGCGTTGCCTAATGGTCATCACACCGGGGTATCGCGTGGTGCTGAAGGGTGACGGGGAGCAGTATGAGGTGCACACTGATGAGAGCGGCGACCGCGCGCGTATCTGCGATGTCTCTGAGAAAACGCCGCCGCGTCCTGGCCCAGATAACGGTGAGATGCCGCCGACGGTAGGGCCGGCGCTCAAGCAGACGTTGGCCTATATGTCGGAGAGTTATCCCGGCTTCGGCCTGGGGGAGCTGCCCACAAACACCTGGGATAGTGAAAACCGCACCAAGGAGGGGATCCTCGGTGTGACGGTCTATGGCTTCACTGCCGCCGATTGGGATGTGGAGATCAGTTGCCCCGTCGTGCCGGAGCCGGTGTGCGATGTGACGCTGCGCCACGTGGATATGGGCAAGCTCTGGGAGGGGGAGGTCGCGCCGTCGGGCGCCGTCACGGAGACGACCGCGATGCCCGCGCTCACCTATGAGGTCGGCGAGTGTGATGAGAGCCTCGATGTCGAGGCGTTGAACGAATGGGATGAACTGACGACGGAGGCTGCCGACGACGATGTAGCGTTCACCCATCGGTTGGCCTATGTCTGCTGCGCCGATCTTGTCCTCTCCGCCGGCTACGACGCGGATGCGGAGACGATTCGATTGGTGGAGACTAACGTGGGGGATATGTGCCGCTGTATGTGCGGCTACAAGATCACCGGCGCGCTGAGCGATTTACCCTCTGGGGATTATCGCCTGGAGATCTGGGGCGTGCAGCACATCCCCAGCGAGGAGTCGCTGATGTTGCTCGAAGCGACCGACATCGAGATGCCATAAAATAAGTCATTTCTCTAAGGAACGTGCGACATAACAGTATCTCCACGAGTGGAAAATGCAGTTTTGGCTCCCCATGCTAGTCCTTTTTCTCCATCAACTTGGGCCAAAACTGCCAAGGCGTTGTTTCACGTTCTTTAAAGAAGGTGAAACAACGCCCGCTTGCCCCTTTCTCGAAGGCAGGTATACTTCTTCTTATGACGAAACCTGGAACGCGCTCCCGCTCGCCTGAGCGGGAGCGTGTTATAATAAGAGCCGGGTTGAAGCAATTGGAAGCAAGTCAAAGATCGAACTCAGGGAGGATCTATGCCCATTTATGAGTACTATTGCCCGGCGTGCCACGGGCGCTTTCGGCACTTGGCGCGGAAGATCGACGCGCCGGCGCCGGCCTGCCCGCGCTGCGATCATCCCGACGTGGAGCGGATGGTCACCGCGGCCAATGTCGTCCACAGCGAGGCTCATCATCGCCAGGAGCTGGAGGCGGCCAAGCCCCAGGTAAATCAGGAGGATCCCGAGGCTATCGCGCGCTTCCTTCAGGAATCAGGTCGCTTGGAGGATGCAGAGGGTGTCTATGACACCCCGGAATACAAGGAGCTGATCTACCGGCGCGCCCAGGGCGCCACGGATGAGGATCTCTCCGATCTGGTCGAGGGTTTGACGGAGGAGATGCGCGCCTCGGAGGCCACGCAGATGGCCGGCGCGATGCTCTTCTCCAAACAGGTCGAAAATCGTATGGGCGCGGAAGGCCCGCCCGAAGATCACGAGCATGAGCACGAACACGAGTCACGTTCGCCCAAAACGGCGGACGATCTGGGATGGGGCTAGCCCCAATTTTCTGACCGGGATGGATGTTTTTAGCGTAGATAGTGTTTGCGCAATGAAATTGCGCGTAATAAAGCTACGAGTATGATTACGAGGTGATAACGTATGCAGGATATGGATGGTATGGATGGAGGCAAAATGAAAAGTCCGTTTCAGCAACATTTGGAGGATACATTTTCTCGGCTGCAAGGGCCGCGACTCATCGTCGTGGGCGGGATTTGGATCGTGGTGATTGGTCTGGCGCTCGCGTGCGCCTTCGGTGCGATTAGCTTGCCGGCTGGATCGCGCGAGGCCGAACCGACGCCCACACCCACCGTTAGCGCCGCGCCCCAAGCGGCGTCCACCAACACGCCGGAGACTGGCGAGGGCGGCTTCGTCACGCTCCCCACGCCGACGCCCGAACCAGAGGGCGGCAGTGAGTCCCCCGAGGAGACCCCCGATGCCAGCGGCCTGCCGGCCCTGCCCTGGGGCGATTTTGGCTATGGCATCGCCGCGCACGGGATCAGCATGCCCTACTACACCATGGATCAGATCAAAGGCCAACTGGGCTTATCGTGGGTGAAGCAGCAGGTTCGCTGGGATCACTTCTCGACGGAGCCAGGATCTATGGACTGGAGCGGCTACGACGCGATGGTCGACGCCGCGCAGGAGAAAGAACTCAAGGTGATGATGAGCGTCGTCGGCGCGCCGGATTGGTCGCGCACCTACTTCGACGATAACCCACAGGCCGCCCCGCCCGACGATTTCACGCTGTACACCGAATTCTTGGCGGAGATGGTCGAACGCTACAAGGGCCGCATCCACGCTGTCGAGGTCTGGAACGAGCAGAACTTGGATCGCGAGTGGGACACAGCGGAGGGCGTCAACGCCGCCCGCTATGTGGAGCTGCTGCGCATGTCCTATCAGACCATCAAGAGCCGCGATCCCAACATCATCGTCATCAGCGGCGCGCTCTCCCCTGTCGGTTCCTCGGCCACCGATCCGGCCAACCCCGACCGCGTCATCTATATGGACGATTTCCTCTACATGGATCAGATGATCGCGGCCGGCTTCTTGGACTACACCGATTGCGTCGGCGCGCATCACAACGGCATCAACATGCCGCCCGATGTCGCGGCGGACGAGGGCTACAACGACCCGGACGCCCAGTTCCGAGGGCCATTCGATAACCCCGACCACTCCTGGTCGTTTAAGAGCACGCTCTGGGGCTACCACGATAGAATCCAGCAGGCGGGTGAGAACAAACCGCTCTGCATCACTGAGTTCGGCTGGGCCAGCGCCGAGGGCTTCGACGGCTATCCGCCCGGCTTCGAGTTTGCGCTGGATAACACGGCGGAGGAGCAGGCCCAATGGGATGTCAAAGCGTTCCAGTTGATGCGCCGTTGGGGCTTTGTTCATCTGGCTTTCCTATGGAATTTGGACTATTCGTACAAGGGCGGCATCGGTCCGACCGACCCCAACGCGCCGTACAGTATCTTGGACTTCCAAGGGGCGGCGCGACCGGCCTACGGCGCCATCGGCGAGATGCAGAAGATACCTTAGATTTTAGATTACAAATCGGTCGCTATGAAGGCGTCAAGAAAATTCCTGGTTGCATTCGTGTTGATATTGTTGATAGGTGCAGGATGGGCGATCTTCGCCCGTCCCGCCGTTTTTTCTCCTGAGCCGTCGCCCACCGCGACCCCCTGGCCAATCCCCCGTCGCGTCGATTCGCCGGGCTACGGCGTCAATCTGCACATCTGGTGGGACCCATGGGCCGCCGTTCGCCGGGAATGGCATCTGGTGGCGGAGGGAGGATTCACGTGGGTGAAGCAGCGGCTTGCCTGGCAGGATGTGGAGGGCGCCGGCCCCGGCGCTTACGAGTGGGCCGCCGCCGACCGCATCGTGGCGGAGGCTGAGCAGGCCGAGGTCAATCTGATCTTTCGCGTGGGTCATCCACCCGCCTGGGCCGCGCCTGATCCCGATGCTGACGCGACTGGAACTTCCCCGCCCGTCGACGTCGCGGCGTTCGGCGACTTCTGCCATATTCTGGCCGACCGCTTTCGCGGTCGCGTGGCCGGCTACCAGGTCTGGAACGAGCCGAATCTCGCCCGCGAGTGGGGCGGGCAGGTGCCCGATCCCGTGGGCTACACGCAACTCCTGCGCGCCTGCTACGTCGGCATCAAACGCGCTGATCCGGAGGCATTGGTCATCTCGGCGGGGCTGTCGCCCACCGGCTCCGGGCCGCCGCACGCCCTCCCCGATGAGGATTTCCTGCGGGGGATGTACGCGGCGGGCGCAGCGCCGTACTTTGATTTACTGGGCCTCAACGCGCCGGGTTATAAAGCGCCGCCGGAGATCGCCCCAGAGGAAGCCGCCGATCCCGCCAACGACTACGGCGGCCATCGCGTCTTCTGCTTCCGCCACGTTGAGAATATGCGCGCCATCATGGTCGAGCGCGGCGACGCCCACAAGCAGGTCGCCATCCTGGAGTTCGGCTGGCATACCGCCGCCAGCCCCGATCATCCCGACTACGCATGGTTCGCTGTGACGCCGGAGCAGCAGGCCGCCTACCTCGTCCGCGCCTTCGATTACGCGCGCGCGCACTGGTCGCCCTGGATCGGCCCGATGTTCGTGTGGAATCTGCCCGATTCGCACTGGACGCCGGCGGATGAGGAGTTCTGGTGGAGCATCGCCGATCCCTTCTGGTGGGGGTTCGACGGCGAATTTGAGAGCTGGGAGGGCGCCGACGTCCGCCCTGCCTTCGAGGCCCTCAAGGAGATGGGAAAATAGATAGGCATTTGGGTGTTGGCTCTTATGGGTATTTAGGTGAAACATTGCTGTAACTTTGGTTCATAGTAACCTTATCGCTTTGCCGCCAACGGTTGAAACCGCTGGCTGATACTGGGAAGTGCGTTACAAACGCACTAACGTGTCCCGTCGAAACCGTTTTTAACGGATTTTGGGTACCAGACGATGAATTCATTCATCGACCCAAGGCGGCCACAAACCTGTATGAAACTATTTCACCCAAAAACCAACATGAGCCTTGGGTGTTTCGTCTCCGAGAATGATTACGCTACCACGCAATACGCAATACGCAT
>CAYXVS010000047.1:0-16633 GCA_964468735.1 uncultured Anaerolineales bacterium | reverse complement strand
CGAAGAGCTTATCCGCGTACATACCCGCGTATGTTGATGAAAACATCTCTAACCTATCCTTTCTGTTACGCATTGATTGCGCTGATCTCTATTTTATTATACGCAACCAACGCGGGCGGGTTGTACTGGGCTACGAATTCAAGCCGCTCAAGCCCCGTAATTGATCCGTGAGCACATCGGCCAGCCCACTCAGTTCTGGGTAGTCCGCGATGGAGAGCGGCGCGCCGAAGCGCACGTAGACGCGAGATCGGGGGCGGCGCAGCGCTTGGTACTCGACGCCAACCGGCACGATGGGGATCTCGCAGCGAGGCGCCAGGTCGTGGATCTGCCGGAGCGCGCCGAGGTGCAGCGGCCCCAGGCGCGTGGGATAGAACATCCCCTCTGGGTAGATGATGACCAACTCACCCTGGATGTATAGTTCGGCCACGTAATCCAGCGTCTGACGATTCAAGCGCCGCGCGCGTTGCAGCGCGGCGCGGCGCTGCGCACGATCCTGGATGCGCCGGAGGTCCTTGGGGCGGATCACGCCAATGCCCCCCAGCGCGCCCACGAATCGGTTGTAGAGCGGGGATTTGCTCTTCACGAGGTAATACGCCATCCGCCCGGCATGATGGTAGAGGATCCAACTCAGGAGCAGGCTATCGCGCGTGGCCCGATGCTTGACCAGCAGCAGCGCCGGCCCACGCGTCGGCGCGTGATCAATGCCCACGACCTCCAGGCGATGATAGTGCGCCGCCAGGAACAAAAAGGGCCGGCAGAGGTGAAAGAGCCAGGGTTGGCGGCGCGGCCTGCGCTCGGTTGACGTCACTGCCAGCACCGCCTCACGCGCGGGGCAGCGTGAACCAGAAGGTGCTCCCCACCCCCACCTCGCTCTCGACGCCAACCTCGCCGCCCAATTTCTCGACGATGCGCCGCACAATCGAAAGTCCCAGACCGTGGCCCTTGGCGCGGGTCTGTTCCAGGCGGATGAATTCCGCGAAGAGTTTGGCCTGCGCCGCTTCTGTGAGGCCAGGGCCGTTATCGCGGCACGAGAAGCGCCAGAAACGAATGGAAGCATCCTCGTCGGTGTCCGTCCGCTCATCCACCCCCAACGTGATATAGGGCGGATCGCCGCCATATTTAAGCGCATTGCTGATGTAGTTCACCCACACCTCCTCGATCCACGGCGCGTAGCCGAGCGCTTCCGGCCAATCCTCCGCCATTGACACCACTACATCCCGCGCCGCGATCTGATCGCCGAAGCGGGCCAGCGCCTCCGCGACGATATTGCCCATCGCCAGGGGCGCGGTCTCAATCTCGTCCTTCTGGCGCACGCTGGCCAGCAACAGCAGTTCATTGACGATGTTGGTCATCTTGCAGCCCATCTGCAAGATGCGCGCGGCGTTCTCCTCGATCTTAGCCGGCGCCCAGCTTCGCGCCCGCTCTGCCAGCAGCTTGCTGAAGCCGACCAGCGAGGTCAACGGCGTCTTGAGATCGTGAGCGACGGTGTGGGCGAACGCATCCAATTCGGCGTTGCGCGTCTCCAACTCGCGCGCATATCGCTTCCGCTCGGTGATATCGTGCAGGAGGAGCAAGTAGCCCGCCAGCGCCTGCTGATGATCGAAAATCGGCGTGATGTGCACCTCGTAGGTGTGCGTCCGTCCGGCGTACAGCAATTCAATCTCGGTCTCCGTTGGGATTTGCGCATCCAGATGAGGCCGGAGCTTCGGCCAAGCGGCGAAGGTCTGAGCAACCGGCGCCCCATTGAGATCCATCGTCGAAGCGCCCAAGAGGGCCGCCATAGCGGGATTGCAATCGACAATTTGATAATGAAGATTGAGCACCAACATCCCATCCTGCATCCCATCGATTAACGCCTCCCGGGCCAGCGGCGTCAGATCGAAGAGGCGATGGCGGTACATTGTCCAGGCAAACGCGATGCCGCTCACGGTAAAGGCAATCGGCGTGAGTTCAAGCGCGTCAGATATAAGACCAAATGTGTGGAGGATGTTAATCATCAGAGGCAAAGCTGTGCTGAAGAGCACGATGGATGCCTGCCAGCGGCGCAACGACGAAGCTCGCAGGATAGTCAAGCTCATCAACATCATGCCAATGAAGACTAAGCTAAACGAATAAGCCGAATGGATCCAGAACCACACACCCTGTCCCATCGGCGGTGTCATGATCCACCAGAGATTGTGCCAATCGTTGGTCCAGATGATCACCTGCGTGAGACATGGCATCACGCAGAGCAGGAGAATATGACGGCGCGAGAGCGTCTGTCGCCGCCCGGTGTAGTGCAAAGCGAAGACCAAAAATGCCACCGGCGCCCCGGCGATGCTAAGATATTCGAGATTACGCCACATCCGCCACACCTCTTCCGACGGGCTTAGCACCCCCATCGCGACCGTGAAGGACCAAAAGGCGATGAGCAACATCAGCACGGAGAAACTACGCGCGCCCACCGCCTCCCGATGCCGCCAAGCATACGCTGCCAGCAACGTCGTGATGGCCGCCGACAGGAAAGTAATCATGACGTAGAGCATCACAACCCAAGTTTGCATATATCTATCCTCTAACCTAAGACTGATCATAAGCCAAACTATACTCCCATTCTACAGGGAGATGAGTTAGAGACAACCTATCATTGACTAGTTGGCAAACTAAAGATAGACTAGGGATAGAACAGCACACTAAGTGAACCACGCGGAGGCAAAATATCATGGATAAGTTATTTGAACTTTGGGAAAAACCTAGGGCCGAGGAAATCTACATGTTAGCGGGATGGCATCAGTGGGCGGATGCGGGGAATGTCTCCTCCGGCTTACCGCAATATCTCCTCCAACATACGAGCGCCCGACAAATCGGCGAGATCACCTCGGAAGGCTTCTATCTCTTCCAAGTGCCGGGGTTGCATCACCTGATTCGACCGCAGATCAAACTCAAGGACGGCTATCGCCAGACCCTGAGTTCAAACACGAACGAGGTGTTCTACACGGGCAACGAGGAGAAGGGGCTGGTGATTTTCCTGGGAGAGGAGCCTCATCTCCACGTGGATCAATATTGCAAGGCGGTGTTAGATATCGCGGAGACATTGCAGGTCGAGCGCGTCGTAGCTGTGGGGGGCGTTTACGGCCCGGCGCCCTACGATAAGGAGCGCGAAGTTTCCTGCGTCTACAGTCTGCCTCGCTTGAAGGATGAATTGACCCGCTATGCGATCAAATTCTCAAATTACGAGGGCGGTTCGACCATCGGCACGTATCTGGTGGATAAAGCTGAGGCGCGCGAGATAGAATTCATCACCTTCTACGCTCTCGTTCCCGCCTACGATTTCGCCCAGGTCTCCAACCTAGTTCAAACGATGCGCATCGAGAACGATTTCAAGGCGTGGTACGATTTGATGCGGCGCTTCAATCACATGACCCATCTGGATCTCGATCTCAGCGATCTGGAGCGCCACAGCTACGACCTGATCGCATCGATGGACGCGCAGGTCGAGGAGTTGAATGAGGAAATTCCGGACCTCGAGATTAACCTTTATCTTCAAGAGCTGACCGATGATTTCAACGAGAAGCGCTTCGTCCCACTGAGTGATGTCTGGGAGAAGGGATTACAAGATCTCTTCAACAGCCTAGATGAGTCGGAGACAGACGAAGAGGATCAGGAGGGCTAATATAAACTTCTATCTACCGGACAGATTTCACTTTTACCTCAGCAGATGAAGCGAATGGAGCAGATATACAGTCAACCAGACTGATTTACCCAGAGCTTCACGGGGTTTTTCACGAAGATACGGGGAGAAATTCCTTTCTCTGTGCCGGTGATGCTTTGTGTCCAAATCTGCTCCGGCGGCCCTCCGCCCGGCGGCCCTCCGCCCAGCTGCTACATCCGATGATCAAAAATAGCTCTGGAAAAAGTGTCTGGTGACGGGATTTCGAAGCAGAACGATAGGAAAAATCGCTCTCGCTGCCTCAGAACCTGCTTAAGCGTGTTCAAGGCAAACGAAGCTGGGGTTGATGCGGGCGATAAAATGCTTAGCGTGCACCCTCGTGTATCGTGGATACCTCAGAGCTGCTTCGTTTGCCCGTGACTCACCCCCTTTGACCCCCAATAATCTTACGCTATACTAACAATAGAGGGGTGAATCTATCTTCTCACCTCAACGCATTACTTCTCTTTCCTCATGGGTAATTTGGTGTTTGTATCAGAGCAAGCCAGAGATCATTCAACCCAGCAAGGAGAATCTTGCTATGTATCATAATAATACATCCAAAAACCCCACCCTCTTCAGAAAATCGCCGTCACCGTGGCTGGTCGTGATCACCTTTGCCAGCACATTGGCGTTGCTCACCTTGCTATTCATCTACTCAGAACATCAACGTCTTCTCGGCCTTCTATCCCTCTCTATCATCCCCGTCATTTTGGCAACCTTTTTCTACCCTCGCTGGGTTCATTGCTTAATGAGCGTTTTAGTTCTGATATCCCTCGTCACAGTCTATCAACTTCGCCCCCAAACGACGGATAGCTGGCTCGGCGCCACCTTAGGCCTTGTCGCCATGCTGAGCGTCGCAGAGATCACCTATCGCCTCAATCAGGCACGCCATCGAGCAGAGGAAAGGTTAAAAGAACGGGAGGAAGAATATCGTCTCCTGGTAGAAAATCAGACCGAATTGGTCGTCAGAGTGGATACAGAGGGGCATTTTGAGTTTGTCAGCCCTTCGTACTGCGAACTGTTCGGCAAAACGCAGCAGGAGTTATTAGGCAAAAATTTCATGCCGCTTGTGCACGAGAAGGATCGCGAGGCCACGCACGAACCGATGGAAGCGCTCTACGAGCCACCGTACACGACCTACATCAAACAGCGCGCCCTAACCCAATATGGTTGGCGATGGCTCGCCTGGACCGACCGCGCCATTCGCAATGAGGAAGGCGAAATCACCGCCATCATCGGCGTGGGGCGCGACATCACGGAGCGTGAAATAGCGGAGGCCAAGCTCCGAGAAAGCGAAGAGCGCTATCGCCTCATCTTTGAACACTCACCTGTGGGCATCTTCTACTACAATATGGATCTTTACATCACGGAACTAAACGAGCGTTTCGCCGAAATTATCGGCGCTCGCAGAGATCGACTGCGACAATTGGATATGAAAACCCTTGTGGATCGCCGGGTGCTCCCCGCCGTCAAATCCGCCCCCAAAGGCCAAGATGCGAAGTACGAAGGCCCCTACGAGACGACAACCAGCGGGAGAAAGATCTCAATAGCGATGAACACCGCGCCCTATTATAAAGACGGCGAAATTCAAGGTGGCATCGCAATTTTACAGGATATCACCCATCGCAATTGGGTCGAGTCGAAGCAAAAACAGCTCCTCGCGACGCTGCGCCGGCGCAATACCCAACTCCAGACCGCCGTCGAGGTCGCCAAGTCGGCCATCACGATCCTGGACACCGAGAAGCTGATGCAGCATACGGTCAATCTCATCCAAGAGCGCTTCGATTTCTACTATGTGGGCATTTTCCTGGTCGATGAGGCCCACGAGTACGCCGTTCTCCGCGCCGGGACGGGTGACGCCGGCCAACAGATGTTAGCCGAAGGACATAAACTCGCCGTCGGCGGGGAATCCATGATCGGCTGGAGCGTCGATAACGCGCAAGCGCGCATCGCGCTGGACGTGGGCGAGGAGGCCGTGCGCTTCGATAATCCGCACCTTCCGCGCACCCGCTCCGAGATGGCCCTGCCGCTGGTCACGCACGGTCACGCCATCGGCGCGCTCACCGTCCAAAGCACCCAGGCCGCCGCCTTCTCCGAGGAGGATATCGCTGTGCTTCAGGCGATGTCCGATCAGCTTGCCACCGCCATCGAAAACGCGCGCCTCTTCGAGGAGAAGCAGCGCTTCAGCGAGGAGCTTGAGCGTCGCGTCGTCGAGCGCACGGCCCAGCTCAAAGCTGCCAACAAGGAATTGGAGGCCTTCGCCTATTCTGTCTCTCACGATCTGCGCGCGCCGCTGCGGAGCATCAACGGCTTCAGTCAAGCCCTGTTGGAGGATTACGGCGATCAACTTGATGGTATTGCACAGGATTACCTCCAGCGTGTCCGCAAGGCCAGCCAGCGGATGGGCCAATTGATCAACGACTTACTCAAGCTCTCCCGCCTCACGCGAGGCCAATTACATTGCGAGCACGTTAATCTCAGTGCCATCGCCACGGAGATCATCGACGAGTTGCAAAAGTCCTACCCAGAACGCGATGTGAGTTGTTTCGTCACCCCCAAACTCGTCGCGGACGGCGATGCCCGCCTGTTAAGCATCGTCCTGGAAAATCTCCTGGGCAACGCCTGGAAATTCACCAAGAAGCGCGACCACGCCAAAATCGAGGTCGGGATGACCAAAAAGAATGAGCAGACGGTCTTCTTTGTACGCGATAACGGCGCCGGCTTCGATATGAGCTATGCCGACAAGCTCTTCACCCCGTTTCAGCGCCTGCACAGGACGATGGAATTTGAAGGCACCGGCATCGGATTGGCCACCGTGCAACGCATCATTCATCGCCACGGCGGGCAGGTATGGGCCGAAAGCGAGGTCGGCAACGGCGCTACGTTCCACTTCACATTACAGTGAGTATTTTTATTCTAAATTCGCAATTCTTAATTCTTAATTCCCAAAGGAGCTATTATGCATCAAAAGATCATCTTACTGGTAGAAGACAACCCCGACGACGAATTATTGACGCTGCGCGCACTCAAGAAGAGTAACATCGCCAACAAGGTGGTTATTACACGCGATGGCGCCGAAGCCTTAGATTACCTCTTCGCCACCGGCGAATACGCTGATCGGGATCCAGAAATGCCCGAATTGATCCTCTTGGATCTGCATCTGCCCAAGCTCGATGGCTTAGAGGTCCTGCGTCGCCTGCGAACCGAGGAGCGCACTAAGTTGCTCCCCATCGTCGTGTTGACCACCTCGGATCAAGAGCGCGATATCACTCAGAGCTATGATCTGGGCGCCAACAGCTACATCCGCAAGCCGGTCAATTTTAGACAATTCACCGAGGCTGTGCAACAACTGGGACTCTACTGGCTTGTTCTCAACGAAGGCCCGCCACAACACTGAGAGCCATTTTTAAGACAACGCCGAAGTAAATATTTCATATTCAAACGAGGAAAACTTAATGGATAACCAAATTATATTGTTGGTCGAGGATAATCCCGATGACGAATGGCTGACCAGGCGGGCATTGGACAAGAGCCAGATCGCTCAACAAGCCAAGGTCGTCGTCGTTCGAGATGGCGTCGAGGCGTTGAATTATCTCTTTTCCGATGACAGCCCCATTCAGACACACATGGAGAAGTTGGCCCTGATTCTATTGGACCTGAAGCTCCCTAAAATTGACGGCCTGGAGATTTTAGAACGAATCCGAGAAGATAAGCGCACCGCCTCGCTGCCCACGGTTGTGCTCACAACCTCCAGCGAGCATCGCGACATCCTCACCAGCTATCGTCTGGGAGCGAACAGCTACATCCGCAAACCGGTCAATTTCGACGCCTTTATCGAAATCGTACAAAAACTGAGCAATTACTGGCTCAAGCTCAACCAAACGCCATCTAAAGATAGGACGCTCTTATGAACCCACCATTAAATGCCCTGCTAATTGAGGACTCAGAGGACGACGCGCTACTCATCGCGCGTATGCTCCGGCGCGGCGGCTACGACCTCACCTACAAACAGGTGGAAACTCCAGATGGAATGCGCGCCGCGCTGGCGAAACGTGATTGGGATCTGATCATCTCCGATTACGCCATGCCGCGCTTTGGCGGCAAGGAGGCGTTGAAAATCCTCCAGGAGACGGGATTGGATTTGCCCTTCATCATCGTCTCCGGCGCGATTGGGGAGGAGGAAGCCATCGCCGCGATGAAGGCCGGCGCGCACGACTATGTGATGAAGGACAAGCACGCGCGCCTCGTCCCGGCGGTTGAGCGGGAGCTGGCTGAGGCCAAGATCCGCCAGGAGCGCCGCCAGGCCGAAGCGCAAATTCGCCGCCTCTCGCGGGCAGTTGAGCAAAACCCGGTCGCTATCATCATCACCGATCCCCAAGGCATCGTCGAATACACCAACCCCCAATTCACCGAGTTGACCGGCTATCCAGAAGAAGCCGCCATCGGAAAAAATCTTCATCAACTTCACGCCAGAAGCAGCAACGCAGAGACAGTCTATGAATTAGAAGAGGCCATCCAAGCCGGGGAGGAATGGAAAGGGGAGCTGCAAAACTGGAAGTCGACCGGGGAATCTTACTGGATTTCCCTTGCCATTTCCTTCATCCATGATCCCGACGGCCAGATCACCCACTGCGTGGCCACCGAGGAGGATATCACCGAGCGGAAGCGTGCGGAGGCCGAAAAGAGCCTGCAGATCACCCGGATGCAGCGCCAGCACCACACGCTCACCCAGTTGGCCAAGCACCCGGCGCTGGCCGAGGCACAATTGCAAGAGGCCCTCCATTCTATCGCCCAATCCGCTGCCGAGACGCTGGACGCTGCGCGCGTCAGCCTCTGGAAATTCTCGCCGGAGCGCACCCAATTGCGGCCAATCGAAACCTTCAGCCGCGCAGATCACACGCCACAAGAAAAAGCGTTTTCGATAGATGTCACCCAATATCCCCGCTATCACGACGCGCTCCAACATCAACGGGTCATCGATGCCCGCGACGCGCTCCAAGACCCACGCACAGCAGCGCTGATGCACGATTATTGGGGCACCAAGTGCGCGGTCGCCACCTTAGATGCCCCCATCCGCTTGCATGGGCGAGTGGTCGGCGTCGTTCGCCACGAGCACCTCGGCGCACCTCGCGATTGGTACCCGGATGAGGTCACCTTCGCCGGCCAGATCGCCGACATCGTAGCGCAGACGCTCCTCAACGCCGATCTTCATCGGCGGGCGAACGAGCTAGCGGCCATCACCCGCGTCAGCCGGGAGATTATGTCCGTCCCCAACCTCAAGCAGGTCTTTCATTCCATCGCGCGCCACGCCGCGAAGCTCTCCCAATCCGATGCGGGCGGCGTCTTCACCTTCCAATCCTCCGAGAAACTCTACATCGCGGCGGGCTATGGCGTCAGCAAGCGTTTCCTGCACGCCATCGAAGCGCAGGGCATCCCCGCCGGCGAGGGCGCCATCGGGCGCGCCGTCGCCGAACGCCGCGCCATCTCCGTCTCCGATCTCGCACAGGAATCGACGATCCCCCTCCAGAACCTCTACGCGATGGAAGCGATTCGCGCCGTGCTGGCGGTGCCGATGCTGCGCACCGACGAGGTCATCGGCGGCATCGTGCTCTGGCACCGGACGCCGCGGCACTTCACGCCGGAGGAGATCGCGTTCATCCAGGCCTTGGCGCAACAGTGCGTCAACGCCGTGGTCAACGCGCAACTCTTCGAGGCGGAAGCGCAACGGCGGCGCGAGGCCGAGACCCTCTTCGCCGTCGCCCAAGCGATGAGCGCCACGTTGGATCTGCATCAAGTGCTCGAGGCGATCCTCACTGAGTTGCAAAAGGTCGTGCCCTACGATAGCGCATCCGTCCAGCAATTGCAGGGCAATCACCTGGCCATCATCGGCGGGCGCGGATTTCCCAATACGGACACGCTACTCGCCACCAGTTTTGATCTAAGCTGTGAGGAGACGCCCAATCGCAAAGTCATCGAAACTCAAGAGCCTTTGATTTTGGACAGTACGCCACGGATGTATCACATCGCGGACAGCGAGATCCCCACCCCCACCACACCTCGGTCTTGGCTGGGCGTCCCGCTGATTTTGGGCGATCACCTGTTAGGCATGATCGCGTTAGATAAATATGAGGAGAGCTTCTACGCCGAGGAGCACGCGCGGCTGGCCTCAGCCTTCGCAGCTCAAGCCGCCATCGCGATGGAGAACGCCAGGCTCTTCGAGGAGGAGGAACAGCGCGCCCAGGTGCTCGCGCAGGCTCTGGAGCAACAACGTGAACTGGATCGCCTCAAGGACGAGTTCATCCAAAATGTCTCGCACGAGCTGCGCACCCCGTTGGCCATCGCGCGGGGCTACGCCGAGATGTTGGAGATGGGCGAGTTAGGCGAACTGACGGAGATGCAGGAAAAACCCGTCAAGATCATCAGCCGCCGCCTCCAAATGCTCTCGGCCTTGGTGGATGACATCAACGCCATCCTGGAGACAGAAACGCAACCGCCGCCGCTCAAGCCCTTGAATTTGGCCGTCCTCATCCGCAATATGCTGCCGGATTATCAGGCCTCGGCAAGCCAATCGGAACTCACATTGCACGCTGATCTCGCTGCCAACGTGCCCCAGGTCGCTGGCGATCCAACCAGCATCCGCCGCACGCTTGACAACCTCATCAGCAACGCGCTCAAATTCACGCCCACCGGCGGCTACATCACACTCCGCCTGGAAGCTGAACCGGAGAACGTCGTCATCGCCGTCGAGGATACCGGCATTGGCATCCCCCAGGATCAACTCCCTCTGATCTTCAAGCGCTTCTATCAGGTGGATGGCAGTTCAAGCCGCCGCTACGGGGGGACTGGTCTGGGATTGGCGCTGGTCAAGAGCATCATCGAGACTCACAGCGGCGCCATCGACGTCCAAAGCGAAGTCGATGTGGGCACCACATTCACCATCCGCCTGCCGACTCTAGATTCGTCCGCCTGCCCCTTGTCGGAGGCGCCACAAGCGGCAGTTTCATCCCCCAATAGTGGTTGAGCTGGGAGTAGCCCTTTGCATCCTCACAACCTGATTATCCGCACGAAGCTGACGCCGCCCCGGCTCCACAAGCGCATCCTGCCGCGACCGCGCCTCAGCCAACGCCTCTTAGAAGCGCTCGACTACCGCTTGACCATCGTCCAGGCCGGCACCGGCTACGGGAAGAGCACCGCCTTAGCCTCGCTGGCAGAAAGCGAGCATCCCCTCATCTGGTATCACTTAGGCGAGGAGGACGCCGACCCGCTGGTCTTCCTGCTCCATCTGTTCGCTGGTTTTCGCGAGCGCATCCCCACGATCTCCGACGCGCCGCTCGCCGTGCTGGACGATCTGGACAGCAACCACCATCTCCCCTGGACCGCCTTCGTCGATCTGCTCATCAACGAGCTGGCCGCGCACCTCGACGGCCCTACCCTGCTGGTTTTGGACGATGCCCACGAGTTGCGCCAGGCCGCCGAGCTGTTGAACATCTTGAATCGTTTCATCGAGTACGCGCCGGCCCATCTCCACATCATCCTCGCCACCCGGCGCCCCCTCAAGCTGCCCTCGCTGCTCACCTGGCGCGTCAAGGGCGCCGTCCTTGAGATCGGGCAGGAGACGCTGGCCTTCACGCCGGCGGAGATCACCGCGCTCTTCCGCGAGCGCTACGGGATCGAACTACCGCCCGCCACGATCACCCAAATCGCCGCCGAGACGGAGGGCTGGGCCATCGCGCTCCAACTGGTCTGGCAGGGCCTGCACAGCGGCGCCATCTCCGATGTCCAGCAGGCGCTCCGACGCCTCCAGGGCGGCGGCGAAAGTCAAGATCAACCGCTCGTCGGCCCCACAGAGCATCTCTTCGCCTACTTAGCTCAGGAGATCTTGGATCAACAGCCGCAGGCGATCCAGGACTTCTTGCTCACCACCGCCGTGCTCCGCGAGATGACGGCGCCGCTCTGCGATTGCCTGCGCGATAGCGACGACAGCGCCGCCGTGCTCCGCGATCTGATGGACAGCGGCCTCTTCCTCGTCGATACCGGCGCGGGCCACCTGCGCTACCATCACCTCTTCCGCGAATTCCTGCGCCGCCAGCAAAGCTCCCACTTCGCCCGCCAGACCCACCGCAAGGCGGCCGCCTGCTGCCAGCGCCACGATCAGCCGGAGGAGACGATCTATCACCTGCTGGAGGCCGCCGCCTACGAGGACGCCGCCGCGATCTTGGCCAAGCGCGGACGCCAACTGGTGCGCGCGGGTCGCTTGGACACCTTGGCCGGCTGGATCAACGCGCTCGCGCCGGACGTCCTCCAGAGCGCGCCCCAACTCCTCACCTACTTAGGCGACATCGCCCGGCTCCACAGCCGCTTCGACGAGGCGCTTGGCTGGTATCGGCAGGCCGAACAACAGGCCCGCGCTCAGGGCGATCAGAGCGCGATTGGCCAGGCGCTGCGCGGTCAGGCGCGCATCTACTTAGACACGGTGAATCCCAGCCAGGCGGAGGATCTGCTGAGCGAGGCCCTGCGCCTCTCCGACGGGCAGGCGGATCGCGAGGCGCAGGCGCGCCTCCTCGAGCTGATGGCCGAGAATCGCCTGAACTTGGGCCATCCGGCGGAAGCGGAGACCTTCCAGGCGGAGGCCCAAGCGCTGCGCGCCGAGGGGCCGGGCCAGGCGGAGTTGGCCGTCCGCGTGATGTTGCGCACGGGCCAGTTGGATCAGGCGCGGCGCGTGTTGGAGAAGCGCGCGCAGGCCGAGCGCCAAGATCCCGTGCTGCGCCCGCGCGCCCATCGCGAGACGCTGCTGCTGCTGGCGCTGATTTTGGTCTTCCAGGGCGAGGGCGAGGCGGCCTATTATCGCGCCATCGAGGGCGCCAAGCGCGGGGAGGCGCTCGCGTCGCCCTTCATCACCGCCGTGGGGAAGATGCGGCTGGGACACGCCTGGCTGTTGCGCGATGCGGAGCGCGGCTACGCCGAGGCCTGCCGCTGCTATCGCGACGCGATCCGCCAGAGTGAGACGTTGGCCGTCCCGCGCCTCAAAGTGGAGGCCTACTGGGGTCTGTGTCGCGCGCACGGCTTTCGCGGCGCCATCGACGCGGCAGAGCGAGCGGCGGAGCGCGGCCTGGCGTTGGCGCGCGCGGCCGGCGACGAGTGGATCGCCAACCTGATTTTGGCCTCGCTGGGCGCGGGCTATATGATCGCGGGGCAGGACGAGAAGGCCGCCGCCCATCTCGTCCGCGCGCGAAACGGCTTCCACGAGTGCGGCGACACCTACGGGCAAGCCGTCGCGCGGCTCTGGCAATGCCTGCTCTGGCTGGAGACCGACGACGCGACGCGCCTGGCGCGCGGGCTGGAGGATTTGCTGCACCACGCGCGCGAGCATCGCTACGACTATCTCTTCACGCGCGCGACGCTCCTTGGCCCGCCCGATCCGCGCCGATTGGCGCCCCTGCTCCTCCACGCGCGGGATCAGCGGCGCGCGCCGCAGTACGCCAAGCAGCGCTTGGCCGATCTTGGCCTCGCGCAGATTCAACACCATCCCGGCTATCAGCTCCGCGTGCGAACGCTGGGCAGCTTCCAGGCCTGGCGCGGCGCTTCGATCAAGGAGAACGAGATCGAGGCGCAGGATTGGCATCGGGAGAACGCGCGCCTGCTCTTCCTGCTGCTGATCACCTACCACGACGCGATGCTCGACCGCGAGCAGATCGCGGAGATGCTCTGGCCCGGCCTCGATCAGGAGACCGCGCTGCGGGATTTCAAGGTGGCGCTGAGCACACTCTACAAGGCGTTGGAACCCGGACGCAAGCGCGGCGCGCCCTCCGCCTACGTCCAGCGCGATGGCAGCCTCTACGGCCTGCGCCCAGAGGCCGATCTCTGGTTGGATGTGGACGTCTTCGAGCGGGCAGTCGCCGCCGGGGATGCGCAGATCGAGGCCGCGCCAGCGACCGGGGTCAAGCGCTATCGCGAGGCGCTGGCCCTCTACGCGGGCGATTATCTCCAGGAGTATCCCTTCGAGGATTGGTGCAGCGAGGAGCGGGCGCGCCTGCGCTCGCTCTACGTGGGGGCGGCGGATCAATTAGCGCGCGCCCTGATCGAGCGCGCGCAGTGGTCGGAGGCCATCGAGGTCTGTCAGGCCATCTTAGCCTGCGACGATTGCTGGGAGCAGGCCTATCGCTTGATGATGACCGCCTACGCGCGGCTGGGCAATCGCGCGCAACTGCTGCGCACCTATCGGCGCTGCGAAGAGCGGCTCCGCGAGGAACTGGACGTGGCCCCCTCGCCCCGCACTTTGGCGCTCTACAAGCGATTGAGCCAAGAGTCGTAGGGTCGGTTTCAGGCCGGGGATGGCGCCAACAAAAAGACCCCCATCATTTAACATCTATCTGAAGCGATAGGTCTGTTTCAACTTCCTCTAATCGCTTGTTGTATATGGCAACGATCTCTTGAAGAACATGAAAGAAGTCGACTCCCTCGCCGGTGGAAAGCTCAATGATATTCAGGGCTAGAAAATCCTCTATGGAGATAATACTGATCTGGGATCCGACGCCTTCATCTTCAGCGAGCGCCAAGGCTTTATATTCTTCCTCTTGTGGAATGAGTAGAATAGGGTGCTGACCCCGCTTGATGTTTGCCGCACATTTTTGTACAACATCCCTCCCCGGCGTGCTGGTAACGTGATAAACTGTGTTCTTAACAGCAAAGTCGCCAGGTCGTTCGGTCTGCACGTCGGCAGCATGAGCAGGATAGTTGGGGATAGATATATCGGCGAAGCGTTTTTCAAGCTTGGCGCCCACGAGGTGTTGTTCTACGATGCCGCCAGATCTGCCCTTTGCTCTCTCAAGAATGATGTGAATCCAAGCAGATGGTGAATGGCTTCTATCAAGGGCTAACTTGAGATTCTGTTTGCGAAGCCAAGCGATGGCCTTCTCGGCCAACTCGTCAATTAAGTCCTTTAGCAGTTTGTCCCTTTCATCAGGCGGGAGATCAGCAAAAAATTCACCCCATTCAAAATTTTCAAACAACCTCTGACCATCTTGAGGAGCCTGTCGGGTTGTTACTTCTTTCAGATACTTTTGACTGACGCCGTACTTCTCTAATGTATCGCCTAAGCCAGCTCGCGATCCTCTTACTTCACCGCCGTCTGAAATGACTTCTTCTCTCGATACCGGCCCTCGCCGCAAATGATCCAACACCACAATTCCCACAGCGATTGTGTTACGAGCTATTCGCCCTCTTCTGGTACAGGACTCAATCCAATCTTGCAAAATGTCAAAACTTCTTTGCCTGATTTGTTCTTGGTTCGGGTTCATTCAATTCTCCCTCCCATCGGCTATCGCGTCGCGGATTCTGGATCGTATTTCGCTCCTCATTGCTTCATCCCGTATCTCATGTTCCCAAATTCTTATCACGCGCCATCCGTCATTCGCTAAGGCTTGAGTGTTGCGCTTATCCCTTTCGAGATTGCGTTCTATCTTGCGCTCCCAGTATTCACGATTAGTCTTGGGAAGCTTACGGTCGCAATGTGGACACCCATGCCAAAAGCATCCATCAATGAAAATCAGGATACGTTCCTTCGGAAAAACTACATCCGGCTTTCCTCTGATGTCATCCACGTTCTTTTTCCAGCCGCTCAATCCCATCCCCGCCAGCATAGCGGATAGTTGCCTTTCAATGCTGGTTCCTTTCCCCTTGACCGCTTGCATTGTTTTTCGACGGTCTTCAGGTGTCAAGTTATCAGCCATTTGAGCACACAGGTTCAGCTTCAGTCCGATATTCCTCAACTAAAGGCTTGAGGACGTTTTGAGCAAGCCAGGTTATTACGGGAACACAAACAGCGTCTCCGAACCCCGTTAGAGCTTGCACCCCATTGGTGGTGATGGGATATTTGTCGGGCACGCCTTGCAACCTAGCATATTCCCTTGCTGTCATTGCCCGCATCTTTATTTTTTCTTTACCGGCCTTGATAAGAAATTGCTTACCGCTTCCTCCCACTGCCGTGCGAAGGCATCCCGCCAGATCATCATGCCGAACTTCAGCTCTTTGTTGTCCTTTTCGCGTCCGGCGATAAAACGTGCGGTATATTATTTGGTCTTCCTCAATAAAATGAGCGACTCTTTCATAGTGCGATTTCGCCATCATGTCTAGATGATATTTAACCTTATCTTCTGACCACCATCTACTATCCGTATCATCCATTTGCTCAACAATGCTTGACAATCCCTTTGTCCGTGCGGACGGCGGTTCAGGAACCTCAGTATAGAACCAGTTCAAATCAAAATTTGTAAATATACTTTTTCTAAGACGTTTAGTTAGCAAAGTTTTGGGTCTACTAAGCATTCGATTCGTGTCTTTATTGAGGTCAGGGGATTTGGCTCCAACAACAAAGATGCGGAGGCGACTTTGCGGGGTAAAACTTAGAGCGTTCAAAGCAAATATATCACACGCATATCCAAGCTCATTAAGCGCTTGGATAGTTACCCTGAAATCCATCCCATCATTCGAATATAACCATCCGGGGACGTTCTCAATCAGAACAAGCGGCGGGGCTGATCTTTCTTGAGCTTTCAAAATTCTTGTAAATCCCCAAAACGCGCTTGAATGGTCGCCGTCAATCCCACTCATATTTCCGGCAAGAGAGAGGTCTATACAGGGGAACGAGCAAGTAGCTAATGTTGTTAAAGGCACACTGGAGGGATCCAGATCAAAAATATCCTTTATCACGTAATGCCGGTCATTGGGGAAGAAAACTTTGTACATCTCATATTTTTTCTCAGACATATCATTCGCAAAATTGACACGCCATCCGCATGGCTCAAGCCCCATCCTCACCAAACCGATGCCCGCGAAGTATTCTGCTACGGTTAGATCTGAAGCCCTATCTTCCATAACCCTTCACCTTATAAGCTATCCTGCTTTTGTACGACCCAAAACTCACTAACTTCATCATCAAAATAA
>CAYXVS010000046.1:0-16693 GCA_964468735.1 uncultured Anaerolineales bacterium | reverse complement strand
CTCAACAGCAGCCCAATAATCATCAACATCATCACGCACTTCTTCATTTTAAATCCCCCTCTCACCATGCCTCGCGCAGAATATGCGAGACCTTGCGTCGGACGGAGCTGCGAGCAGCCAACATCGCGCTGATCACACTCGCGGTGATGACCATCACCAGGATGGCTAAGGTCGTCATCCAGTCGAAGGTCAACTTGATGGGCACATTGCGCATCACGTTGTTAGTGATGTAGAAGACGTAGCCCAGCAGGGTCCCGGCCACGACGCCGGCCAGCGACGCGCTGACGGTCATCATCACCGACTCCAGCGCGAACGCGCCCACCAGCGCGCGCCGTCGCATCCCGATGGCTTTGAGCATCCCGATCTCCAACCGGCGCACGTAGACGGCGACGTAGACCACGGCGAAGACGCCAAAGATGCTCGTGATAAACGAGAGGGCGGTCATAATGAGCATCAGCACGCGCGTCGTGCGCATCGATTGCTCGGTGGTGCGGATCGATTCGGCGGTCGATTGGACCCACACCTCCGGCCGGTCGGCGAACAATTCGCGCAGATCCGCGACGACATCTCCCTCTGACACCTCCCCGCTCGTGGTCGCCATGATCTGGCTGATGACGCCCTGCTCGCGTTCGGAAGCGGTACATCTCCCCAGTGCGCAGATCGTCTGGGCATTGGGATCGTTGGTCAGGCGCAGATAGGTATCCAACGAGACGAAGGCGGGCGTCTGGCCCCAGCGGACGTAATTCTCGTTGCGCGTGAAGCCCTCGAAGCCGGGCATCCGCTCAATCAGCCCCACGACGCGCATCATCACCTCGTGATCTTTGCCCGCGCCGGGCACGCGGATGACATCGCCCACGCCAACATCCATGTACTCGGCGTAGCCCGCGCCCAAGATCACAGTATCCGGCGCGGCTAAGAGTGTGTCAAAGCTGGCGGGATCGCCCATCGCGTACTCCACCAGATCCGCGTAGACAATGCCATCTAACGAACCCGTCACCCCCCGCACCTGCACCCCCGTCTCGCGCAACGCCACCTTGTTCGTGGCATTGGCCTGATAGACCGTCGTGACCCCCACCGCCTGCCCGATTCCCGGGACGGCGCGGAACTCCTCCAAGAAGCTGGGCGTCCAATTGTCCTCTTCCCCATACCCATAGAACGACCAACCCCAGCGCGAAATCTTGGCGATGATGGGCGCGCCGTTCTCAAATCGCGCCGTGGTATCGTAGTTCTTTTGCTCCAGCGCGGCCATCGTCCCCAAAAAAGTGGGCAGCGTCGCGCTGAAGACGACCATCAGCGAGATGATGGTGTTGCGTCGCTTGGCGCGGATCAAATTGGGCGCGGCAAAGAAGGTCAATCTCGGCGCCACCACGTTACTGATCAGAATCAGCAGGCGTTCAAAGGGGAGGGTCAGGGCGTAGAAGAGCAAACTCACGCCGATGACGAGCAGGGCCAGGCCGCCAAACATATAGATGCTGATGATCGATTGATTGCCTTGAATGAAGAGGTAGTTGGTGCCCACGAAGATCAAGCCCCACATGAGGGTCAGCACGATGCCCGCGATAATGATGCGCACGTCGAACTTGCGCGAGCGCAGGCGGGTCAAGTCCTCGATCTGGAGATTGTCCGCAGCGCCGGGGTTGATCGCGTAACGGACCTTGGTGTTCGCGGCCTTGCGCGCAGGCGCGACGGCTGAGAGCGCCAGCACGACCGCGGCCGTGACCCCCGCCCGCAGCATCGCGGCCAGTGTGATCGTCATCTGGAAGTCAAGGCCCAACTCGGCGACTCCGCTACTGCTGCTGGCGGTCTGAGAAATCAGATGGTTCGCCAAGGGCGCGACGACGGTGACGCTCAGCAGTTGGCCGGCGAGGACGCCAAGGCCCACACCCAACGCGCCAATGACGCCGACCTCGACAAAGACAAGGCCGAAGAGATGGCGCTGTTTGGCGCCCAAGACGCGCATGAAGGCCAAGTCGCGCTGCCGCTCCTCGACGTTGGTATTGACGATGGAATAGAGCAGGAGACCGACCACGCCCATCACCAAGAAACCGTAGACGCCCGTGATGGAGCGCATCACAGCGAAAGACTCGCCGACGAAATCGAGCGCCTGCGCTTTGCCCAGATCTAAGGTGTAGTACTCAACTTTATTAATATCCGCCAGGACATCGTAGAGACGCTCGGCGATGCGGCGGACGCGAAAGATCGCTGTCTGCGTGTTCACAGAGCCGTAGATCGTCTCATTCAGAACGATGACCAACCGCTCAGCGCGGCCCGGCATGCCGAGCCAATCCTGCACCGTCGCCACGCTGGCCAGGATGCCATTCTGGCCCCCGCCGCCCAACCCCGTCGCCAGCGCGATGCCGCTCACGGTGAAACGGCGCGTCACCCGGTGGACGCTGTTGTCCGCCGGTAATTCGCGGCCGGGCATCCGCGAGACCGGCAGCATGTAGCTCAATTCGACCTCGTCACCGACCTCAAGGCCAAAGGTATCCGCCGTCACGCGTAGAAGCACGATCTGATCGCCCGTAAGATCGTACTCCCCGTCCACCATCGTCACCTGGCCAAGATTATCCTCCGGCGTGCGAGCCACCAGCGAGGCGTTCCCCGTCCTGGTGCGCCCGTGCAACTCAACGGCCGCCTCGAAGCGCGGGTAGACCGCCTCGATCATCGGCTCAGCGACGGTCAGGAGGCCGGTGATGCGGGCCACATCAATGAACTGGTTGGGGCTAGTTTCAGAGCGCAGCAGCGCGATGTCGTGCTCGCCCGCCTCGCGCTCCACCAGCTCAACGATCTGCATCTGGAGCGAGTCAACGCCGTTGTTGAGCGTGACTAACATCGCCGTCACCACCAACAAAGCCAGCACCAGAATCGCGGTGCGAGCCTTGTGCCGCGAGAAACTCTTCAACACATATCGAGAAATCATGGAGAAGTTCGGGCCGGCGTCCCCGCCGTGCCCGTGGTGGCTCGGCCAGGAGGCCGGCCACAACTTTTGGGTTGACGAAATACGCAATATGCCTTACCCATTCGATTCGCTCTCCTCCACGATGTGACCATCGCGTAACTGGATCAACCGATGGGCAAATTTCGCCATGCGGGGATCGTGCGTCACGTAGACGATAGTCGTGCCCTGCTCGCGGTTCAGCCGCGCGACAATCTCCATCACCCCAAAACCGGTCACCGAGTCCAACTCGCCCGTGATCTCATCGCCGATGAGGATGGGAGGATCGTTGGCCAAGGCGCGCGCGATGGCGACGCGCTGCTGTTGCCCGCCCGAAAGCTCGCTGGGATAGTGCTTGGCGCGATCGGCCAGCCCTACGCTGGCCAAGAGTTCCGCCGACCGCTGGCGGCGCTCGCGTCGACTAAAGCCGTTCAGCGCCATCGGCACCTCGACGTTCTCCTGCGCGGTAAAGTTCGCCAACAGATTGTAGTTCTGGAAGATGAAGCCCATCGTCGTGAGGCGCAACTCGGAGAGCTTGTCCTCGGAGAGCGCCACGACGTTCTGCTCCTCAACGATCACGTGGCCGCGACTCGGCTCCTCCAACCCGCCGATGATGTTGAGCAGCGTCGTCTTGCCGGAGCCGCTCGGGCCCATCAAGCAGACCACCTCGCCACGCTGCACCTCCAAGGAGACGCCGCGCAGGGCTTGCACGGCCTCCTTGCCCATCAAAAACGACTTGTGGACGTTCTCCACGCTGATAAGCGGCCCATCCGATATCGGATTATGGTTCATCGTGTCCTCCTTTCCTCAAAATGTGTTCTGGCCGGCGCCTGGAGAACCTCGCCGAGTCAGAATGTGGCATGGTTCAGGAACCCGGAGAGTTAGATTGACACTTTCTATCTAACACTGAAATTTTTTCAAACAGTATTTTGTGAATCGAGCGTAATGACATCCATTTTGACTCAAAAACAGCCAAGGACGCCAAAAAGTGTTCACTCTCGAAGTCATTTTGATAGCAACTTGCTCCCATAAGCCAGCGTCGTCAGGTGACTTTAGCGAAAGTGTCAATCTAACTTAAACCATGCCCAGAATGTCTAACCTTATTCCAAAACCAGCGTCGCCCGCACGGGGCGATGATCCGAGACGCCATCCCATGGGCCGACATAAGCCTCAAGGGCGCGGAAGTGGGCCGAATAGAAGATGTAATCGATCCGCAAGAGCCAGGAGGGGATCACTGCCCCCATAGATCGGCGGCCTGGAAAGGTGCCGCCCCACCCCCAACCCGCCTCTAACCACGCATCCTCAAAGCGCTGCGCGAGGATCCGATGTGCCTCGTGCTGATCCGTCGCGTTCATATCGCCAAGTACAAGCATCGGCTCGGAGCGCGGGGCCGCAAAGTCCATCGCGGCGCGTAGTTGCTGCTCGCGGATCTGGATCGTCCAGCGCATATCCGCCGGCGCGCCGAAGAACGACGGGCGCGGATGGAGATGCAACACCGTCACGGATGTACCGTTCACATCCAAGATGAGCAACTGCGGCGCACCGACCCATCCTTGGGCAGCAAGCGTCGCCGTGATCGGCCGGAAAGGGTAGCGACTGAGAAATCCCATCCCGCTCACACCATACTGCGGATCTAAAAGCTGGTAGGGGTAGGCCGCGCGCAGATCGCGCCGGACAACCTCGGCAGTCTGTGGGTTTAGCTCCTGGATCGCAACGATATCTGGATCAGCTTCTTGGATTGTCGCTACAACATTTTCTGGGTTAGAATTGCCGCCCCACATGTTATACGTCATCACCCGCAGCAACGTTGCATCCATTTTGGCAGATTGCACCTGGCGTGCGGATTTGGGCCACCACAGACGGCCATAGAGCGCGGCCCACAGCAACATCAGCACGGCAAAGCTCGCCCATACCTCACGGCGGTGGAAGACGAGCGCTACGAACGGCAACAACAGCGTAGGGAGAAGAAGATAGAAGCTGAAGGTATTAAACAAAAAAAGCAGCGCGCTTTGATCGCCGATCAGCCAGCGCGCCGCGACCCCCACGATCATGCCGAGCGCGTAGATGTGACACCCCGCGACGATGAAATTGCGGAAAACGTTATTCTCATCTTGCACGGATAAGCCTCCTTGTTGATTTGGTATCCTGTGAAAACGGATCGTCCGCCTTCGGTAGAAATCTACACTATCTCCCGATTCCGTCAACCAGGGGGCAAGCCCGTTCTGGCCGGCGTCTTTTGTCCTCCCAGAGAGGATGTTTATCCCCTCAAAAGGGACTCGCCGAGCCAGGACAGGGTATCCTTGCTGATTTACCCAACCGCGTTACAATCTGCATACTTCACAAGGCGAAAAAATCAACGCAAGGACGCGAAGCTTTCGACTTTAGACTTTGACCAACTTTCAACCTGCAACTTGTAACTTTCAACTGATCTAGAGGAGTGATTATGCGCGTAGATTTGCACATCCACACCACCGCCTCGGATGGGCGCTGGACGCCGGAGGAGGTCGTGGCGGGCGTCCAGGGCGAGGGGATTGGCATGTTCGCGGTGACCGATCACGACACGGTCGGCAACGTCCTGGCCACGGAGGCGTTGGCCCAGAAGGCCGGATTGGCCTTCCTGCGCGGCGTCGAGATTTCCACCCTCGCAGAAGGCCACCTCTTCCACATCTTAGGCTACGGCATCGATCCGACCGCCGCGCCACTGCTGGCGGCGCTGAAGGAAAATCGGGAAAAGCTGGAGGCCACAGACGATCATGACATCCAACAGTTGATTGCGCTGGGCTACGACATCGAGTACGACGATTACCTGGCCTACGACTACGACCGGCGGCGGGGCGGCTTCAAATCGCTGCGCTTTCTGATCGACCGGGGCATCTGCGCCGACGTGGGCGATTTCTTCACGAACATTCACGCCCAACTCGAACACCAGTGGCCCGACTTCATCCATTCCCGCGATGCCGTGCGCTTGATCCAGACGGCCGGCGGCGTGGCGATCCTGGCCCATCCCGGCGCGAGCCTGGAGCCGGTGGGCGGCGTCCACGCCGAGACGTTGGCGCCGTTCCTGGACTACGGCATCGAGGGCGTCGAGTGCCATTCGCAGTACCACGACGCCGCGACGACCCAGCGCTGCGTTGCGTGGTGCCGCGAACACGACCTGCTCCTCACCGGCGGCTCCGATTATCACGGCGGCTTTGTCAATCGCGCGCTGGGGAAGCCGGTGATCTCTCTCGAGAATCTGCACCTGGGGCGATTGACGCCGCAGTTGTCAAGGACAGAGGCGCCCTCGGCGATATAGAAGCCAACGTTCAGCGTAGGATTTGACCTTTGACTTTGGACTTTTGACAACTTTCAACTTTCAACTCGCAACTTGTAACTGTTTATTTTCTGAAGGAGGTCGACATGACCCATCTTAACGTCTCTCAGCGCGGGCAGACGATGCTGATGTCCCGTCTTCCTCGAAAGCAGTAATGACTTTCATAATCGCTGGGGTGATCCTGGGCCTGGCGATCGTCCTGGCGGCCCATCTTCTTCTGGGCGTCGTGGGCCGGCAGGCCCACCGCGCCTATCATCAACTCGTCGGAGAGAAACACGCCGTCTCGGCGCAGCGCGACGGCTGGGACGAGATGCGCTCCTTAGTCGGCGGCTGGGGATGTCTGTACATCGTCCTGGAGTTCCTGCGGGGATTGGGCGTGCTGATCGCCGTGAGCAGCGGGGTCTACGGGCTGCTCAGCAGATGATCAGCAGATGTAGCAGATGAAAGCGGATAAAAACAGGAATCAGTTTAGTTGCATGAGTAAAGCAAGGTGCAACGCACTTGAACTGAAGAGAGAGCCACGCCTCATGCAGAATATGCCTAGTGAAAAGCCGAGAAGTGCGTTGCACCTCACAAGACTAAACAATTACAAAAACAGATAGCGGGGCGTACCTTGAGGTGAATATCAAGATACGCCCCGCCGATTTTTTACTCTCTGCCGATTGGTTTGGACTCAAAACAGTGGAGATTTAGCAATCCCCTTGGAGCCGGTTAGGCTGGCCGTCGATAGATGCTGATTTTGCAGTAGACCTCAAAGCCCAGGCGATGGTACATCCGCAGGGCGTTGGGGTAGGTGGTCTGCAACGTGCCCACGCGATAGCCGCGCGCCCGCGCCTCGAAGTACGTCCGCACCGTCATCCACGCGCCGACGCCGTGCCCGCGCGCTTGGGGCAACGTCGTGAGGTTGTACAATCCCGCCACGCCCGCGCCGAAGGAGAGGGAGCTGATGCCCACGGCCCGCCCCGCGATCTCCCCCACGTAGTGATGCATCGCTTGCTCTTCCGGCACGTCCAAGCTGGTGCTCGCCAGAGCGTCCAAATATTGCTGATCGTACTGAAGGGGAAATCCTTCTAGCAACACCTCGTACCACGCCTCGAGCTTTTCCCTATCTCGCACCGGCGAGAAGATCAGTGGGGGCGCCGGATTTGGCAAGGTCAGATCTTCTAAATTCACCGCCATGCCGATCATATCGCGGTTGTGGTGGAAGTCGTGTTGCCGCTGCAATTGTTTCCCCAAATCTGAGGGCGCTGACGTCGGGCCGACCCACCAGGTGACGGGCTGGTTGAGGTTCTCAAAGGGCCGGAGGGCGGCCACGATCTGGCGGTCGATCTCGTCGCGTGAGAGCGTGGCGTGGACGACGCCGTTGAACTTAGGCAGGGCCTCCCCCGTCATAAACCACGCCGGATTGTGCGGATGGATTTCCCCACCCAGCAGGTGACTAAAGTTCAGCGTGCGCGCAATGAGGTTGTGATCGATAGCGCGCTCCAATGCGTCGGTGGAAAAATCTTCGAAGATTTCTGCCATCTTATGACTCCTCTAAAATCAGTTGAACGTTGCGAGTTACAAGTTAAAAGTTGTCGCAATTGAAAACTTAGCGACCCAGTCGATACTTCTTGATTATACTGAATTATAACAAAAAGACCATACGACTTAGCATACGATGTAGCTCAGTGAGGTCGCCGGTCACGACGGGAAACGTATTTCGTATTTCGTAATGAACTGGCTACAAGATTCGATTGGTAAGTGTACCAAGTATACACAACATAATTACGCAATACGTCCTACGGAATATCCACGGTGGCTCGGCGAGTCCTCTTGAGAGGGACAAACATCCTCTCTGGAAGGACAAAAGACGCCGGTCACAACGCTATATCGTACTGCTGATCTCCCAGAGGATGATCTCCGGCGGCGAGAGAAAGCGCGCGCGCGGCGCGCCCAGACCCTCGACGCCGAGGCCCCGGCTCACGTAGAGCGTGGTCTCCCCCTCGCGGTAACGCCCCATCTCGTAGCGCTTGCCCCACTTGGAGCTGGTGGCGATCGCGCCGTAGAGCGGCAGCCGCAGTTGCCCGCCGTGCGTGTGCCCGCAGAGATAGAGATCCACGCCCAGATCGCGCGCAAGCGGCATCAGATCGGGGGTGTGATAGAGCAGCACAGTGAGCGCGTCCGGCGGCGCTTGCGACATCAGCCGGCGGATCGCGGCGACGTCCCGTTCCTCGACGTAGGTGTTGCGGACGCCCATCAGCCAGAGCGTTTGCCCCCCGTACTGGACCGCGACGCCCTCATCTTGCAGCCAGCGCAGCGGCAGATCGCTCAGGAGCTGGCCGATGATGGACGCCTGATCCACGACGGGGCTGCCGCTGATGGCGTAGACGCCCAGCGGCGCCTCCAGCCGCGAGAGCAGTTCGCGCACGTCGCGCTGCGCGGCGGGATCGTTGATCGAGGAGAGGTTGAGATAGTCGCCCGTGATGACGATGAGGTCAGGCTCAAGCGCCTCGGCTTGGGCGAGCACCGCAGCCTCGCGCGGCGACCAGCCCTCGACGTGGAGATCGGAGATGTGGAGGAGGCGCAAGGGGCAATCCGGCCCGCGTGGATGTACGTAGCGCCGGCGGGTGACGCCCAGGCGGAACGGCTCGATCCACGTGGCGTAGATGGCGGTCGCGCCGAGGGCAAGCTGTAGCAGCGCCGTGAGGCTCAGGCCGATCATGTGAGCATTGGCGGGGAAGATCAGCGCCATCAGCCAGAAGATGAGGAGGCGCACGCCCGTCAGCGCCAGGAGCGGCGGGGTGACCGGCCCCCACGAGCGTTTGGCGCGCGGGAGGAGGGCCAACATCGCCCCATCCAAGGCCAGGAAGAGGGCGGCCATCGCGGCGGCGGGGAGCCGGAGCTGATTGGGCCAGGGCCACGCCGAAATCGCCACGCTCGCGAGCCACACCGGAAGCAGCGCCAACGGGCCGATTTGCCCGAGAACGCCGCTGTAAATCAGCCCTGCATGCACCCACGAATTACTGCCATCCGCGCGGTCGGGCGGGATTTCCATTTTCATAGGATTGGGACGGGAGCCAGAATCGTCGGGCATCATGGCGTCTCGAAGACCCGCGCGATCTCGTCGCGCTCGAAGGTGGGGAGCGGGCGCGCGCCCTCGGATGAGCGGAGGATCACGTCGGACGCTGCCGTGATCGTGCCGATGTTGGCCGCCGCAATCCCCTCGTCCTGAAGCGCGGCGATGACGCGCTCGGCGTGCTCCGGCGCAACGGCGGCCAGCAGCGAGCCGGAGGCGATCAGGCCCAGAGGATCGAGGCCCAGCGCGGCGCAGATGGCCTCGGTCTCCGGGTAGATGGGCAGCGCCGACGCCGCGATCTCCGCGCCGACGCCGGCGGCCCCCATCATCTCGTGGATGCCCGTGGCGACGCCGCCCTCGGTGGGATCGTGCATCGCGTGGACGGCGCCGGTATCGGCCGCGACCAGCGCATCGCGCACCACGCTGATGCCCGGCGCGTGGAGGAAGCGCGCGGCCTCCGTCAGCACCTCCTCCGCGACGGCGGATTGCAGGCGGTCGGGCGCCTCGCGCGCCAGCAGCGCCGTGCCCTCGACCGCGATCCCCTTGGTGAGGAGCAGGACATCGCCGGGGCGCGCGCCATCGGAGCGGACGAGGCGCGCGGGCGAGACCTCCGCGAACATCGCGCCCACCACGATGGGTCGGCTCAGGCCGTGGGTGATCTCCGTGTGGCCGCCCACCACCGTCGCGCCGATGTCGCGACAGGCAGCGTGCATCTGCTCGAAAATCTCGGCCACCAGCGCCTTGGTCGTCTGGCGCTCCGGCAGCATCAGCGTGGCGATGAACCAGCGGGGCTTCGCGCCCAGGCAGGCGACATCGTTGGCGTTGACGTGAACGGCGTACCAGCCGATCTCGTCGCTGGCGAAGGTGATGGGATCGGTCTTGGTGACCAGACAGCGCTCCCCAAAATCGATCACTGCCGCATCCCGCCCCAGGCCGGGGCCTAAGATCACGCGCGGATCGGTCCCGCTGAGCTTGTGGGTGAGCATCTCGATCAGGACGTTCTGCGGCAATTTGCCGACCGGATAGGGTGCGGCGTCGGACGTAGGTTGGGAATTCAAAATCTCTTACTCCTCCACTAGAATTTCGATCTCATCGATGGCCGCGCCGTAGGTATGTCCCGAGGCGTAAATCTGCACCGTGGCCACGGCAGCCGGATTAATGCCCCTAGATTTGAGCAGCGGTAGCAGGTCGGGCGATTCGTAATCATACCAACTGTTCATCTGGGCCACGCGGATGTGCTCCGCTTGCCACTCGCAGCTTTGGCAGACGGGCTTATCCTCCCCCGGGGCGGCGTAGAAGCCTTGCAGCCACTCCCGCGACGAGTTATTTTGGTCAATGAAGGCGATGCGAAGCATAAGGGGGCATTCGGTGCCCAGCGTACCGCAGACGCCCACCGTCTGGCTATCGATGCGGATGCGGGCGCGCACACGGAGGGACCGCGCCTCGTGAATGTCCTGATTAAGTTGCTGAACGACGCCCGTTTCGGCGAAGTTCTGGCCGGAGCGCGTGAAGATGACGATATGCCGGCCATCGCCGACCTGGACACGGCGGATACTACCTTCGGCCTCCTCCGCGACGCCCACGATATTATAGGGTGTCCAATAGTTCTCTATTGGCTCCTCGAAGTCCCCATTACGATTCTGAAGCAGATCGCGCTCGCCGATGGTGATCTCCGTCAAGCCCTCCGCCGTCAAGGCGGTGCGCTGCAAATCGGTGAGGACGAAGGTCTCGTTGGTTTCGGGATCGGGGATGCACGCTCTGCCCGCGCGCACGGAGAAATTGGTCTGATTCGGCTCCACGGAGAGGACGTAGTTGCCCTCCTCCATATCGATGACGCCGTAGGGCGTGCGCACCCGCAACTTCGCCAGGCGCCCGTTCCCCTCGACGGTGAGGTGAAGATTCGAGGCGCGGTTGATGTTGAGTTCCACCCGGTGCGGGTGCGGGCTGACGGCGAAACGCGGCGTCCGCGCGACCTCGGTGGTGAGGTCCGTCCTGCCGTAGAGCTGCACGGTCACGATAGGCGCCTCGGGTTTAGGCGCATCCAAAGCCCCCGGCGTGTAGAAGAGCAACAGCGCGACGCCGGCCTCGCTCAATTCGATTCTATCCTTTAGCTCGACCTTCGTGGTTGGCTCGATGACCAGGGTGGGAGAGTCGCTGCGCGCGGCGCGCAACGTGAGCGTGCCGACGCGCGGCTGCAAGGCGAGATCCAACGGGCGCGTGGCGTTGCGAAGCGTCCAGTGGATACCCAGCGGCACGCCGATGCCCAACATCACGCAGAGGCAGAACGAGATCGAGAGAACAAGCCAGGCCAGACTTTCAATTCTTTTGGATTTAGTCATCTATGTTTATTTCCCAAAATGTGGGGGAGGCTCTATTAATATCGGATGCGGAACGTAGTGGTTTCATTTTTCGGCTCTCGCCAATCGATCTCCAAGTTGGAGACGTGGCTATGACTGGGGCCGCGCTGTACATCCTGGATGAATTGATCCAACGACTTGCGCCGTCCTTCGGCCCAGATCTCCACGGTGCCATCGTAGAGATTGCGCACCCAGCCGGCCAGACCCAGGCGCTGCCCAGTGGTTTTGGTGAAATAGCGAAACCCCACGCCCTGCACCCGCCCATGCACGATGATGTGGATGGCTGTGCGTTCGTTCTTCTCTTGCTTTTCATTCTTTTCATTCATAACGGGATCCTCCTTCAAATCATCAGTTGAACGTTACAGGTTGCAAGTTGAAAGTTATCTGGTAACAGTTTAGGCCGTTCCAAGAAAATAAGTCTCCCAAAAACAACCAGTTTTCTGAGGAAAAAGCATCAGGTTTGGGAGGTTTTAATTTCTGGAACTACCTTAGTCTTATGAGCAACGCTCTAAGCCCTCGTCCCCGAGGGCGTCTTAGCAATTCAAAGTCACTTTAGCTGGAGTCGAACGTCAAAAGTCAAAAAGTCTAAAGGTTGACGTCTTTACATCCTTGCGCCCTTGCGTGTTAGATTTTCCGCAGCCAAATGACATCTCAATCTCATCGCATGTCACATTCTATCGCGATCTGAAGGGCTAGCAAGTTTTGTCATAACCTTGGTCTTGTGAGGTGCAACGCACTTTTTGGGTTTATTACCAGATATTACTGTATGAGGCGTTGCTTTTCCTTCGGTTTAAGTGCGTTGCACCTTAATCTGCTCATAGATTAAACAGATACGTTTTGTCAATCCCCTAAAAGACTATTATAATGAAAACCATGTTAATAGCTTTCAATGCTCATTTGCTCACCGGTGATGCCTCCTATCGCAGCGCCGGTATTTCTGTCTATATTGCGAATCTTCTGCGCTACCTTTCCCAACAGCACGCTCCCGAGGATGACCTCGATTATGCTGTGCTTATGGGCGAGGGGCAATTGCTGTCTGACTGCGAGATGCGCGTGATCCGCGCGACGTGGCCTACCGCACGCCCGGCGGGGCGCGTCGCGTGGGAGCAAACGATCTTACCGGGCATGTTGCGCCGCCTGAACGCTGATCTGCTGCACGCGCCGGCCTTCGTCGGCCCGCTGGTCGCCCCCTGCCCGCAGGTGATCACGCTGCACGACCTGAGCTTTTTCCGGCACCCGGCGTTCTTCAAACGCGCCAATCGCCTCTATCTGCGCATGATGACGCCGCTGGCCTGTCGGCGCGCGGCCGCCGTGATCGCGGTCTCGGAGTTCACCGCGCGCGAGGCCGTGGCGCTCCTAAGCATCGCGCCGGAGCGCGTGCACGTGATCACCCACGGCGTCGATCCCCGCTTCCGCCCGCTCCCGCCGGAGGAGGTCGCGCGCTTTCGCGTGGCGCAGGGGCTGCCGGAGCGCTTCATCCTCCACATGGGAACGCTGGAGCCGCGCAAGAATTTGGTGCGCTTGGTGCGGGCCTTCGCGCAGGGCGCGCCCTCGGATGTGCATCTGGTGCTGGCCGGGGGGCGGGGATGGCTCTACGAGATGATCTTCACGGAGGTGGCGCGCTTGGGCGTGCAGGATCGCGTCCACTTTCCCGGCTACGTCCCGGCGGAGACGCAGGCGCTCTGGTACAACGCCGCCGATCTCTTCGCCTACGTCTCGATCTACGAGGGATTTGGGCTGCCTGTGTTGGAGGCCCTGGCCTGCGGCACACCGACCTTGACTTCAGGGACAACCTCGCTGCCAGAGGCAGCCGGCGATGCCGCCCTGACCGTCCCGCCAGACGACGTGCCGGCCATCGCCGCCGGCCTCGCGCGCCTGTTGGCCGATGACATCCTGCGCGCCGATCTACACCAGCGCGGGTTGGTACACGCGGCGCGCTTTTCGTGGGAGACAACGGCTCGGCGCACGGCGGCGCTCTATCAAAGGATTCTAGGCGGGGAGGAGCAATGAGCCATCACAGGCACGACGCAGCGCCCATCTGGGTGATCGCGCTGGATATTGTGATGATCAACCTGGCGATGGCCGTGGGCTACGTCCTGCGCTACCGTTTACAATGGTTCGCCGATGTCGTCTACGACGCACCGTACTCGGCCTACACGCTCTTCAACGTCTTCTTCTCCGTCGTCGTCCCGCTGCTCCTCTGGGCCGATCACGCCTACAGCGACTGGCGGGGCCGGACCTGGATAGACCATGTCTATCGGATATTGACGGCGGTGACCTTTGCCATTGTGATGGCCATGGCCTTGGCCTTTAGCCTGCGCCCCTTAGTCTACTCACGCCTGCTTCTGTTGGAGGCCGGCCTGATGATGATCCTGCTGCTCTCGTTGGATCGCGCGGGCGTGATGCTCTTGCAGACGTGGCTGCGCCGACGCGGCGTGGGCCTCCGGCGCGTGGTGATCGTCGGCGCGGGCGAGGTGGGCCGGCGCGTGATGCGCACCATCGTCGCGCGCCCCGATCTGGGCTATGAGATCGTCGGCTATATGGACGACAACCCTGTCAAAGGCGAGGGAGAGATCGGGCGCTTCAAGGGATTGGGGCCGGTGGACAATCTGGCGACCATCATCGATACCGAGGCGGTCGACGAGGTCATCATCACCCTGCCGTGGAACTATCAGCGGCGCATCTTTGGCATCCTGCGGGCGTGCGAGCTACGCGAAGTCGAGCCACGGATGGTGCCGGATCTCTTCCAGATGAGCCTCAGCCGCGTCGACGTGAGCGACCTGGGCGGCGTCCCCCTGATCACGATCCACGAGATCGCCTTCAGCCGAGGGGCACTGACCTTCAAGCGGGCGGTCGATCTCGCCGGCGCAATTCTGTTGATGATCCTCGGCGCCCCCATCTTCGGCCTGATCGCATTGGCCATCCGCCTAGATTCGCCGGGACCGATCTTCTTCCGTCAGGAACGGGTGGGGACAAATGATCATCGCTTCGAGATTATCAAATTCCGCTCGATGCGGTCCGGCGCTGAGGAAGAACAGCCCCATCTGGAATTCTTGAACGAGGCCGATGGCCCGATTTTCAAGATTCGCGATGATCCTCGAATCACGCGGGTCGGGCGCTTCCTCAGACGCACCAGCTTAGACGAACTTCCGCAACTGTGGAACGTCCTAAGAGGCGAGATGAGTTTAGTCGGTCCCCGCCCCCCCACCCCCTTCGAGGTGGAGCAGTACCAGCCGTGGCACAAGAAGCGCTTGGCCGTGCCGCCGGGCATGACCGGACTGTGGCAGGTCAGTGGACGCAGCGAATTGACCTTCGATGAGATGGTCTTGTTAGATTTGTACTACATCGAGCATTGGTCGCCCTGGATGGACGTCGCGATTTTACTGCGCACCGTCCCCAAAGTCCTGCTGGGGGATGGAGCGTATTAGCAACCTTAACCGGACAGATAACGGATCAGTACGTAAGACGTATTGCGTATTGCGTAAAATACAGAACCACCGTGGTGAATTTTTCAACTAGGAGAGACAAACTTTATGCCACAAATATCATACTTAAAGATGACCGCTGATGAACGTCAGGCGTTGGAGTCCTTCCTGCGCAAGTTGGTGCAGACGCCCAGCCTGCCGGGGGACGAGGGCCAGGTCGCGGCGCTGGTGATGGATGAGATGCGTCGCCTGGGCTACGACGACGTCCAGATGGACGCCGCCGGCAACGTGATCGGCCGGGTGGGGCCGGCGGAAGGGCCAGGGCTGATGCTCAACAGTCACATGGACACCGTCACCGTCTCCGACCGCGACGCCTGGACCGTGGATCCGTGGGGCGCGGAGGTGCGCGAGGGTCGCCTCTACGGCCTCGGCGCCTGCGATATGAAGGGCGGCCTGGCCGCAACGGTTCACGGAGCGGCGGCCCTCCGCCAGCACGGCCCCGATCTCAAGGGACCGATCTGGGTGGCCTGCGTGGGCTTAGAAGAGCCATCCGAGGGGACCTGCACGCGGATTCTCTTCGAGGAGGATCAGATGGACGCGCGATGGGTTGTCATCGCCGAGCCTTCTAATCTAGACGTGGTGCGCGCTCAGCGCGGTCACATCGAGATGAAGCTCACCATCAAGGGGCAGTCGGCGCACTCCTCCACGCCGAAATTGGGCCTCAACGCGATCTACGCGGCGGCGCGGATCATCTTCGGGCTGGAGATATTGGCGGGGCAACTGGCCAACGACCCCTTCTTGGGGCCGGGCGTCCTGGCCGTGACCGACATCGCCTCGCACGCGGTGAGCCGCAACGCGGTGCCCCATCGCTGCGAACTGACGCTCGACCGACGCCTGACCCTGGGCGAGACGGAGTCCTCGGCGTTGTTGGAGGTGGAGCGCGTGATCGCCCGCGAGGATATCGACGCGCGGGTGGCCATCATCGAAGAGGAGGTGACGACCCACACGGGCGAGGTGCGTCGCGCGCGCCGGGCCTCCCTGCCATGGGCGCTCGACGAACGCCATCCGCTGGTGATGGCAATGCTGGCCGCCGCGCGCGACGCCGGCTTGCGCCCCACCCTCACCAAGTGGCCCTTCGCCACGGAGGGCGCCTACACCGCCTGCGTCGCCGAGATCCCGACCGTAGGCTTTGGCCCCGGCGATCCGGCCCACATCCACACCGTCGATGAGTTCATCGAACTGCGCGCCGTCCACGCCGCCGCCGCCGCCTACGCCGCCTTAGGCGCGCGCCTGCTGGGATCGTAGAGCTTACCCTTGCGAAGGTTGCGCCAGAACCCGCACTGAGGATCATTTCCTATTTGCAGATGCGCGTGGGTTGAAGCCGCGCCGATGGTTGAAACCATCGTCTGATATCCAAAGTGCGTTAAAACGCACTGAGGTGCTTTTTTAAGCGGTTTTTCAACCCGTTTCTAACGGGTTTTGTGTATCAGCCTCGAATTCATTCGTAGGCGGGCCAAGCGGCGAAAACTTTAAGACACTAGTCGATTTACAACTTCGGGCAACTTGTAACTTTCAACCTGTAACTTTCAACCTGTAACTTTCAAC
>CAYXVS010000045.1:0-16711 GCA_964468735.1 uncultured Anaerolineales bacterium | reverse complement strand
CCCGATCAGACTGTGCAGTTTATCGACTTTCATAATGAACGTGAGGCTCATTTTGTATGTTCGCTCTTGAATTCATCTCCCGCAGTCGCGGTACCTTCTTGTTATGCCACTGATATCACAACCCACATCTTAAAAGTCATAGGTATTCCTGAGTTCTCCGAAGAAAACTCTCTCCATAATCATCTGTCAATTCTATCTCAGAAAGCGCACAAATTAGTAGCTATTGGTGATGAGACCAGTTTGGCCGGGGTGGAGGCGCAAATAGATGAGGCTGCAGCAGAACTATGGGATATTACAGGAAAAGAAATGCAAGCAATACAGCGGTCGCTATCTGAATTGGAGTAGTCCTACAAACTTCTACTCCTCCCCTTGATGCCCCACCTCCAGATCCTCGCGCAGCCGCGCGGCCTGCGCCTCGATCTCGCGCAGACGCGCCTCCTCCAAAAAAAGCCCTGTGTTTGAATTTGACATTCTGTTTGTCTGCTCTATCATAGAACCAAGCGGATTAATTACTCAATCGATTGATTAAAGCGTGAGGAGGTGAAAGATGGAGCGGACGATGAGTGCCACGGAGGCCCGCGTCCATTTTGGGGATTTGATGCGGCGCGTGGTGGAGCAACAGGAGGCGATCATTGTGGAGCACAGCGGCAAGCCCCATGTGGTCGTGCTCTCCATGGAGATGTACCAGCGCTTGTTAGCCGCTCACGAGGAACATGAGGACTGGCGTGATCTCGTTTGCCAAGCGCGGGCGCAGGTTCAGGCCGATTTAGGTGAGCGAGAGTTGGCGTCACCTGAGGATGTGGTGCGGGAGATGCGGGAGGAGCGAGATGAGCAACTTACCTCTCTGCGTTGACGCTAATCTGGTGATTCGATTGGTCGGTGATCCTCAAGATGAGGTGGTCCGGCAATTGTGGGAACAGTGGGACGCTGAACATCGGCAGATCGCTGCTCCCACGGTGCTTTATTATGAGGTGAGCAACGCTCTCTATCGTTATCAGCATGCGGAGATGATGAGCGCGTCGGCAGTGCGATTGGCGCTCAGGGCGGCCTTGGCCTTGCCCATTTTCCTCTATGGCGATGACGACCAACATCATTCTGGAGAATTGCATCAACGAGCGTTGGCGTTGGCTGAGAGATTCTCGCTGCCGGCGGCCTATGATGCCCATTACCTGGCGTTGGCAGATTGGTTAGGCGGCGAGTTCTGGACCGCTGACCGCAAGTTAGCCCATGTCGTGCAAGGTGATTTGCCCTGGGTGCACGTTGTGGAAAGCTAAGGGTGCTTGAGTCTTTTGGAGTTCGCCGGACAACTCCCTGGATAGCCCTAAAAGCAGCGAAGATTTGCACGGTTGTGGAGATCACAACCTTTTTATCTTCCCTTTGGTGATTGTCCTTCCTCTCCCCTTGTGCTATACTTAAATTGCCTGATAACAGATCAGGCCAAGTATAAAACTAACACAAGGTGAAAAGAATTGAGTATAAACAACAAATCTCAGAAAGATCAAACCCCGATTCAACGTCACATTAATAACTTACAAAGTCCGAATCCCAGACAAAGATCTGGCGCAGCCGAGGAGTTAGGCCGCCTGCATGCCGATGAAGCCACACCCCATCTGATCGACTTACTCCACGAGGACGTCAACACCTATGTGCGAAGCGCGTGCGCGGAGGCGCTGGGCCAAATCGGCGACCCCGATGCGATCTTCCCGCTGATGGATGCCCTTCACGATTCCTGCTCCTTTGTCCGGCGGGCCGCCGCCATCTCCTTGGGGCAGATGAGCGCCAAAGAGGCGCAGGGCGCGCTGCTGCACGCTTTGGAGGATCACAACTTCTACGTCCGGCGCGCGGCCATCAACGCCATCGGCAAGTTGGAGATTCCAGATATGGGGTCGATCCTCTTGCCTTTCCTGAACACCTCCGATCCGCGCATTCGGCGCACCACCATCACGGCGTTGCAGCGCCTCCACACCACCGAGGCGGTCCCGCAGATGGTGGCGATATTGGAGGAGTACATGGAGGCGCCGCATCAGCGGGACATTCCCACGGTCAAGACCTTGGTCGTGGCCCTGGGCAAGCTGAAGGCGAAGGGCGCCGTGCCGGTGCTGATCCGCGTTGTGCGCGGCTACGTCGGCGTCCGCTCGCTGGCGGCCAAGGCCCTGGGCAGAATTGAAGATCCGCAGGCCGGCCCCGTACTACAAGCGGCGTTAGAAGATCGCAGCGCCAATTTGCGGTTAGCGGCCCTCAAGAGTCTCGGTCGGCTGAAGTATCGACCGGCGGCGCCCGCCGTGCGCAAATTTCTCTCCTCACCCGATCCCAGAATGCGACGCACGGCGACGCTGGCGCTGGGCTATCTGGGGGATACAACGGCGGTGGATCAACTTCTCAACATCGCGCGGGAGGATGGCAGTTCGCTGGTGCGCCCGGCCGCTGTGCAGGCGCTGGGGCGGGTGGGCAATGAGGAGATTATCCCGGAACTGCTGCCGCTGGTGGAGGATACCAACGCCTATCTGCGTGCAGCTTTGGCCGAGACGCTGACCTCGCTGGCGCTGGACGGTGAGGAGCCGGCGGTCAGGGCGGCGCTGGAACGACTCGCCGAGGATCAGGTGGAACATGTCGCCAAGGCGGCGCAAGATGCGTTGATGGCCTTGGATGACAGGAGGGATTCCAGCCTCGATCAACCGCCTGGAGACATGCCGGATCAAGAGCCTGATCTCGCTGCCGCCGCGACCTCGTGGCTGAGGCGGGTGCTCCGGCGCGGATAGCCTTTCCTAGTGGCGCCAATTTAGAGTTTGGATCTGGCGATCCAGACTGAGTCATTATGCATAAAGCCTGATGGAATTTCAGTTTCCATCAGGCTTTTGGCTTATCTCGACCCGCCAGGACTAGCCAGGCGAAGTGTGGCAGAGCCAACTGCCGCTGCCAGCGCCACGGCTCGCGGAGCAGGCGATAGCCCCACTCCAGGCCCAGGCGCTGAATCCAGCGCGGCGCGCGCTTCGCCACCCCGGCGATGAAATCGAAGGAGCCGCCCACGCCAATCCCCACCGCAGCGCCCGTCTGCGCCAGATGCTGATCCAACCACAGATCCTGCGCCGGCGCCCCGTAGGCCACGAGGAGAATATCGGCCTGGGAGGCCCGCACGCGCGCGATGATCTCCGGCGCTTCCGCCGGGGCGGGCGATCCGGCGTAACATCCCGCGACGCGCAGGTCAGGATGACGCGATTGGAGAATCTCCGCCGTCCGCTCGGCGACGCCGGGCGCCGCCCCTAAGTAGAAGATCCGCCAGCCGCGCTGCGCTGCCTCGCGCGAGAGGCGCGGCACGATATCGGAGCCGGTGACCCGCTCGCGCAGCCGCGCCCCTCGCATTCGCGCCGCCCACATCACGCCGATGCCATCGGGAACGCAAAGGGCGGCCCGCTTGAGGGCCGCCCTAAAGCTTGGGTGCGTCCGCGCCTGCATCAGGAACTCTGGGTTGATGGTCGCGATCTGATGTGAGCTGCCGTTTGCGATCCAGTGATCGATCAGGGCGAGGGTCTCAGCCGTAGTGACGTCGTGGATCGGCACGCCCATCAGCTGGCAGGCGACGGTCGGTGCGGGTGATGGTGGCGGTGAAGTTGACGTTAGATGAGATTGAGCGCCCAATCGCCCACCAAAATGTAACGGAAGTCCTGCCCCTCTGAGCACTGGATGCCTCCCACCACGCCGTAGACCAGCGCGATCACGGGGAGTATAATCAAGATGACGGTCAAGATGACCGCAAAGGGGATCAGGAGGATGCCGATCAGGATGGCGCTCAAGGCGCCGGTGACGGCCCAGATCACACCGATCAACAGACCAGGGGCGGCCCAGCAAATCAACTGGAAGAGGAAGGATTGCATCGATTGGTAAGCCACGTAGCGCGAACGATCCTTGTAGACGAGGTAGATGACCAGAGCGGCCGCAATGCCAAAGATGCCCGTGACGAGATTCAACAGCACGCTGAGATGGGCCAACATCGCCCAGGTGCGCTCATCCGACGGCGTCAGCGGTTCAGTCGGCGCCGCGTAGGGGCTGGGCGTCTGCGCCTCAGCTTCTGGGGCTTCGGCCTGTGCTTCTTCTTCAACTTCAGGATGAACATCCATGACATCTTCTTTGCTTTCGGTATTCATTTTTCCTCCTTGAATTTTGGATTAGATACTATGGGTAGCTTCTCCAGAGAATGGCGCAGCGCTGCGTTTTATCTCCTTGGAAGGCTGTGAATTATGTGCCCGACTCTACTACTTTATTACGAGGTCTCAGCTTCAAGGTTGCAAAGCGTTGCCATAGATCATCGGGCGTTCCCGGGATGGAAAAACTTTACCAGGCGGGCTGTTGCTTTTCCTGCCGCTCGCGGATGATGGCGCCGATTAGCACCAGGCCCAACAGCACCGTCACGATCCAGGTGGCGGTTGCCACGATAGGTACATCCGCGTGCTTGACCGCGATGCCCACGAAGGCCCACAGGATGACGAGCATGTAGGCCACGTCGCGCCGGGTGAGGGTCACGGCGGAGGCGATCCCGCCGGCGGCCACGAGCATGATGATCAGCCATATTTCTTCGCTGATGCCCCACCCGCCCCATTGCAGATAATCCAGCAGCGAGGTCGCATTCGCGACGGTCGCCACGGTGATCCAGCCCAGGTAGATGCTGAACGGGATGTGCAGAAGCCAGCGCTCGGCGGTGGATACCTCTTCCCGCCGCCCGCTCCCGATCCGCAGGTAGATGGCGATCAGCAGGCCGAGAAGCGCCAGCATCGCCACGATGGTGAGGGGAAATTGCTCGTAGTGCCACAAAAAGAGCCAGGCGATGTTCGCCAGGCAGCTCGCGGCGAATAGATAGCCGATGCGCTTCAGCCGGGGATTCTCCCGCTGGGCCGGCAGGGCCTGGTAGATGGCGAAGGCGATCAGCGCGATGTAGATCAGCCCCCAGATGGAAAAGACGTAGCCGGCGGGCACGAAGTAGACGTCGAAGCGATCTGAGATATCGCCCGTGGTCAGGTTATTCAAGGGCAGCGCGTTCGCCAGCCCGTTGACGATGAGGGTCGCGATGACCGCCAGGACATTCACGGTTTGGCGGATGGTGTTTTTGTTCATCTTGGTTTCCTCCTCTAAGGTTAGTTGAAAGTTACGAATTTTGGGTTGAAAGTTGTCCCAAGTCAAATATCAGAAAGTCCAAAGGTTGACCTCAAACGGCTGGCCTGAGAAACTATCTTGGCGCCCTCCGCGCCTCTGTAGTGAATCTTTAGCTCCAAAAACCAATCAACCGCAGCGCCGACCTCATCCATGATGCGCTGTACTTCGTAGATGGGACGACGCTGCGGCTGTAGGTCGTTACGACAAGCTCTCGAACTCCTCTTCTGAGAACTTCTCCACCTGATAGATGCTGATCTTGACCTCCTGGTTGCGCCAGGCGTCGGGCGAGAGGCCGGCCTTGTAGCAGAGATGCGCCAGGAACTTCTCCGGCTCCGGCAGTTGCTCCCACACCTGGGGCAGGAAGGTCGCGCGATTCCAGCCGCGCTCCAGGACGACGCCGTCGATGTGGGGGCGCAGTTTCTTGATCAACTCCTCTGGCCCATCGTAGGCCAATGGCTCCGGCGCGCTGAGGATCGACACCTCGATGACGATGTCGGCCAGCTCCTCCTCTCGGAGCGGCGGGAAGCGAGGATCCTGAAAGGCGGCGGCCTTCGCGTTGGCTTGCACATCCTCGATGAGGGGGCGACGCGCGACCAAGGAGCCGATGCAGCCGCGCAGCGCGCCGCTGCGCTGGTGCAGCGTGACGAACGACGCGCCATCCTCGTGAAGCGCGGGGGGCGCATCCTCGATGCTCACCGCGAGCGAGGTCGCGCCGGTCAACTCCTTCTCGATGGCGCTGCGCGCCAAATCCAACAAAAAGCGGCGGATTTTGGGGGTCAGCGCGTCCATGATGGAGATCGACATATCAGCTCTCCCCCACGTAGGCGACCGCCGCGTAGCCGACGACCCGTTGGGTATCCCCGGTGATATCGCCCGAGGTGCGATAGTCCAGAAGCTTCGGCGCCCAGCCACGCTGCTCGGCGATGGTGGCCAAGGCCAAGGCAGGCGCTTGTCCACACGCCTCGCCCTTTTGAATGCCGCGTGGGTTGCCCGCTAAGAGCGCGTCCAAGAAGCTGCGATCCAGATTGTGGGCCTGCTCGTTGGTGTGATAGTGGCTCAGGTCGGAACTGACGATGATCAGGTCATCCGCTGTGATATATTCATTGAGAATGCGTCCGGCCGCGACGGGATCGACCTCCCCAAAGAGCAGCGGCACGATGGGCGGCGCCGCGTCGTAGATGACCTGGAGGAATGGCAGTTGCACCTCAAGGCAATGCTCTTGGGTGTGCGGCGAGGCATCGAGCTTGAAGAGGTCGCTCGCGGCCAGAGCCTTTGCGTCGTCCGTCGCGACGGGAACTTCGCCCAGTGGCGTGCGGAAGGCGTCGTAGTCCCCCACTGCGATGCCGGAGAACCACGCGCGATGCGATGGCCCCATCAGGAAGATGCGTTTCGGCGTCGGCTGGCCTTGTAGCAGCTTGTAATCGTAGCCCGCAACCGGGCCGGAGTAGGTGTACCCCGCGTGCGGGGCCACAACAGCGCGCACCTTGGTCAGCTCCGGCGGTGAGGCTTTCTCCAAAAAACCGTCGATGGCGCGCCGGATCGCGCTCGCGCTCGATGGGTAGAACATCCCCGCAAAAGCGGGGGAGCGTACTTTGTGAGTCATGAGTACCTCCTTCAAGACAGCAAAGCGGCAAAGCAACAAAGCATCAAATCCGCAAATATCAAAACAGCAAATAGGATTGATCGCAGAGATCGCGTTGAACTCAGTGATCGGGCGGTCCGTCCTTCGTCCAGACGCCGGGGATGGCGGCGCCGCATTGGGGACAGATGCCGGGAGTGCGCCATTGCGGGCGCGCGGAGAAGCCATGGCGCTGGATGAGTTGTGTCCCGCAGTGGTGGCAGCGGGTTTGTTCGTGCGCGGGATCGTAGATGTTGCCGACGTAGATGTACTGAAGGCCGGCCTCCCGGCCGATCTCGTAGGCGCGCGCCAGCGTCGAGGGCGGCGTGCGCGGTCGATCCCGCATCTTGTGGCTGGGATGAAACGCCGAGAGGTGCCACGGCATCAGGGGATTGACGGAGGCCAGCCACTCGGCGGCCTGCCGCAACTCCTCATCGCTATCGTTGAGACCGGGGATGATGAGTGTGGTGACCTCGATCCAGATGTCGGTCTCGTGGGCGATTTTCGCGATATTGCGCTTCACCGGCTCGAGGCGGGCGCCGGTATAGGTCTCGTACAGCTCCGGGGTGAAGCCTTTGAGATCCACATTGATGGCATCCAAATACGGCTCGATCTTCTCTATCACAGCTTCGGTCATAAAGCCGTTGGAGACGTAGATGTTCTTGATCCCGTGCGCGTGGGCCAGTTTGGCGGTGTCGTAGGTGTACTCGAAGAAAACCGTCGGCTCGTTGTAGGTGTAGGCAATCGCGGCCGCATGCTGCTCGCGTGCGATCTCCACCAGCGCCTTCGGCGGGAGCGATTCCCCCAGAGAATCGCGGCGCTCGTCCTTCTTTCGGACTTGGGAGATGCCCGCGTTCTGACACCACATGCAGTGCATATTGCAGCCATACGTCCCGATGGAGAGCGCGCTTTCGCCCGGCAGGAAATGATAGAGAGGTTTCTTCTCAATAGGATCGATGTGAGCGGCTGTTGCTTTCCCATAGACCGTCGAGATGATCTGCCCGCCGCGATTGACCCGCACGCCGCACTTACCCCACTCCCCCGGCGCGAGCGTGCAGTAATGTTCACACACCCGACACTGGACCCGTTCCCCTTTCAGGGATCGCACTAACTCCGCAACTTGAGGCATGCGCCACCTCCTCTGTTAGTCGGATCGTCAGGTAGTCCTGAGTCGGATAATCTTTCGTCAGATGGTCACGTAATCAAAAAGTAGGGGTACATCTAAAGGAAGGGGAAATGCTCCCTCGCTGCCCATGCTCCGTAAGATCGCCACGATGGCTATCAATATACCGATGATTATCACACCGATGAGAAAATAGGTGTACATCTTCTGCTCTTCGGCCTTGCGTCTCGCCAAATCGCGGCGGATCTGTTCCTGGCGCAGGCGCTCCTTTTCCATCAATCGCGCCTGCCGCGCCCGTGACGCTGCTTCCTCCGCCTCTTTCAGTGCCCGCGCACTCTCCATCTGCTGATCAAGGTGCTCAGCGGTCCCTTGATTGTACCGTTGGACGATCAGCTGAAGGATGTCCAAGGGCGCGCCACATTGGAGGCAGTATTCGTTGCCGATCCAATTGTCTTTTTGGCACTTGGGGCAGCGGCGGATCAGGGTCTGGCCGCATTGCTGGCAGAAGGCCGTCTCCTGCTCGTGATAGGCGCCGCAGTAGGGGCAGATGTGCCCTCGCAGGATGAACTCGCTGCCACACGCATCACAGTGGATGTAGGCCCCATCGCCTTTATCAGTCAATTGATCCAACTGGATAGGACTGCCGCAGCTAGGACAACTTACTTTCTCCAAGATGTGTTGAGACATAAAGCTCCTCTGTTGGTTCTGAGCGATAATATCCCGCTTCCCATCCGTGAGGATCATCACAAAGACGGGACGCGAAAACCCTGGCGTCTCCCACCATTCGCCGAATGTTGGATGCGATTCGACGGGGGGCAGCCAGAGGGAGCGGCTATGCATAGACCAGAAGACCAGAAGAGGCTTGTTCAGACCCGAAGGGTTTTAGAAACCCTCCGGGTCTAACCACGCGGTGAACAGAGTTGCCGAGTTAGGCTCTAGATTTAAGCTTCTGCTTCTTCAGATTCCTCGATGGGAGTTTCCGCTTCTGCAGGCGCCTCGACAGCTTCTGTTTCTGGTTCTCCAGCGACTTCTTCTGTCTCAGCAGGCGCTTCTGGCGCTGGCGGCTCAACCTGTTTGAGGCTGAACGCGACGCGGCGCTGTTGGGGGCGCAGGGAGATGATCTGGACGTAGTGACGTTCGCCGACGCGGACGATCTCATCGGGCCGCTCGACCTTCTCTTCGCTTAGCTCCGAGACGTGAATCAACCCTTCGATCTCTGGCTTCTCCACCAGGGCGGCGAAGGCGCCGAAGGAGGTCAGGTTGACAATCTCCACCTCGACGACTTGGCCCGCGTGGAACTCATCGGCCACGGTCTCCCAAGGATCAGGCTGGAGGCGCTTGAGACTCAAACCGAGCCGCTCGCTGTCCAGATCGATGTCCAAAATGTAGACCTCGATCTCTTGCCCGACCTGGACGACATCCGCCGCGTTGGTCACGCGCCGCCATGAAAGCTCGGAGATATGCAGCAGGCCATCGACGCCTTTGACGTTGACGAACGCGCCAAACGAGACGATGTTGCTGACCACGCCCTTCTCGACGGCGCCGACCTCCAGGCTCTCGAGGATCTGGCGCTTCACATCCTTACCCTCGAAGGCCTTGCGTTCGGAGAGGATCAATCGATTGCGATCCGAGGTCACCTCGATCACGCAGAGATCTAGCGTCTCATCGATCAAATCATTCCAGCGCCGGTCGGGGTTGTTGGGCGTGTAGCGCGGGCGCCACTGGGGGCAAAGTTGGGAGCCGGGCACGAAGCCGCGCAGCCGCCCCAACTTGACGATCACGCCGCCCTTGTTGGCATCGACCACGGGCAGCGAGATCTTCTCGCCATTCTCCAGCAGCTCGCGCGCCTCGTCCCAATCATCCTCTTGGGCGGCCCGGGCCAAGGAAACCAACGCCTGACCGGTCGCGCCGCCATCATCGATGATGTAGACCTTGACCGGCTTGCCGGGTTGCATCTTCTCTAAGCGCTTGCCATCCATCCGATCAACTTCGTTTGGATGAACTTTGGCATCGCTTTTGCCGCCAATATCAACTAAGATGGATTTTGTATCGGCGTTGACGACCATGCCTTCTACAATATCCCCGCGTCGATATTGATTCTCCTCCATGTACTGATCTATCAGGGAGGCCATCATATCCTGGTTGGATTTGGCCTCAGTTGTGGAACCTTTCATTAAAGAACTCTCTCCTCATAAGAAAAATTTCCGCCTCCAATAAGTATCCGCCATCCAAAAAACAACTCCGACAAAGACTCATCATCTTATTGTGGCGTTGCTATCTATATTATAAGCGTGTTTCGCGTGGAGGCAATCTGGATTTTTAGCGTCCCAGCGGCTCGGCGTTTTAGCGTCCCAGCGTTTCAGCGTTTTAGCGACTCAGCGGCTCAGCCACTGGACTGGACAGAAACCTGAATTCTCCTATACTCTTTTTTACGAGATGCTGTTGGATGATGAACGTTATAGCAATGCGACGTTGTATATCCAAGTACACATTAAGAGAATCTTAGGAGTGAAACTATGGTGAAGAGAGATTTTCCCGGACGCGGTAAGGTCGCGATGGTCCGCACCCGCCCGGAGAGTGTGATAGATGATTACGCGCGCTTGATGGAGCTGGTCGGTTATCAGGAGATTTTGCCGCCCGATTTGACGACGCTGCTCAAGATCAACATCTCTTGGCAGACGTGGTATCCGGCGTGCTCGACGACGCCGTGGCAATTAGAGGGTGTGATCCGCACCTTGCAGGGCGCTGGCTACGATCTGGTCGGCGTGCACAACGACACCGTCGTCGTCGATACCGGCGATGGCGAATCCAACAATAAGCAGCGCTACGTCACCGATAAGTACGGCGTGCCCTGCACCTACATCTACAAGCCGGAGACGAAGTGGGTCCGTTATGAGCCGGAGGATTGGTCGTACCTGGTGCTGGATGAGATTTACCCGGAGGGCGTTTACATCCCCGAAGTGCTGATTGGGCGCAACATCGTGCAGTTGCCCACGATCAAGACGCACGTCTTCACGACGATCACCGGCGCGATGAAGAACGCCTTCGGCGGATTGTTGGGTCGCAAGCGCCACTGGACGCACAGCCAGATCCACGAGACGGTGGTGGATCTGTTGGCGATCCAGCAGGAGATTCATCCGGGGCTGTTGGCCGTGATGGATGGCGCCTTCGCCGGCGATGGCCCCGGCCCGCGCGCGATGCACTGGCACGAGAAGAATGTCCTCCTGGCCTCGGCGGATCAGGTGGCCATCGATGCGACCTCCGCGATGTTGCAGGGCTTCGATCCGATGGAACTGCCCTTTATTCGATTCGCGCACGAGTTGGGCTTGGGCGTCGGCGACCCGCGCGAGATCGAGTTCGTAGGGGATGAGGATGCCGCCGAGGAGCGCTGGGATTTCCACGTGGACGACACCTTCGCCAGCCGCGGCCAGAAGATGATCTATCACGGCGAACTCAAACCATTCGAGACGCTCTTGCTGCGCAGCCCCATCGTGCCGTGGTCTTACTTCGCCAGCAACTTCTACCACAATGTCTACTGGTATCCCGTCGTCGGGCGGCGGCGCGTCGAGGCGGCGCTGGAGACGCCGTGGGGGCAACTCTTCTGTCAGTATGGCGCGGACGCCGGATTAGAAGGCGCGGTGCTGCCCACCGTCGAGAAAAAGACCGTCGCCCAAGGCCTGGGCGTCTTAGCCGGCGGCGTCGCGGCCCTCGGCGGCCTGGCCGCGCTGGTGCATCAAATGTCGCCGAAGGAATAAGCGGGGCTAGACCTGACGGGTTTTGAAAACCCGTCAGGTCTGGCGTTGGAGGTACCCCATGATAGACATCCTGTTGATCCTGATCTTGAGCTTCGCGCCGATGTTGCTCTACGCCGGGCTGCTCTGGTGGTTAGATCGCTACGAGAAGGAGCCGCTGGCGCTGTTGGCCGCCGCTTTTCTGTGGGGCGCGATCCCCTCGATCATCTTGGCGCTGATTTTGGAGGTCGCGTTGGACGTGCCCGTGATGGCCTTCAGCCGCTCGGCCCTGATGTATGATCTCTTGGGCGCCTCCGTTGTGGCGCCGCTGGTAGAGGAGGGCGTGAAGGCGCTGGCGTTGCTGGCGCTCCTGCTCTTCCTGCGCCGCGAGATCGACAGCCCGATGGATGGCCTGATCTACGGCGGCATCGTGGGCTTTGGCTTCGCGGCGGTGGAGAACGTCTTCTATCTCTTTGGGGCTTACACGGCGGGCGGTATGGGGGTCACAATGGCGCTGGCGCTGCTGCGCGCGGGCCTCTTCGGCCTGAACCACGCGATGTACACCAGCTTCGCCGGCTTGGGGATCGCGCTCTCCTTAGAGGTGCGAAAATGGTGGCTTAAGATGCTCCTGGTGATCGCGGGCTTCGGCTCGGCCGTGGCCTCGCACGCGATCCACAACGCCTTCGCCACCTTCTGGGGCTACGAGACGAGTGGCGCGCTTCTGGTGGCCGGCATCGTCGATTGGGCCGGCGTGTTGGTGCTGCTCTTGGTCGCGCTCTGGGCCTTTATCCTGGAGCGCCAGCGCATCCGGCGGTACGCGCTGGCGTTAGTGCGCGCCGAGAAGCTCCCGAAGAGCGAGGTGTTGGTGCTCAACTCATCGCTCTTTCGGAGATTGGAGCGCGGCAAGGCGCTGTTGGCCTTGGATGTGCGCCGCTGGCTGCGCTTGGGCCGCTACTATCGCCACGTGAGCGAGGCCGCCTTCGCGTGGCATCGCTGGCAGGCCGGCGACGCGCGGGCCGAGGCGCGTCTGCGCGAGATCGAGGCGCGGGCCGCGCAGTTGCGCGAGGATCTGGGGCTGGATGATTGGGAGGCGGGATAGGGGGCAACCGAAGCAATCCCAGGAGGCCTGAGATGCACGAGGTTGTGCGCCAAGCAGTTTACCATGCACATTACCCCCAACTTCGGTTGCCCATTTAGGCTCTATTCCATTCCTCTCACATAGAGCTTGGCCCGACCGCGCCGCCCGGTCTGCGTGATGCCGCCCATCTTTCGCAGGCAGTAGGCCATCCTCTGGGCCAGCCGGCGCGAGCCGCCCATCGCCTCGGCCAGATCCGCCGTGGTGAACTGCCCCGGCAGTCCCGCCGGCAGCAGCGCGAGCATATCCGCCGGCCGCTCGAAGCGCTGCTGGGCTACCACGTCGATCAGCCGCCGCTCGTCCGTCGCCCAGCCGTGTTGCCGCCACGCGGCGGGATCGTGGTGGCGCACCTCCTCCTCTTGGGTCAAGGCCACCTCCAGCGAGAAGTTGGGATGGGCCAGCAACGCCGGGAAGCTCACCAGCTCATGGAAGACCTCCTCCACGCGCCCACGCTTGGGCGACTTCCGCCGTTCGATCTCGCCCTCTGCGCCGGGATGATGCTTGAGGAGCCACTTTTCGCGCGGGATGGGATAGACCAATCGCAGCGCGTGATCTCTCTTCAGGAGGCGCTTCAGCTTCCGTTTGATGGCGGCGAAATGCCCGACCTGGATCTCGATCAGCAGGTCGTCGCGCACGACATCGATCACGAAACCGTCGACAGTCACCTCCAGCTGGCCATCCGGCTCCGCGTACCAGCGCTTGAGCGCCGCGTGCAGCGGCTGCTCATTGAGCACGCCGATAGTCTTCGCGTCCGTATCCGTGGGTGTGGTCAAAGGGGCCTCCCGTCCTGGATGATTCGATCTAAGATTTACCCGCGCCGGAGCTGCGGAGTATCAAGGGGAGGTAGATGACCCGGGCCGGAGCCAAGCCCCAATAGCCGCCGGTCAGGCTGTACCCTTCACCGCTCATCACCCCACTGGCATCGGGCTGTCCTATCGTGCCAGCGAGGTGATATTGATCCGCCGCACTCACGCCGCCGCCACTATCCAACGTCCAACGCTCGATGCGGAATTCGTTCACTTGTACAGCCGCGAGCGCGCCGGCCACAACCAGCAGCCCGAGTAGAAGGGCCAGGGTCAAACTTGTGCCTTTTGCAGACATCATACACCTCCTGGCTATCGCCTATTGCACGGCCTGATAAGTAATCTCTGCGCCGACGACGTACATATCACCGGTGTAGGTTTCACCGTTGCTCACGGCTGACCCACGTTCGAAGTAAAAGTACCACATCGGATCGTCAGCAAATGCATTGTTGGTCGTCACACCTGATCCAAAGTACCAGTCGTTGTAGGTCGAACTCCACTTTGAGACCCAGGATTGCGCTTTCATCAGATAAAAATGACCGCCGGCGTCCCCATACTCGAGCAACGCCGCGTCTTGCTCTGCCGAATAGGTGATCTGATCCCAGCCAGAATCTGAGTAATCAGTGGGTAGGTTGAGATTACTGGTCCCGGCGTGTAAACGCCATCGGACGTGACCAGGGCTATCTGTGAGGTGTAAGGCAAAGTAGAGGGTGACGGTGAACGGGGTGGTTTTGTCCCAGTCGTCGGGTTGCGTGACGCCAAATCCACCGAGTTGATTGGTGTCACCGGGCCACTTGATACCATTTTGTGCTGCGCTCAAGTCGGCCCCTGGGGCGTAATTCATCGAACCGGCGGGGACGTAGATGCTGCGCTTAAAGAGGTCCGCCGGCTTGTCGCTCACACCGCTCCAGGCGACGTTTTGCGCAGTCGTGGCCTCGGCGGCGTGGATGGCATATCGGGCGTGTGGAACCGGCGTGATGCTCTGGCGCGGAGTGAGGATGGTGAGGGCCTGCGCGCTCCCGCTGGGCCGTACCGCGATCTCCAGAAAGAGCTGTTGATTCTCGAAGATATCGCCAAAATCGAGTTGGACTGTGAAGTGGCCCTGGGTGACCGGCACGGTGTGCGTGAGTGGGGTGGTCCCGGCGAGGGGCGATCCGCCACTTTCGACATTGTAGAGGGTGAAGCGGAATTCATAATCACCGGAAGCTGGCGCGCCATGGTCGCTTAGTTGCCCTTGATAGGTAAAGGCGGTGGGGAGCGTTGCTTGGGGCGCTTGTGGCGCGCTCGATGGGGCATCTGGCGTTCGAGCGCTGGCTCGAATCAATGAGAACATCCCCAGGATGCAAATGGCGCTTAGAACGAATGCGTATTTGATCAGACGCTGTCTCTTCATTGGTATCCTCCCTGTATAAGATACGTTATTCTTGTGCTTGTCATAACCAGGCCCGTCAGGTAAAATAACCCGCACGGAATACAGCCTCAGTGTACAATGATTTCGCATCTCTACAAATGAGCTAATTAGCCAATCGAGCGAGGAGAGCAATGTGCGACTCCGGGAGGTCAGAGCGTAAATGTTAGCCATCATCGGAAGTGCTGCCGTTCTGGGATTGGAAGCCCTCCCCGTCGAAGTCGAGGTCGATTCAGGCCGGGGGAAGGCGGGACTGACCTTAGTCGGGTTGCCCAACGCCGCTGTGCGCGAAAGCAGCGAGCGCGTGCGCACGGCGATCCGCAACAGCGGATTTAGCTTCCCCGGCAACCGGCGCGTGACCGTCAATTTGGCGCCTGCCGATCTGCGCAAGGAAGGCCCGGCCTACGATCTGCCCATCGCCGTCGGCGTGCTGGCTGCGACGGGCCAGATCCCCCGTGACGCGCTCGACGGCGCCGTGGTGATGGGCGAGCTTTCGTTGGATGGCACGCTGCGTCACGTGCGCGGCGCGCTGCCGGTGGCGGATATGGCCCGCCACGCGGAGATCAAAGCGCTCTACGTGCCGGCGGTCGACGCCGCCGAGGCCGCCCTCATCCCCGATGTGACGGTCTACCCCGTCAACTCGCTGGCGGAGTTCGTGGCGCACGCCCGGGGGATGACGGAGTTGACGCCGCAGGAGCCGCAGCCTCACTTGAGCGAACAGCCGCCGCCGCCCACCGTGGACTTCGCCGAGATCCAGGGCCAGGAGCACGCCAAGCGCGCGATGGAGGTCGCAGCCGCCGGCGGGCACAACCTGCTGCTCGTGGGGCCGCCCGGCGCGGGCAAAACCCTGATGGCGCGCGCGGTGCCTGGTATCTTACCGAGCCTCTCGCTGGAAGAGGCGCTGGAGGTCACGCGCATCTACAGCATCTCCGATAAGCTCCCGGCCGATACGCCCCTCATCCAGGTGCGCCCCTTCCGCGCGCCGCACCACACCATCAGCCACGCGGGCCTGGTCGGCGGTGGACATTGGCCGCGTCCCGGCGAGATCAGCCTGGCGCATCGGGGCGTCCTCTTCTTAGATGAGATGCCGGAGTTCAGTCGGCGCGTCCTGGAGGTGATGCGTCAGCCGATGGAGGACAAGGTCGTCACCATCAGCCGGGCGCAGGGCAGCTTGACCTTCCCCGCCAACTTTATGCTCCTCGCCGCGATGAACCCATGTCCTTGCGGCTACTACGGCGATCCAGAGCGGCAGTGCACCTGCTCGATGGGGATGATCCGCCGCTACCGCAAGCGCCTCTCCGGGCCGCTGTTGGATCGCATCGATCTACATCTGGAGGTGCCGCGCGTCAACTACGAGAAGCTCAGCAAGGGGGTGCGGGGCGAGCCGTCAGCCTCGATCCAGGCGCGCATCGAGGAGGCGCGGCGCCGGCAGCGCGAGCGACTCGTTCCGCACGGGATGGCCGCCAACGCCGATATGGGGCCGGCGGAAATCCGCGAATTCTGCCCCCTCGGCCCCGACCCCAAGGCGTTGATACGCGCCGCGATGCGCCAGATGCACCTCAGCGCGCGCGGCTACCATCGCGTGCTCAAAGTCTCGCGCACCATCGCGGATCTCAGCGCTGAGGCGAAAATCGGCGCGCATCACGTCGCCGAGGCATTGCAATATCGCACCCGCGTCTTGGATTTGAGTTAGTGACTCCCCTGAAAAAAGGTAGACCCCTTTCTATTTCATGCATTTGATGTACAAT
>CAYXVS010000044.1:0-16888 GCA_964468735.1 uncultured Anaerolineales bacterium | reverse complement strand
GGGGCCGCTGGGCGGAGGGCCGCCTGAGCAGCTTTAGACACAAAGCGTCACCGAGAAAGCACGGAAAAAGGAGTTTCTCTGTGTATCTCCGTGAAAAACTCCGTGAAGCTCTGGGTAAATCAGTCTGGTTGACTGTAGGGAATTCGAAGCAGATCGACCGGGAAACTTGCCTTAGTTGCGCCAGAGCGTCCTTAGCCAAGTTCAAGGCAAACGAAGTTGGGGTTGACGGGGGTGATAAATCGCTTAGCGTGCAACCTCGTGGATCGTGGACACCTCAGAACTACTTCGTTTGCCCCTGTATATCTGCTCCATTCGCTTCATCTGCTGAGGTAAAAGTGAAATCTGTCCGGTAGATAGTTGTATTATTACTCCCCGACCTCAATCCATACGGCCTGACCGATATGCTCCGGCACACAGATCTCACCCGCGTCGACCTTCACTATCGTCACGTCTTCCTGTTGGCGGACGACGTATACTTTGATCTCCGGCAACAAACCTAACTCCTGAACGCTGTGCAACAAGGGCGCCGATTCTGGCGCAATGCGCGTGACGCGCCCGCGCACGCCTGGCGCCACATCGGTGAGAGGCTTGTCCGTGGGATGCTGCGACAGCGGCGGAATCGGGCCGCCGTGGGGACAGTGCGCCGGCTCGCCCAAGAACGACGCCAACCGCTCGGTCACCACCTCCGACGCCGCGTGATCCAACTCGCTGGCGATCTCGTGCGCCTCGCCCCAGGGGATCTCCAACACATCGGTGAGAAATCGCTCCCACAATCGATGGCGGCGCAACAAAGAGGCCGCGATCTGCTCTCCATGTTCGGTCAACGTCACGCCATGATAAGGATGATACACCAAACATCCTTGATCACTCAACTTCTTCACCATCTCGTGAATCGAAACTGGCGAGAAGTCGAAGTATTCGCCCAGTTGCGAGAGCGCCACGGGCGTCTCTGGATCCACCCGCAAGCGATAAATCGCGCCTAGATATGCCTCCGCCCGTTCTCGAATCAAGATTCTCCTCGTTCCTCATATTCCAAGGATTCATTTTATAAGGTACACCTTAAGATTAACCCCAATTATAACGGTTAATATATGAAGGTCAAGTGAAATTCTGCTGGGAAAGGGCAACCGAAGCAATCCCAAGGAAGATGTTTTCGCCAGGAAAAACTTTACATCACCCTGCTGGCGTTTACACAACATGATGGTAGGGGTTAAAATTGACTACTCATTCTGCTTCGAAATCCCAATAGCGCTGTTCAAAGTCATAAGGGGCGTAATAGTCCAAGGTAGCATGGCGACGCCCGCGATCTGGCGGGCAACATCGCCCGCGTCGGCCCGTTCGAGATGACGACGCTGCGCTATCTCTACCTGCCGTTGGCGCTCAAGAACTATTCGTCAGGATCACAGCCGCGATCATATCTTTACCGGCCGCTGGTGATGCGCGAATAACCCATGATCTGTCAGATGAAGTTGTTGTCGCGTCGCTGTCACGAATCGCAGGATAGATCTCCAATGAGATAAAAGCTGTGCGGTAGCCAGGTAAAAATCTACACCTTCTTGCTCTTTCTTCTAACGATGCTATGATAGAATCTATCATGGAGAATCAAGAAACAGAAGAAGTTCTGCATCCCTTGCCGGATCGCCCCCCACGCCACTGTCCTGTATGTGGCGCCCGTGTAGCTGAGGGAGCCAAAACCTGCTTGATGTGTGGAGCTTCACTCGAAGAGGAAGAAAACACGGCGGACGTTCCTGCCGAATCGGTCACCCCCCAGGGTCTATCACTGCGCAAGGGCCTTGCTCTGGGCGCGATAGCCGTCGTCATCTTGGGGATTTCCATCTATTTGGGATGGCGACTCGCGCAGGGGGACGCCGCACCGGCCCCGCCAACGTGGACGCCGACGCAGACCCTCACGCCCACCGCTACCGAGATTCCGCACACCCCCACGCCCACCCCTACGCTGACGCCCACCTCTCCGCCCACCGCGACATCCACGCCCATCCCGCCGGAGACCTATGTGGTGCAGCCCGGCGATCTGTTATCCACTATCGCGCAAGCTCACGACATCACAGTGGATGAGCTGAAGGCCTACAACGACCTGGACTCCGATATAATCGTTGAAGGTGAAACGCTCCTCATTCCGCCGCCCACGCCAACGCCCGGCCCGACGCCCACGCCCAAGCCAGGGGAGCCAACACAGACGCCCTCCCCCTTCATCCTCTACACGGTCCAATCGGGCGACACGCTGTCCACCATCGCGGAGGACTATAACATCAGCGTTGACGATCTACGCGAGGCCAACGACATCCCGGCCAACTCGGAAAACATCCAGGCGGATCAGGTGCTGACAATTCCCCAATACACGCCCACGCCGACGCCAGAGCCAGCTGACGAGGTCGTCACCAATGTGACGCCCACACCTCGCCTCGACTACGCCCCACCCACGCCCCTCTACCCGCCTCAGAACGCGACCCTCCGTGGCGCCGATGCTTTGGTCATCCTGCAATGGGCCTCGGTGGGAATTCTGGAGGATAACGAGTTCTATCACGTCGAATTGACCACCCCTACGCTAGACGATGATATGATCACGGACGTTTATGTCCACGCGACTGCTTGGCGGGTGCCAGCGGATCTGTTCCCGCCACCGGAGGTCGAGAATCGCACATGTACCTGGCGGGTGAGCGTGGTCCGTCAAACTGCCACCGAGCCAGAGCCGAGCTACAAAGTCATCGGGCCGGCGGTGGGGAATCAAACCTTCACCTGGGATGTAGAAACATCAGGAGATTGAGGGGCTTTCGGATTTTGTCGGATAATCGGGCAAACGAAGCAGATCCAAAGGGTCTCAGATGTACGAGGTTGCGCGCTAAACGGTTTGTCATACGCATCAACCCCAGCTTCGTTTGCCTTGAACACGCTTAAGCAGGTTCTGAGGCAGCGAGAGCGATGTTTCCTGTCGTTCTGCTTCAAAATCCATAATCCTCGCAGTGCTCCTAAATGCAGCGAAGATTTGCGTGTTTGTGGAGGCCACAGGCCTTTTCTGCGTTGTTACTGGGTTGTGGGTGGCGCATGGCGCAAATTGCGCTTGACGGTTGCACCCGGCGAATTCCCGAAGAGCCAAGATTGATATAGCAACGTACCCCCCATCAATCATCAGCTAAAAATCAACGGAGTGTCTAAAATGATAGGAACACCGCAGACCAAGAAGATCTCAGTAGATTTTTTCACGCAAGGGTATCGAATTTCCGGCACATTCTTTATGAAAAAGCGCCTCCTGGCTGATGTCGTCTATGACCTAACCACAGATTATATCGAACTGCATGATGCCTATGTCTCCCCCATTATGGAGCCGGCGCGGATCAGCGCACATTATAATGCAACGGTAGTCACCAAGCCCCACTTAGATTTCTTTCTCACCACCACTCTCAAAGATGGACTGCGCCGCGATCAACACTACGGACGCAGCCTCCAGCGCTATCCCGTCTTCATCACCGTCCCCTTCTTCGAGATCACGGGAGAGATCCTCAGCACCATGCGCAATTTTGGAGGGCGGCTCTATTTAACCAAGGCCGGCCCCTTCATCACGGTTTTGAACGTCACCGCGCGCTCCACCTTCAATCCAGACGTCGTTTACGAAGGCGCCGTCGGGCAGGTCAACCGCGAGAAGATCGGGTGTTTTGGGAAGAAAGTGGATTGATACATCTCATCATCAAGGAGATAAGTCATGACTAAAATTTTAATCATCGACGACAACGAAGATATGCTCAAGATGATGCAAATGATCATCGGAAAGAAGACCAATTACCGGGTCATTGCCGGCAAGAACGGCAAGGAGGGATTAGAAGCGGCATTCGAATCCCAACCTGAGATCGCGATTGTAGACGTGATGATGCCAGGTATCAGCGGCTACGAGGTGGTCCAAGAACTGCGGAAGGCAACGCAGACGGCCGATATGGGAATTATCATTCTTACGGCGCGCGGCCAAGCCATCGACCGCGCGGCTGCGCTCGAAGCAGGGGCCGATGATCACATGTCTAAGCCGGTCAAAATGGATGCTTTGATCGAGCGCATAGATTCTTTGCTGAAGGAGAAGGAGGAGGAGGAGGAGAAACGGCGGAAGAGACGGGCAGCGGCGGCAGATCGCGCACGACAGAAGCAAGCTCCAGCCAAGCCCCAGGAGGAAGGAGCGGGACATTTAACACTCGCGCTGTTCAGCTTACGCGGCGGGGTGGGCGTGACGACCTTAGCCGTCAATCTTGCCAGCATTCTGCAAGAAGTCGGATCAACTCTACTGTTAGATCTCTCCCCCAATTCGGGACATTGCGCGCTCGACTTGGGATTACGCCCTGAAAAGCATTGGGGAAACTACTTGGAAAATCCCAGCACGCCATTCGAATCGCTGCTGCTTTCACATGCTTCCGGGCTGCGACTATTAGCCGCGCCACTTGTACCACTCGAATATGGCTGGTTCAGCGATGACGATATCAGAAAGCTGCTCACGCAGCTCAAGTCGACGTTCCGATTTCTGGTCTTGGATATGCCCCCGGTCCTCAATCCCACAGCGAAATACTTGCTCACTCAGGCTCACTTCGTGTTGCTGGTCAGTGGAGATGATCCATCCAGCCTTCAGACGACGATGATGACGCGCAAAGCCATCTCCGATTGCGCCTCTCGCACTTTGCTGATTCGCAACATCACTACGCCGGGGCCGCATCCTTCCGCCGAGGCGGTGAAACGCGCCCTCCATACCAAAACCTTGATCGACATCCCCTACGAAAAGGCGCAAACGCAAGCCCAGCAAGCCGGAACACCGCTGGCGCTCTCGCAGACGCAGGCATCGATGGTGACTCAGCTCCAGCGCCTGATCCAACTCCTCATCACACGTAAGCAAAAAGCGGCATAAAAAATCCCCTGCGGCATCGCAGGGGATCATTCACCTTTACTCGAATCTATTCGAGAACAAGCGCTCAACTCACAAAATCGCAATCCGCCCCAACATGACTAGGAAGAGAAATCCGACGAAGGCAATGTCAAAGAAGGCGAGGAGGGCGAGTACAAAGCGCTGCCAGGGCAAAAGCCCCGCGATCCGCCGACTGGATGGGCGGCGCGACTCAGATTCCTCGGAGGCCGCTTCTTCGACTTCCATTTCCCCGCGAAGATCCCCCAGCATATCCCAATCGGCGTTCCCCGCCGCGCTCTCATTTTCTTCCTCCGCAGGGAGCGGTGACGCAAGATCCTGCGGTGTTTGCGAGGGCATGTCGTCACCCTCTGCATCCTCCGGCGCTAAATCACGCAACCAATCTGGAAAATCTTCGCTCATCTTTACCCTCCATCCATCATACCACCCGTGCTTCAATCCGTATCATCACATCTAACAAAAAGCTTACCGCAGAAAGGGAATAAAGTCAACTTGCCAGAACAGCTACCCCCCGAATTTTACACCCGCGATACGCTTACTCTGGCCCGCGATCTATTGGGCAAGCGTATGGTACGTCGCTTTGAGGGCCAACGCCTCGCCGGCTACATCACCGAGGTGGAGGCCTACATCAGCGAGGAGGATGAGGCCTGTCACGCCAACAGCGGCAAGACGAAACGCACCGCCCCGATGTACGGCCCGCCCGGTCATCTCTACGTCTATCTCATCTACGGCATGTACCATTGCCTGAACATCGTCACCGAGCGGGAGGGATTCCCCGCCGCGATTCTCGTGCGCGCCCTCCGACCGGTGGAGGGGCAGGCGACGATTCGCCGCCTGCGTGGGCCTCAGCACGCCGACCGCGATCTCGCGCGAGGGCCTGGCCGGCTCTGCGAGGCGCTGGCCGTGGATCGCAGCTTCAATCACGCATGCCTCTACGCCGAGGATGCGCGCCTCTGGCTGGAGCAGGCGCCCGCCGTGCCCGCCGACGAGATCGCGCGCAGTCCTCGCATCAATGTGCGCGGCGACGAGCGCGCCCGCACCGTCCGTTGGCGCTTTTATCTTCGCGATAGCCGCTGGGTCAGTGGCAAGCACGCTTTTAATCAGCGCCACGCTCAAGCCTCGGCAGACGACGCATCATGAGCAACGGGGCGGAACTTTCGCCCCGCCCCGTGATCATTGTCTAGCTGAAATCGGCGTTACACAAAACGCTCCTTGAGCGCATCCTCCAAGGTCGGCTGCCCAATGACCTGCAACTCATAGCGCACCCGCTCCATCGGATGATTAACCTTTAAGACACGGGTCAAATCGATGGGCGTCCCCACAACGACGAGATCACACGGTGTGTTGTTGATCGTCACCTCAAGATCGCGCATCTGCTCGTGTCCGTAGCCCATGGCCGGCAAAATCTTGCCGGTGTCAGGGTACTTCTCGTAAGTATCGAGGATCGAAGCCACCGCATAAGGGCGCGGATCGATGATCTCGGCGGCGCCGAAGCGCTGTGCCGCGACGTACCCGGCGCCATAGGACATCTCACCGTGCGTCAGTGTGGGGCCGTCCTCGACGACTAAGACGCGCTTACCGCGAATCTCCTCTGGATGATCGACGAAGAGCGGGGAGGCCGCCAGGACCACCGTCGCGTTGGGATTCACCAGGGCGATATTCTTTTGAATGTGTTGCACATCCGCATAATCCGCCGTCCCCACCTTGTTGATGACGATCACATCCGCCGCGCGTAAATTTGTCTCGCCGGGGTAGTAGGTCATCTCGTGGCCGGGACGGTGCGGATCGGCGACCGTGATCCACAGATCCGGGCGGTAGAAGGGCATATCGTTGTTGCCGCCGTCCCAGACAATCACATCCGCCTCTTTCTCGGCCTCGCGCAGAATCGCCTCATAATCGACGCCGGCGTACACGACCACGCCGCGATCGATGTGCGGCTCATATTCCTCACGCTCCTCGATGGTGCAGTTGTGTGTATCGAGATCGTCGTAGGTCTCGAAGCGCTGGACCGCTTGCTTCGCCAGATCCCCGTAGGGCATGGGGTGGCGGATTGCAACGACCCTCTTGCCCATCGCCAGCAACGCATCGCAGACGTAGCGCGTGGTCTGGGATTTGCCGGAGCCGGTCCGCACGGCGCAGATCGCCGCGACGGGTTTGGTGCTCTCCAACATCGTGGCGCGGCTACCCATCAGGCGAAAATCGGCCCCTGTGGCGTTGACCAACGCCGCCTTGTGCATCACATACTCATGCGGCACATCGGAGTAAGAGAAGACCACCTGATCGATCTCGTGCTCTTTGATCAGCGACGCCAACTTATCCTCGGGGTAGATCTTGATGCCCTCGGGGTAGAGCTTGCCCGCCAACTCCGGTGGATACTGCCGTCCTTCGATATTGGGAATCTGCGTGGCCGTGAACGCGATCACGTCGTAGCGCGGATTATCACGGAAGTAGGTGTTGAAGTTGTGAAAATCGCGTCCGGCAGCGCCCATAATAATGACCCGTATCTTTTTATTCATATAGAGACTCCTTTTTAACAGATTTTAGATAGCCTATGTTAGACATCATACAATTGGATAGGGCCATCATAGCTGCTTGATACCCCACCACAAGACGCCCTTAAACATACCAAAGTGGGGCAAGGATCACAAGTGAAATTCCGAAAAAAAGCCGCGCAATTCATCATATCATCCCCAAATGGACACGATGATGAATTGCGCGGCTACACGAATGTCATTATAAGAACGTCTACAAGCTATGCCGGCTGCTCCGCCTCCGCTTGCGGTTGGCTCTGTTGCTCCATCTCGTGCAAGATGGCCTCTTGTCTGGGCGCCAGCGCGCCCAGCACGCCGTTCACAAATCGCGAGGCGCTATCCGAACCAAAGCGCTTAGCGATCTCCACCGCCTCATTGATCGCTACTTTGAGTGGAACGCCGCCTATCGTAAATTCGTAGAGCGCCATTCGCAACAAATTCCGATCCACGGTGGCAATCTGATCTAAGGGCCACTCCGATGCCTGCGACTGGATGTGAGCGTCCAAAATGTCGCGATATTGCAGCACGCCCAGCACAAGCGAGCGACTGTACTCCCGACCACGCGCCGATAATTGCTCCGCCTTCCGCAGCCGCTCATCCAAGACCTCACCCACCGGGTGATCCACCACATCGATCTCAAACAACGCTTGGAGGGCCAATTCCCGCGCCATCCGTCGCTCACCTTTCATATTGTCAGCTAAGCTCCCTACGCTGCCGTCGCTTCGGCAACTGATTCTGTTTTGGGATAGATCACATCATCAATATGGACATGCACCGCGTTGACCGGCATACCAACCATCTGCTGGATAGTGCGGATTACTTCACGCTGGATCTTCCGCCCCAATCGCAGTAAACTCTGGTTGGGCTTAGCGATGACGTGCAAATCGACGGTGACGTGGCCATGCTCCACCATCACGCTGACCGGCTTGCTACTCAAGAAGCGATCCAGTTCCTCGTACTTGATCTTGACGACGCCCGACACCTCATTCGCCGCCAACCACACCATCATCTCCAACACCTCTGGCTCGGTCGTGACGCTGCCGGGAATATCTAGCACTTCATTCTCCTGCATCTTCCCTCCTTCACCTGCACATCACCTGCATATATTCAAGCCGCCATCTGCCATCTAAAAGTGGCACAATATCAGTGATATAAGCCGCCCCATTCGACCCAAAAACGTGTTTCAGCCAGCTGATATAGCATCCGGGCCTCCGTGGAGGCCCGGTACCATTCAACGCTCGACCTTAAAACTCAAGGTACTCTAATGAGATGCTTACTCCTCTTCGACTTTCATCACCTTGCGCCCACGATAGCGCCCACAATTCTGGCACACATGGTAGGGCAAGACTAACTCACCGCATTCACAGTGAATCTGATTGCGAAGACGCGGTGAAGGAAATGTCTGCGCGCGACGCCGATCGCGACGCCCACTAGAAATACGTATCTTCGGTACTGCGGCCATACTTCTCTCCCCTTATCTTTTATATTTTTATTCTTAGATCCAGATGGATCAAAAACTGAGTATATCGGTACTGTATAATACACAAGGCGCTTTTGACTCCACACCTGCGGCACCAAGCGCGCCCCTCATTATACAAAAAAGAGCCATTCTGTCAAACTTGCGGCAGCTCCTCGCGATGTCGCAGGGTGCTCTCACGATCCGTTTCCAAACGCTGCAAACCATTTTCCACCACATGGAGATTGCGGGTCAGTTCGCCCTGAAGCTGGCTGAGCATATCGAAGACATACTCATCCGCGTCGGCGCGCAGACCATTCGCCTCTTTCTCTGCTTCCTGAAGGATCCGCTTCGCCTCGCGCCGCGCCTCGTCAACAACGCGATGCTCGCTCACCGCCCGCTCAACCTCCACGCGGGCGTCGGCCTTGATGCGCTCGGCTTCTTCACTTGCCTGTTCAAGAATCATCTCCCGCTCTTGGAGGATCTTGCGAGCGTGAAAAATTTCATCTGGAATAGCTTCACGCAGTTGGATCAACTGACTGCGCACCTCTTCGTCCGAGACGAGACGATTCCCAAAGAGCTTGGGACTCTCCTCCAGGATATACCGCTCCAGGCGTTCCATCAAGAACTCAACATCCATCGCCGCACCCCCATCTAGGCTGTTAAACTCTAACTCACTTTCTTGCCTGATCCTCACGTTTGCGCCGCAGGGCCTTTGCCACCGCAGGAGGCACCAAATCCGACACATCCCCTCCGGCCATACAGATTTCTTTCACGACGCTGGAGCTAAGAAAAGCGTGCTCCAGATTGGTCATCAAACAGACCGTGTCAACCTCTGAGCACAATTTCTGATTGGTGAGCGCCATCTGATACTCTAACTCAAAATCGGAGATCACACGCAGCCCCCGCACCAAGACCTTCACGCCCTCCGAGTAAGCAAAATCCACCGTCAGGCCATCGTAGGAACAGACCTGGACATTGGGAATATCCTTCAATGATGTGCGTACTAAGGCCACCCGTTCCTCGACGGTGAAGAGCAGGCTCTTGTCCGGTCGCGCATAAACCCCTACCATCAGACGGTCAAAGAGCGCCGACGCTCGTTGGGCAATATCAACATGGCCATAGTGAATGGGATCAAAGGAACCGGGATAGAGCGCCAATGCCCGACAATCGGTCAACTTACATCCCCCTCGAGCGCATCCTCCGTCCAGAAGCGGGCGACGCGCTGCCCCAGCAAGCGATGTTCCGGCCGCGAGAGGACGGGGTCCTCATCCAGAAGCTTCTCCGCTACCTGCCGAACGGTGTGCAAAAGGCGCGTATCGGCCCAGGTGGCCATCGGTAGCTCTGGGAAGCCGCTCTGGCGCGTGCCCAAAAACTCGCCCGGGCCGCGCATGTCTAAGTCCTTCTCCGCCAACTCGAACCCGTCATTGGTGGATTCGACCGCCTGGAGGCGCTCATTGGCCGCGTCGGATGCACTCTCGGCCAGCAGCAGGCAGTAGGATTGATGCGCGCCTCGTCCTACGCGCCCCCGGAACTGATGAAGCTGCGCCAGGCCGAAGCGATCCGCGCCATCCACCAGCATCACGGAGGCGTTCGGCACATCGATGCCCACCTCGACCACCGAGGTAGCGACCAGAATATCGATCTCGCCCTGGGAGAACTTCGACATTATGGCCTCCTTCTCATCGCCCGACATCCGCCCGTGCAGCAGGCCTAAGCGCAGATCGGGGAAGATATCGCGCTGCAAGCGCTCATATTCGTCCACCGCCGCCCGCGCATCGACCTTATCCGAGGCTTCGACCAGCGGGTAGATGATGAAGGCCTGCCGTCCATCCTCGATCTGGCTGCGGATGAAAACGTAGGCTCGCTCGCGCTCGCGGGGATAGAGCACGCGGGTCTTGATGGGCTGCCGACCCGGCGGCATCTCATCCAATACCGAGACGTCCAGATGGCCCCAGACGGTCAGTTCCAACGAGCGCGGAATGGGCGTCGCCGTCATCACCAAAAGATGAGGATTGTAGCCCTTCTGCCGCAATTGCCCGCGCTGCTCGACGCCAAAGCGATGTTGCTCGTCGATCACGACCAGCGCCAGATCCTCAAATTCTACCGTCTCTTGGATCAGCGCGTGGGTGCCGACGACGATCCGTACGGAGCCGTCGGCGAGGCCAGCGTACATCGCATCGCGCTCCTCGCCGGTCGTGCTGCCGGTGAGCAATCCAACCTGCGGCCGCGCTTGTCCTTCCGGCGCGGGGAACGACGCGAACAGCTCCTTGAGGCTCCTATGGTGCTGCTCCGCCAGAATCTCGGTGGGCGCCATCATCGCGGCCTGAGCGCCGGACGCTGCCGTCGCCATCATCAACAACGCAGCGACGACCGTCTTGCCGGAGCCGACGTCGCCCTGCAAGAGGCGGTTCATCGGATGGCCGACGGCTAAGTCGCGTAGCATTTCTTGCAGCGCCTGCTGCTGCGCGGCGGTCAGCTCATAGGGTAAGCTCGCCCGCAGACGATCCACATAGTCGGGGTCGGGACGAATAATGCGCCCCGGCTGCGCCGTCCACTTTCGCTTCTGGCGTAGAAGCCCCAACTGGAGGTAGAGCGCCTCTTCAAACGCCAAGCGGCGGCGCGCCGCCTTGAGATGCTCTTGGCTATCGGGCAGATGAATGCCCCACAGCGCGCGTTCCAGCGGCAACAGATCGTGTTGCTCGCGCAACGTCTCCGGCAGTGGATCGGGCACGCGCTGCGCCCACGCGGAAAGCACTTTGTGCATCGTCAAGCGCATCCAGCGCTGGGAAAGCCCCTCCGTCAGCGGATAGATGGGCTGAATCCGGGCGGACATCACCTCTTTGCGCCCAACGCGCTCCCATTCCGGCGAGTTCATCGTCAGGCGGCCCAGATACTCATCCACCTCCCCGCTGACTAAGATGCGGATGCCCGGTCGGATGCGTTTGGCCAGATAGGGCTGATTGAACCACGTCACCGGCAGGGTGCCGGTCTCATCCGACAAAATCGCCTTGAAGAGATGTTGCCCGCCGCGCGTGCGGCGCCCGCCGGCCTCGAAGACCGTCGCAAGCACGCTGACGCGCTCGCCGTACTCCAGGCGATTGATGGTCTTCAGCGTGGAGTAGTCCTCGTAGCGATGCGGGTAGAGACGCAGCAAATCGCCGATCTTCGTCACGCCCAGATTTTCCAGTTGTTCGGCGCGCTTCTTGCCAACGCCGGAAAGCAACAACACGGAAGCATCCAATCCGCGCCCTTCCTCGCTGGACGGCTCAGAGGGCGCCGATGATTTTGGCGGCGCCGGCTTAGATGCAGGAGCAGGGACCTCTTTCGTCTTTACTTCTGGCGCCTCCGGCCCGGCGCGAAGCACGCGCCACAGATCCTGCATCGCTTCCTCGCGCGCCTCGACGCTTAATGTGCTGTACGCTTCCAATCGATTCGCGACATCCTGCACCCATGGCGTCGCGCCATAGGCCTTCTCCGCCTGAGAGAGCCACGTCCCCACATAGCGAGATAGCCCCCCCGAAACGGCCTTGTCTTGATATTGATAATCTTCCTCCTCTAATCGGAGGATTTTTTGCAAAATTTCCAATGGTTTAACCATTCTCACCCCAACTCAATTTTACTACAAAATTTTTCAATATCCAATAACAGACTCATTACTAAATCAAAAATAGACACCTTCGTCTACACTTTCTCCACTTGCTCGGCTTGCACCATCGCCACACCGATCCCTCTGGGGCCGACGTGAGTGCCGAAAATCGGGCCGACCTCCACGGTGAGCAGCGGCACATCAGCCGCCTCATCCACCAGATCCGCCAAATCCCCCTGGAGTTGATCCAAGGCTTCCTGAGGCGCTCGGCTGTGGATGATGGCCAGGCGCTCAATCGGAGCGGAGACGGCCACAAAGTGGGTCAATCGCTCCAGGGCACGACGATAGGTGCGCACGTGCCCGGCCAGTTTCGCCTCGCCCTGCGAAAAGGAGATGATGGGCTTGATGCGCAGCCATCCGGCCACCTGAGCTGCCGCCCATCCCACCCGCCCACCGCGCCGCAGGTGATCCAACGAGGCCAACACGCCCCGCACATAGGTCCGGGAGCGCATATCTTCAATGAGCGCTAACACCTCAGAGAGCGTCGCACCTTGGGCAATCGCCTCGGCAGCCGCGATAGCTATCCAGCCGACGCCCATGGAGACTTGCCCGGTCTCAACGATGTGCACGCGCGCATCATCTTCGCTCAAGGATTCGGCCGCCTGTCTGGCATGCTGAACAATACTACTCAGCGGGGAGGCCAAAAAGAGGCCAATGATGTCCGTCGCTCCCTCGGCGATTAAGTCTCGATAAGCCGCCAGAAACTCCTCCGGCGGAGGGGCGGCGGTCTGCGAGCGGCCATCATGACGATCCCACTCGCGGTAGAACCAGGCGGAATCTAAGGCCGCATCCGCCAGATAACTCTCGCCCCCCAAAATCACGTAGATGGGGACAACCTGAATACCCAACTGCCGAGCCAACTCCCAAGGAAGATCCGCGACGCTGTCGGTGACGATGCGGATCCTCTGCCCTCGCGACGTGAGGGTCACGACTTACCTTCGTAGATGACCAACCCCACCGCGTCCGGGCCAACGAAGGAAGTTACAATGGGATCATAAGCAATGATGGGGACCTCTCGATTCGGCATCACCTGCTCTAGCCGACTTTGCAAGCGCATCACCTCGTCGCTTGGCTCAGGTTGACTCTGGAAGATTACCATGTTCTGTATCTGCGAGAATTCCGACGCGAATTCCAATAATTTATCCAGTGCTTTATCGGAGCGACGACTCTTCTCCAAAGGCAAAATGTCGCCCTCTTCCATCTCCATAAAGGGATGGATGTCCAGGATCGAGCCTAGAATTGCCTGCATTGCGCTGAGCTTGCGGCTCCGATAGAGGTAATCCAATGTGTGTGAGACGATCACCACGTAGACATGCGGCATCATCCCGCGGACGCGCCGGACGATCTCCGACAAGGGTAATTCCCCTTGGAGCAGTAATTCGCCCGCATACTCCACTAATAATCCCAATCCCACAGAGACCGTCCGCGAATCCAGAATAGTAATATCGCAGCGCCCCATAAAATCTCGGGCCGCGATCTGGGCGTTGCGAACAACAGGGCCAAGATGCCGCGACGAGAGGATCAACACCATGCGATTGGTGCGGTACAGCGTCCGCTCGAAGACAGCGCGGAAATCATCCGGCGCCGGGCCGACGATCTCCACAGGATGACGCGCGCGCTTTAGCTCACGCAATAAATCCAAATGGCCGTAGGTCTGCTGATCGTACATATAGAGTTGTCCGCCAGCCTTTGCCACAATCGGCAGGGGTATGACGCCCAACTCTCGCAATCGCGAAACGGGAAGATAAGCCGTGCCATCTGTAATAAGTTGAATATGATTTCCAGCCACGCTTACGTACTCCTTTGATTCACTTAGGTAGTTCCAGATTTAAAATCTCCAAATCTGATACTTTTTTTTCCTCAAAAAACAGCTCGTTTATGGAAGGTTTAATTTCTGGGAACGGCCTTATAATTCATTCAATCGACATAATGAAAGGATAATGCGGTTGTCCGCCCGGCACGACCTCAAATTCCAAATCGGGATAGGATTCGGCCAGTTCGTCGGCGATCTCCGCGGCCTCTTCCTCATTGACGCCTTCGCCGTAATAGAGGGTGACCAGCTCCCGCATCTCGAGATCAGCCTCCGCCAACAGCCAGAGCAACGCTTCACGCAGGGAGGCGGTGCCCACCACTAACTCATCATCCATCAAGCCGATGATGTCACCGGCGGACACCTCCACGTTGTTGATCTCCACATCGCGGGTCGCGCGGGTCACTTCGCACGTGAGGACTTGCTTCGCCATCTCCAACATCGCGCTCACGTTGCCATCCAACGTCGCCTGTTGATCCAACGCCAACAGCGCCGAGACGCCTTGCGGAATGGATTGGGTCGGCACGACGGCGACCGCTCTCTCCTCGCTCACCTCGGCCGCTTGCTCGGCGGCCATCAAGATGTTTTTGTTATTGGGCAAGACGAGCACCTTATCAGCGGCGACCTGATCGATGGCCTCTAGAATCTCTGCCGTGCTGGGATTCATCGTCTGGCCGCCTTCGACGATGACGCTGGCGCCCAAACTCCGAAAAACGTCAGACAGTCCCTCGCCGGCCGCGACCACGACGACGCCGATATTCACATTGGCTTGTTGGCTCCCCATCGGCGGCTGTGGCTCCGCGCGCGGCCCCATCACGGGATGTTCATCGCGACCGGAGATAAATTCTTGATATTGGGCCTGCATATCCTCGACGACGACATCGCGCAGCGAACCGCACTTTGCGCCATAGCTGATGGGGACGCCCGGATCGGGGACGTGGACGTGCACCTTGATGGTCTGTGGATCGCCGACGACGAGGGGACAATCGCCCATCGCTTCGATATTGGCGCGAATCTCCGGCACATCCATATCCTGCCCGACGATCACAAACTGGACATCGTAGGGATAATTGCTATCGAAGTGCAGTTCGCCCGGCCCATGGGGATGGGCTGGCGCCGTCTCCAGATCGACGACGCGCTCCAAGCGATCGCTTTCGCCAAGCGGCATCCCATTGAGCTGGCGCCACATTCCCTCTAAGATCACGACCAAGCCCTGGCCGCCGGAATCGACCACGCCGGCCTCGCGCAACACCGGCAACAGCGCCGGCGTCCGGGCCTCGGCGGCCTTCGCCCGCCGCAACATACGATCAAAAACCTCTAATAAATCCTCCGTCTCCTCCGCAGCGGTCTCGACCTCCTCGGCAACTTCGCGCACCACGGTGAGGATGGTTCCCTCCACCGGCTTGACCACGCCCTTATAGGCCGTATCGGCGGCGGCGCGCATCGCGCGGGATAGATCATCCACATTCATCTGCATTTTTTCATCCAACCCCCGCGCAAACCCGCGCCAAATCTGCGACAGGATCACACCGGAATTGCCGCGCGCGCCCATCAGCGCGCCGTGGGCCAATTTATTCGCCATGCGCCCGACGTGACTCTCCTCCTCATTGACGATCTCTTTCCACGCTGAGTCCATGGTCAAGGTCATATTCGTTCCGGTATCCCCATCCGGCACCGGGAACACATTCAGGGTGTTAATGGCCTCCTGATGTTGTCGGAGCCACAAAAGCGCTGCGTGCATCATCGCTTTGAGATCTTCACCATCCAAAGCGCGCACGTCGGTTACTTCGTAACTAGCCACAATATCCTCCCTACTCCCGATCGCTCACGCGCAAGGCCTGGATGTGTACATTGACCGCCACTACCGGTAACTCCAATGCCTTCTCTACCTGATATTTAACCACGTGCTTGATGCTTTTCGCCACGCTAGAGACACGCGTTCCATATTCTACCACGACATATAGATCAATGGTGATGTGTCCATCCCGAACGACGACCTCCACGCCTCGCTTGCGCTCCGTGGAAAGCATATCGACCAGCCCCGTAGCAAAATTCTTGGGCACCGTACCCACGACGCCATAACACGTCTGCACAGCTTCGCTAACGATGGACGCCACCGCCGCTGGTGCGACCTCAATCCGTCCACGAGCTTGAATTTCTTCGCTCATGTCAACCTCCTCTCAAGTTGCGTCTTTCCTTCTTTATGGTATTATATCTCTTGTCACTATGATAAAAAAGAGGTGAAAATAATGGCAAAATGTGAAATTTGCGGCAAAGGACCAAGGTTTGGCAATTCAGTCAGCCACTCCAAAAAATCGAGTAAGCGCTCGTTCCGTCCTAACATCCAGCGCAAGCGTGTGATGATCGACGGACAAATGCGCCGGGTTAACATCTGCACGCGCTGTCTGCGGACACTCTCCCATAAGGGCAGCGTGTAAAGTTTACCCTTAAGACCGTAACAGACCGGCCCCGTTCTATTAAAATGAACGGGGCCGTTTTGCTTTCCCCACTCAAGTTGTCCCAAGAAAAT
>CAYXVS010000043.1:0-17242 GCA_964468735.1 uncultured Anaerolineales bacterium | reverse complement strand
GCTAACTGATTTACGTCATACAATATTTAGTCATTCGTCACTATGGTCTAACCGATAAATGACTATCATGGGGTTTAGATATGGTTTGTAGTTGAGAGTTTGTGAAGAGGTTCATCGTACCTCTCCTCCTTTCCTTGGCTAGTGGCCCCCCGGAGTGTTCCCCCTCACCGGGGGGTCAAGCCATGTAGGCCCCCTTTAAAAATCACTGCGTATCCTCGAGTTTTGAAAATTCAAAGGGAAAAACATTGATCCGCCTTTCACCTATGGTATAATGGATAAATGTAGTGCTTGACAATATTAGGTATTTCGCCTTAACTATAAAATAAAATTGTCAAGTTTAAAAATACCACAGGAAAGGACTATATGGTAGGAACGTTTTTCAAGCGAATTTTCGGAGACCCTCACACACGTGTGATCACCCAATTGCAAAAAACGGTCCAAGGGATTAATGCCCTAGAACCTCAATATCAAGCCCTATCAGACGCAGAGTTGCGTCAACAAACAGATCAACTTCGCTCTCGCCTAGCTCAAGGCGAGACATTAGATGAAATTCTCCCCGAGGCTTTCGCCGCAGTTCGCGAAGCCAGCCGCCGCACAATTGGCCTCCGCCACTACGATGTCCAGTTGATCGGCGGGATGATTCTCCACCAGGGCGAGGTCACCGAGATGCGCACCGGCGAGGGCAAGACGCTCGTCGCCACGCTCCCCCTCTATCTCAACGCACTCACCGGCCAGGGCGCACACCTGGTCACCCCCAACGACTACTTGGCCAAGTTCGGCGTCCAATGGATGGGGCCGATCTATCACGCGCTGGGCGTGAGCGTCAGCGTCATCCAATCCAGCGGCGGACATCCCGATGACGCCTCGTTCCTCTACGATCCCCTCTACGCCTCCTCCGATGACCGCTTTCAACACCTACGGCCCATCACCCGCCGCGAGGCCTATCACGCTGAGATCACCTACGGCACGAACAACGAGTTCGGCTTCGATTATCTGCGCGATAACATGGCCATCGACCTCAACCAGTGCTCCCAACGCGAGCTGCACTACGCGATCATCGACGAGGTGGACAGCATCCTCATCGATGAGGCGCGCACGCCGCTCATTATCTCCGGGCCGGCGGAGGAGTCCTCCGATCTCTACCAGCGCTTCGCCGGCATCGTGCCGCGCCTGCGCCGCGAGCAGGATTACGAGGTGGACGAGCGTTCCCAAATCGCGATGTTGACCGATGAGGGCATTGCGAAAATCGAGCGCATTTTGAGCATCCCGGAGGATGAGAGCATCTACGATCCGCAACACGCCGGGATGTTGCCCTATCTGGATAACGCCCTGCGGGCCAAGGAATTCTTCCACCGCGATCAGCAGTACGTGATCCGCAACAACGAGGTGATCATCATCGACGAGTTCACGGGGCGGATGATGTTCGGGCGGCGCTACTCCGAGGGCCTGCACCAGGCCATCGAGGCCAAGGAGGGCGTCAAGGTTCAGCGCGAGTCGCTGACGCACGCGACCATCACCTTCCAAAACTTCTTTCGGATGTACGATAAGCTGGCCGGGATGACGGGCACGGCGGAGACGGAGAAAGAAGAACTGCGCAAGATCTATGATCTGGATGTGGTGGTGCTCCCCACCAACGTCGAATATCGCGCGCAATTTGGCAATCTGGAGGAGAAAGAGGTGCCGCCGGAAGCGGCGGGCGTCGCGTTCGCCGGCGTGATCAACGAGGAACTAGCCCAATACGGCATGGGCAAATATGAAGTTACCGTCTTCGATAGCCCCGATCAGAGCGAGCGCTATTATCGCCGCTTGGATCTCCCCGATCAAATCTACCAGAGCGAGGACGCCAAGTTCCGCGCGGTGACCCGCGAAATCGCGCAGGCGCATCGCGACCAGCGGCCCGTGCTGGTGGGCACCACGGCCATCGAGACCTCAGAGCGGCTCTCTAAGCGCCTCAACGCCCAGGGCGTTGAGCATAACGTGCTCAACGCCAAATATCACGAACGCGAGGCGATTATCATCGCGCAGGCGGGCCGCCCCGCGGCGGTGACTCTAGCGACGAACATGGCCGGGCGCGGCGTCGATATTCTGCTCGGCGGCAACCCGGAGGGGCTGGCGCGCGATACGCTCCGCAAGGAAGACATTGATCTCACCACAATTCCCTCCCACGATTGGGAATCGGCGCTCAAGATGGCGCGGCGGGGCGAGGACCCTACAACCACTTATCCCGACCGCTGGACCGAGGTGCTGTACGAGCGCGTGCGCCAGTGCCAGCGAGATCGCGAGCGCGTCTACGATCTGGGCGGATTGCACGTCATCGGCACCGAGCGCCACGAGGCGCGCCGCATCGACAACCAGTTGCGCGGGCGCGCCGGGCGCCAAGGCGATCCTGGCTCCAGTCGTTTCTACATCTCGCTCGAGGACGAACTGATGCGCCGATTTGGCGGTGAGCGCATCCAGCCGTGGATCGAGCGGGCCGGACTCAACGACATGCCGCTGGAATCCAAGGCGCTGGGCCGGCTCATCGAGAATGTCCAGGAGATGGTGGAGGGCTACAACTTCGACATCCGCAAGCACGTCTTAGAATACGACAACGTCGTCAATCAACAGCGCGAGGTCGTCTACGCCGAGCGGCATAAAATCCTCAGCCGCGATGATCTCAAAGAGGATATGATGGAGATGGTCGCCGCCGAGGTCGGACGCCTCGTTCAGGCGCACATGCAAGGCTACGAGGATGAATGGACGCTTGACGAGCTACTCTCCCAACTCCGCCGCTACGTCCCCGTGCCCAGCCAGTACACGCCGGAAAAGTTGGGCGACTCCACCCGCGAGGAGATCGTGGAGAAGTGCACGCGCTGGGCCGAGCGCCAATATGATCACACCCACGAACAACTCAGCGCCGGGATGTATCAGAAGCTGCGGCAAGAAGAGGTCACCCTCAAGGTGATGGCCAAGGGGCGCGATCCGATGCTCCGCCACATCGCCCGGCGCGTGGATGAGGAACTCGGCCACGAGACCATCGCCCGATGGTACGAGGAGCCTATCCGCCGCATACCGTCGGAGATCGAGTCGCAGGTCGAAGCGATCATCAAAGACGCCGTGCGTCTCTTCCATGATCGGCGCTTGATGCTCAGGCAGCTAGACGATCACTGGGTTAAGCACCTGACCAGCTTAGATATGTTGCGCGAGGGCATCGGCCTGCGCGCCTACGGCAAACAAGATCCGCTGGTCTCATACCAAAAAGAGGCCTTCGAGATGTATCAGGGGATGCTGGCCTCGGTGCAGGAGCAGATTGTGCAATCCCTGCTGGCGATGCAGCAGGACGTCGTCGAGCGTATTCAGCAAGCACGCCAGCGACGCAATCTCGTCGCCCGCCGCGATGCTCGGCCGCTGGCCCAGAAGCAAAAGCCGGCCCAGCCGCAAAAGCCCCAAACCTTCGAGAGAAAACCCAAAGATGAGCTACCAGGGCGCAATGATCCATGTTGGTGCGGCAGCGGCAAGAAATACAAGCATTGTCACTGGAAAGAGGATCGCATGACCGGGAGAACTCAGTAGCAAGCTCGTCTTCTTCCTCCTCCGTGTTGTGATCGAGACGGAGGCAATGACAAATCTTCTCCCATCCCAATCATATCAAACGCGAAGGTAGTTTATGATATGGCTAATATAAAGCTAGCCGATCAAAAATCTTATGCCGCCCTGGCGCCCCACCCCGCCTTGCCCTCTAATCCCGACTCCGTGCTCTGGGTCGCACCGGACGGGAAGCTGTGTCCGGCGCCTAAACTCCTCGAACTCCTCCCCCAGGAGTTCTTAGACTACCTCCCACCGCCCAGCCGCGTGGAACTCCAACGACTCTGGGATACCATCGGCGCGCAGGAAAAAAGCACGATCAACACCCGGCTCATCTTCCCGCACCAAAATCACTACCCGGCGCACGTCTCCGTGCTGCGCGTCGATAGCATGCACCAGATTATGATCCACCCCTACAATCACACCACCTCGCACGTCATCACCCAACAAAATCGCGCCCTTGAGGCGCTTAGCAAGGTGGCCGAGGCAGTGAGCACGCAGCTCTCCGTTGATACCGTGCTTCAAGAGGCCTTGGACCAGACGTTGGCGACGTTGCACGTCGAGGCTGGCGCGATCACACTGCTGGATGAAGCGAAGGAGAAGCTGATCTTTCGCGTCCAGAAAGGCTGGCAGGTGCACAACTTTGTCGAGAGCCAGATTCACCTCCAACCGGATGCCGGGCTATCCGGCTTAGCGATGCAAACCGGCCTGCCGGTCGTCACGGCGGATATCACCAAGGATGAGCGCATCGCCGTGCAGGCCTTCCGGGATGAGCCGGTCAAAGCGATGGTGCTGGCGCCTCTCCGCGCCCGCAATTCGGTTCTGGGCCTGCTCAGCGTCATGAGCTATCAGCCCCGCCAATTTCTAGAAGGAGAGGTCTCCCTCTTAGCCGCCATCGCCGACCAAGTTGGCGTCGCCCTCCACAATGCGCGCCTCTATGAGCAGGAGCAAGCCCGGCGGCGCGAAGCGGAAGCGCTCCTCGCCAGCGAACAGCGGCACGCCCACGAGTTAAATATTCTACGCGATACGATTATGCGGATGACCAACACCACCGATCTCCTCACCTTGTTGGAGCACCTGGCGCACGCCGCGCTCGATCTGGCGGGCGCCACCGCCTGTGAGATCGATCTCTACGATGTGGCGCAGGATTACCTGACCTTCGGCTTGGCGCAGAACCAGGACGGCGCCCGTCGCCCGCTCTGCGCGGCCCCCCATCGAACGCCGATCCTGCGCGAGGCGGTGGAGGAAAAGCGCCCTATCATCGCGTCATTTGATCCAAGCGACAAGCAACTGTTAGATCCGGCGATCACCTACGCACTGGCCATCCCGATGAAGCATCAAACCTGTAACGGCGTGCTCTTGCTGGGCTACGATCACGTGCCCGATTTACAGGAACAAATCCGCAACTCGCTCTCTCTGCTGGCCGAACAAGCCTCCCTGGCTTTGGATCGGCTGCGCCTGTACAAACAGGAACGCCTGAAAGCCCATCATCTCGCGCTCGTCAACCACATCAGCCGGACAGCCGAGGAAGAAATCCACGACGAGATGCTTCTCAATGATGTCGTTCGTATGATCCGGCAGGGTTTCAATTTCTACAATGTCTCACTCTATCTTGATGATCCACTGACACTCCAGGCCTCCAGCGGGGGACAGCCAGCTTTCCCTGGCGCCATCACGCGCGAGGGGCTAGCCGTGCGAGCGCAGCAACAGCAGCGCCCGATGCTCTCCAATCGCATCACCGAGGACGAACGCTGTATGGCGCCGCCCTGGGTGCGCGGCAATATTCAATCTGAGATGGCCATCCCGATCATCCACCGCCACCACGTCATCGGCGTGTTGGACCTTTTTAGCGTCGAGGCTGGCGTCTTTGACAACATCACGGTTCAGACGCTAAACACCTTGGCCTCACAGCTCGCCGTTGTCATCGAAAATGGCCAGCTCTACGGGCAGATGAAACGTCGCATCGCAGAGCTGACAGCGATTCAGGACATCATCCTGCCGCTCCTGAGCGCACGCGATACAAAAACCGTCGCGCGAACCATCCTGCGCCCCTTCTTGGATGTGCTGGAAGCGGATACCGTGATCCTATATCCCGTCCAGAAAGAGCAGATTCAAACGCATCGCAAGCAAATAGCCAAGCAAAAGCAAAATTACATCATCCCGCTGGTTGATGGGGATCTGATCCCCTTGTGTGAGGAAGCGCTGACGCTGCGCGAGACGATCTGGACCGGCCAACTTCAAGGCGTTCCGGGCCAACACTGGACGCAGTCAAAGCCGGTGGGCAATGTCCTGGTCTGCCCCCTAAGCGATTGGGGCGCGGTGCAAGGCCTGCTGGCGATCCAATATCAGGAGCCAACCACCCTCACCGAGGCAGATCAGCAGACCTTCCACCTCCTCACCCAACTCGCTTCCGTGGCCTTGAGCAAGGCCAAGATCTACGAGGAGAGCCAGCAGCAGGTGCAGGAGCTTTCGCTGCTCTACAAAATCGCGCTCAAGACGCGCGCGCTGACCTCCCCGCACGAGATCGCGGAGGTGGCGACCGAAGCGCTGCGCAATATCCTGGGCTGGTTCAAGGCCGAGGTCTACCGATGGGATGCATCCTCCGCACGCCTCATTTTAATGCAAGCCCCCTCCGAAGATCCGCCCTGTTCGCTTAAGCTGGGGGAAGGCCCGGTTGGATGGGCGGGCGAACATCGCCGCCTTTATCGAATCCCGGCGCAGGGCACCTACGGCGATCCCCCGCATACCGAACTGGCCGTCCCGATGATGATCGGAGATCGCTTGATCGGCGCGCTTCACATTCAGGGAAAACCCTCTACCTGCGAGACCAGCGACGAGAATTTCCTCACCACCGTGGCTCACCTGCTGGCCGTAATATTGGATAATGTCGCTTTGTACGAACAGGTTCGGCAGCAATTACACGAGACGAAAACGCTCTACAACGACTTAGAATCGCGCAATCAACGGCTCAATGATGCCTACGCCCAACTCAAAGATCTGTCCGATCTCAAAGACCAGATCATCCAAAATGTCTCGCACGAATTGCGCACCCCGCTCACTTTTATCAAAGGCTACGTCGAGTTGCTAAGCGAAGGTAATATGGGGCCGATAAATGCCGAACAGCAGGAAAGCTTAGCCATCGTGACACAAAAATCAGAGGACATCATTCACATTGTGAATGAAATCATTTCGTTACAAGCCATCGATCGTCGCACGCTCCACCAACGGGCCTTCGAGCTTACGTCTATCCTAAAAAGCGTCACCATGCTGATAGAAAAAAGGTGGGCATCTCATCCTCCCCACACTTTCCACTTGCCCTCAACAGATAAAAGCCTTAAAATATGGGCAGACCCTGAAAAGATTCAGCAGCTCTGTTACAATATTATAGATAATGCCGTCAAATTTAGCCCTAATGGCGGTACCATCGCACTCGATATCGTCCCAGAAGGGGATTTTGCGCACATCACCTGCCAGGATGAAGGTATCGGGATTCCCCAAGATGAACTTGAAAAGATCTTTGAAACATTCTATCAAATTGATGGCTCAGCGACGCGACAATTTGGGGGGCTGGGACTGGGGTTGGCCGTCGCACAGCGCATCGTGAAAGTTCATAATGGTGATATCTGGGCCGAGAGTACAGTGGGAAAGGGAAGTACATTCCACGTTCTTCTTCCCCGCTATACGCCATCTAATGAGGGGACACAACAACCATGATGATCAACGAGATAAAAGAGGCTGAAACGAAGGTGAAGACACAGCACCAGGAGCACACGCAGAAGAAAGGTTTAAGGGAGTGGGCGTTAGAGCTTCCTAAAATAGACTTACATCGCCATGTCGAGGGATCATTGCGCCTAAACACCTTGGCCGATATCGCGATGGAGCACGGGATCGATCTCCCCAGCTACGATGTCGAACAACTTCGCCCTTACGTCCAAATGACAGATGATCCCCGGGATTTTCACCGATTCCTCGAGAAGTTTCAACTACTCCGGCGCTTTTACACCTCGAAAGAGGCCGTTCAACGCCTCGTACGGGAGGCAGTCATAGACGCCGCCTCGGATAACATCCAATATTTGGAGTTACGCTTCAATCCGGTGGCCCTCGCCAGGATCCAAAACTTCCCGCTGCACGAGGTCGTCGAATGGGTCGAGGAAGCAGTCGCGGAAACACAAGAAGATGAAGAAGGAATCCGCACATGCCTTATCCTCCAGATCGGGCGCGAGGAGCCGATGCGCACCGCCAATGAGATCGTCGATATCGCCATCGATCGCTTTGGACCGTTGGTGCGCGGGATAGATCTAGCCGGGGATGAGGTCAACTACCCGGCGCATCTCTTCACCGAGCCGTTCCGACGGGCGCGCAAGGCCGGGTTGAATATCACGGCGCACGCGGGCGAGGCCGTTGGCGCGCGCAGCGTTCACGAAGCCATCACCTGCTTGGGCGCGAAACGTATCGGGCACGGCATCCGGGCCGTGGAGAACTCGGACGTCGTGCGGATGGTCTACGAGAACGAAATCGCCTTGGAGGTCTGCCCCACCAGCAACATCCACACCGGCGTGGTCCGTGGCATGAATCAACACCCGCTCATCGATCTCTTCAACCTGCGGCTGCGGGTGACGATTAACACCGACGATCCCAGCGTCAGCGCCACGACGCTCTCCAACGAATATGTGACCGCGGTCGCGGCCATCGGCCTGCAACAGAAGTTCGCTTATCGCGCCCTGCGGCACGCGGTGGACGCGGCCTTCATCCCGCCGGAGGAGCAAGATTGGCTGTACAATAGCTTCCACGAGTGGTTAGCGCCTTTCCCCGACGCGCTCGAGATCTTCGACGCGGATTATTAAAGATCAACGGCTTGGATCTGACGATCGAAGCCGAACAACTCCAGAAGCATCCCCAATAAAAAAGGCCAGAGCTTCTTTCTTAAAGAGAAGCCCTGGCCTGAGTGTTTTTAGGGATCGCGCTAGCTTAGAAGATGCGCCAATCCCGCCTTCGTATACGGCTTCACGAACATATCCATCACCCCATAGCGGATGATCTTCGTCGTGCGCTCCACGCGCAGATCAGACGAGACCACAAGGGTCTTTTTGCCCATCCCGCTCTCGGAAATCTTCTTGATCACCGCCGTGCTATCCGCCTCCTCGAGAATATCATCCACCAGGATGATATCAAAGACGCCGAAATCGGCCTGACCGCCGGAGACGCGCGCCACGGTGTTCCCGGCCTTCATCAGCACGTCCTCGACGAAGTCGCTCCAGGGATCCTCATCATCGACCAAGAGGATTGATTTGGCGGTAGGGAAGGTCGCCGGCTCATCCTTACCGGTGAAGACAGGGACGAAAATATCAAAGACCGCGCCGCCCTCTGGCCGGTTATCCGCGATGATCTGCCCATCAATTTGCTTGAGGATTTGCAGACAGGCGGAAAGGCCCAGCCCCGCGTGCTTGACGCCCTTGGTGGTGTAGAAGGCTGCCCAGATTTTGTCCATCCGCTCCTCCGGGATGCCAGGGCCATTATCCGCGATGCGGGTCCGCACATAGAGCGTGCCCTGCCGCTCCACCGGCGCCAGTCCAACCTGGATATGCGGATTCTCCACCTCATCCGTCGCCTCGATGGCATTCTGCAACACGTAGCGGAAGGCGCGGATTAACTGAACGGGATCGGCCACGGCCAGGGGCAATTGCGAGGGCGCGCTGAAGTTGATGATCTCGTCGGGAATATCCAACTCGACGGCGGCATCCTGGACGACATCCTCGACCATCGTCGGGGCGGGCTTGTGCTCCCGCGCCGGCCCGATCAGGTGCTCTTTGACGTCCACGATCAAGCGCGCGCTGTCATCGATCAGCGTCAGATCCTCACGCATCGAATCGTGAGCCTCTTCGGGAATGTCCACAGCCTTCAGATCTTCCTTCATCCGCTGCACGCTGACGGTGATGGGCAGCGCCTTGTTGCCGATCCAGTGAATGGCCTCGGTGGTCGCCGCCGCGATGGCCTCGTAGGTCTTGGTGCGGACCAACTCGGCGTGCGCCTCCTCCAACTCCTGGAGGAGCTGAGCGTTGCGCAGCGCTACGGCCAATTGATCGGCCATCGCCTGCAAGGAGCTAATGTCCTCGCTGCTGAAGGCCGCTTCCTCGGTGCTCTGCACGGTGACCGCGCCAATGACCTCATCGCCGGCGACCAGCGGCAGCGCCATCTCGGAGCGTGTGAGGGGCAGATGCGGGTTCTTGAAGTGCACGGCCTCCTCGCCAACGTCCAACGCGATGCGCGCCTTGCGCTCGGCAATCGAGGTACCGATCATCGACAGGCCCCCCACCCGCAGCTTATGGTCGGCCTCCAACATCTCCTGGCCCGGCTCGCCGTGGCCGGCGCGGAGCACGGCCCACGCACCCTCATCATCCAGTAGGAAGACGCCGGCGTAGTAGAAGCCGTAGGCATCGCAGATAATATCGACCGTTCGATTCAACAACTCGTCCAGGTCCAAAATCGAGGTCACATCCCGCCCGACCTCAGCCGCGGCCTCCAATAAACGAGCACGGCGCCGCGCCTGCTCCACCACCGCGCTGTAACGAGTGTAGAGCCGCGCGTTCGAGATCGCGATGGCTAACTGATCGGCCATCGCCTGCAACGCCGTGATGTCATCCTCGGAAAAGGCAGCCTCCTCGATGCTCTGCACGGTCAGCGCGCCGATGATCTCATCGCTGACGACCAAGGGCAGCGCCATCTCGGAGCGCGTCAGGGGCAGATGCGGGTTCTTGAAGTGCACCGGCTCCTCGCCGACGTCCAGGGCGATCAACGCCTTCTTGCGGCTGGTCGACGCGCCGATCATCGACAGGCCGCCGACCTTAAGGCGGTGGCCCTCTTTGATCATCGCTTGCCCGGCCTCGCCGTGCCCCGATTCCAAGACCGCCCACTCGCCGGTCTCATCGATCATAAAGACACCCGCGTAGTAGAAGTTGAACTCCTTGCAGATCAGATCGACGGTTTTTTGCAATAATTCATTCAAATCCAAGATCGAAATGATATTTCGACTTACCTGCGCCCCGGCATGGAGCAAGGACGCGCGACGTTCAGCCAGTGTAGTTTTTTCATCCATTGTAATAGGCTCCTTCTTAGAGATTACTCACTCAAAATATCTTTGACCAATTCTATTAAGCCAGCCTCGCGCCCTTTGACAAAGTAAGCCCGCGCCCCACGGGAAATGGCCGCCTTAGCGCGCGTCACCTCGTCAAAAGCCGTGAGCACCACCACCGCCAGATCCGAATCCAGATCTAGTAACTTACTCAACAACTTCAACCCCGCATCAGGATCTTCCTCGCCCTCGAAGTTAGGCATATTTAAATCCAACAGCGCCACATCGAACGGCATATCATCCGCCTGAGCCTCTTCGAACAGCTCATAACCTTCTATGACGTCCTTAGCACTCTCCACATCAAAGCCGGCTCGGAACAGCGTCTTTTCCATGCTGCGCCGAACTAACGGCTCGTCATCCACCAACAAGATTCGAATGTCTTCCATAGCAATGTCTCCTATTCCTGTTCTCGCTTTCCTTCCCTAAGATCAACTTGGTATTGGATAAACCCCATCATGTGGGGCGTTGGTCTGTCGTCGGCAACCACACGCTGAAGATTGTGCCCTCACCTACCTCGCTATCCACCGTGATCTTGCCGCCCAATTGATCGATGATCTTGGCGCAGGCGGCCAAGCCCAGGCCCGTCCCGCCGCGATCACCTTTGGTAGTGTAAAACGCGACCCAGATTTTGTCAATTTTATCCGGCGGGATGCCCTCGCCGATATCCTCAATCTCTGTGACCACGAACTTGCCGTCATCAGACATGTGGACGCGGACGGTGAGTCGCTTTTCATCCTCCGGCACCTGATACATCGCCTCTAGCGCGTTCTTGATCAAGTTGATGAAGACGCGGTCTAATTGCCGACGGTCTCCCAGCACGGGCTGGATATTGTCCGCGAAGACCGTGGTGAGAATATCGGGTTCGATGCCCATAGATTTGAGCGTCTGGGATAGCAGTTCAGGGAGGTAGAGCGGCTCGACGTGTTTCTGGCGCGCCGGGCCGATGAGATCCTCTTTGATGTTCAAGATCGACTGCGCGCTTTTGTCGATGATGTCCAAATCCTCCAAGACGGATTCGACGCTCAGCATGCGGCGCAGGCGCCGGAAGTCGAAGCGATCCAAATCCTCGCGGAAGGTGGCGACATCGACCGGACCGGATATATCCTCCAGCGCAACTTGAAGCATTTGGGCGAATTTGTCTGATTGATGAGCTTCCGGCAGGTGTTCCATCACAGCGTTCGCCATAATCAGGTATTTGACCACATCCTCCGTGACACGAGCGATGCTGCCGGGGATGGGCGCGGCTTTGTTGCCCACCCAGTGGATGGCCTCGCTGGTGGCGGTTGCGATGGCCTCGAAGGTCTTGGTGCGCACCAGCTCCTCGTGCGCCTCTTTGAGATCGGCGAGCAAGCGCGCGTTGTTGATGGCAATGCTGAGCTGATCGGCCATCGTCTGCAACGAGGTGATGTCCTCATCGCTGAACGCAGCCTCCTCGACGCTCTGGACCGTCAGCGCGCCAATAACCTCGTCACCCAAAATCAGCGGGAGCGCCATCTCGGAGCGCGTCAGAGGCAGATGGGGGTTCTTAAAATGGACCGGCTCTTCGCCGACATCCAAAGCGATGAGGGCCTTGCGCTCCGCAATCGAGGTGCCGATCATCGAGAGGCCGCCGACCTTGAGCTTGTGCCCCTCCTCCACCATCTTCTCGCCGGCCTCACCGTGACCGGCCTGCAGCACGGCCCAGCGGTCATCGCCATCATCGCCCTCCTCATCGACTAAGAAGACGCCAACGTAATAAAAGCCATAGGCATCGCAGATAATGTCCACCGTCTTATTGAGCAATCCGTCCATCTCCAGGATCGAGGTGACGCCGCGGCCAACCTCGGCAGCGGCCTCCAACAAGCGCGTCCGACGCTCCGCTTGGCTCAGCAGCCGCTCGTTCTGCTCATATAAGCGCGCATTTTGGATGGCTGTCGCTAACTGATCAACCATCGCTTGCAGCGCCCAGATGTCGTCGTCGTTGAAAGCGTCCTCCTCGACGCTCTGGACGGTCAACGCGCCGATGACCTTATTCCCCAAAATCAGCGGAAGCGCCATCTCGGAGCGCGTCCGGGGCAGATGGGGATTCTTAAAGTGCACGGCCTCCTCTTTCACATCCTTAGTGATGATGGCGCGCTGACGCGCGGTGGCGGCGCCGATCATCGACAGACCGCCGACCTTGAGCTTGTGCCCCTCCTCCACCATCTTCCGGCCCGGATCTCCCATCCCGGCGCGCAACACGGCCCATTCGCCGGTCTCATCGACGAGAAAGACGCCCACGTAGTAGAAGCCAAACTCCTTGCCGATAATCTCCACGGTGGATTGGAGCAGATCATCCAAGTCGAGAATGGACGTGATGCCCTGCCCGGCCCGCGCGCCGGCCTCCAATAAGCGCGCCCGCCGCTGCGCCTCCTCCAACAGGCGGAGATAGCGCTCGTTCAACTCAGCGTTGCGCTGCAACGCCTGGGTCAACTCGCGGACCTTCTCCTCCAAGCGAGAGACCAAGGTCTGCTGATACTCCTCACGGTAGGTATCATCCTCCAACTCCTCGCGCTCCCCACCTAAAAATCCCGATACTTGCGCTTCAAACATATCGGGATCAATGGGCTTGGGGATATAGCCGATGCAGCCGGAGGCTAAGGCGCGCTCGCGCACGTGATCGCTGATGTCAGCGGTGAGCGCCACGACCGGCACATCCGGCAGCAACTCCTTGACCCGCGTCGCGACCTCGTAGCCGCTGAAATGAGGCATATGCAAATCCACCAAAATGAGATCCGGCTCCACCTCGACCGCCTTATCGATGCCGGAAAGCCCCTCCACCGCCTCGTAGAATTTATAACGGCGAGAGAGCAACCGCTCCACCAGTTTCCGGGCCGAGGGGGTGTCATCGATGTAAAGGATCTTGCTCTTTTCGTTGTTATTCGATGCGTTCATAAGCTACACCCCAAACTTTATATTGCACGAGATCTCGGCTCGGTAGATAATTTTATCTCTCACTGCGGAATCATTATCCACAGTCTTACGAATTATAGCGCAAGCCTCGACGCAATCAAGCTCCCGATGTCTCACAAGCCGACTGCCGGGCGTCTCGAGCTGCCTGAGCTTCTTTCGCCTGCAAGAAACGCTTCAACACCAAGACCATCAACCGCGCACCGACGACCAATGCATCCTCATCGACGTCAAAATCAGGTTGATGGAGCAGGCTGTCGATCTCGGTCTCCTGATTGGCGATGCCCAGCCAGACGAAGAGGCCGGGGATGTGCTCCTGATAGAGGGCAAAATCCTCGTGGGCAAAGGGATAGGGCGCGCGAAAGCGCAACACGCGCCCGGCGCCGACGGCGGCCTCCAGCGCCGGCCAGAGGGCCTCGGTCAGCGCGAGGTCATTGAAAACAGGTGGGTTAGCGAAGGTGTAATCCAGATCATACGAGGCGCCGACCCGGGCCGTGCAGCGATCCAGCGTCTCGCGAATCTGCTGATGCAGCAGATCGCGACGCTCGGCGGTGCAGACGCTCGACAGACCCATCAAGTGGTGAGTTGAAGAGAGATCGCCTATATATGGCCAACAACTGATCAGCACGGTGTCGGCCAACGCCTCATCGGTCCGCATTCGACGCACAAAGGCCTCGAAGGTCGCCGGCCCGGCGGGGGCCTGGGCGGTGCTGAGATCGCGCAGCGCCGAACTGATGCGCGCCATCAGCATGCTCAGATGGCCGGCGGGGCTGTACAGGCGGATGCGAAACTCTTCCATTCCCGCCAGCGCCAGCCCGGGAGACACACCGAGCCAGCCCGCGCGAATCGGGGAGGCGTGCAGCGCTACGATGGCCTCCGGGCGGGGATCGGTCAGCACACCAGCGGCGATCATCGCGCGCGCGCCCTCCAACGCCTCCTCGGCCGGCTGGAAGATGAATTTGATTGTCCCGGGCCAGATCTCGCGGCGAGCGGCTAACACGTCGGCGGCGCCCAGCGCGATGGCCAGATGCGCATCATGGCCGCAGGCATGCTTGACGCCCGGCGCCTGCGAGCGGTAGTCCTGCGCCAGGGTATCCTCAATCGGCAGGGCGTCCATATCCGCGCGATAGGCGATCACGGGGCCAGGCCGCGCGCCCTTCAACAGGCCGACCACGCCGTGCCCGCCCATGTTCGAGATCACATCATCGAAGCCCAAGGCGCGCAGACGCTCAGCGACCACCTGAGCCGTTCGCATTTCCTCGCCGGAAAGTTCAGGATGCTTATGGAAGTCGCGCCGCGTGGCGACCATCCGGGGTCGCAAGCGCGCCACCGCTTCTGCCAACTCGGCCTCGACGCCGGTGAGGGTATCGATCTGGAGAATGCTCATGTCGCTCTCAACTTGACGAAGGCGTGCAACGGCGCCCGCATCTCGCGCAGCAGAGAGAAGCCCTGGGAGCGATAGAATTGGTGCTGCCGAGCCTCGTCATCGGTGACCAGCACCATCATCCGCACGTGATCGAAGCGCCGCTGGCAGGCCGTCATCAATTGGCGGCCATAGCCCTGGCCTTGATAGGCCGGGCGCACCAGAATATCTTGGATGTAGCAGATCGCCACGTCATCGGAGAGGCAGCGCGCCAGCCCGATGAGCGTCTCGCCCTCCCAGAGCGTCGCCACGTAGGCGGTGTTGCGGATCGCCCGCATCAAGCTGGCCGGGTCGTCGGTGTACGCCGTCCAGCCGACGGAGGCGTAGAGCGAGACGACCGCCTCCTCCGGCAGCGCTGAGCCTTCTTTGAGTTGCACCGTAGCCATCTCGTTCACCTCTCCAATCATGTAACGCTGAAAGGCGTAGGGCAGAATGGATAGTCCGACTCTTGCCGGATTACCTACGTCAATGGAGTATACAAATTCTGGGAGGGAAGTCAATCGCAGACACCGAAGGGGCAAACGAAGCAGTTCTGAGGCGTCTGAGATACACGAGCTTGCGCGCTAAGCAGTTTGTCACGCGCATCAACCCCAGCTTCGTTTGCCTTGAGCTTGGTTAAGCACGCTCTAAGGCCACGCGGGCGATTGATCCCCCTGTTTTGCTTCGAATTCCCGTTCAACAAGTATCGACGCCGCTCTCACAGCGTGTCGCGGTGCAGGTATCGCCCCATGTCCTCCATAATCTCGAAGCCGCCGTATTTTTGATAGAGCGTGTGCGCGTCGCGGGTGGCCAATAGCAGATGTTTCAACCCTTGTAGTTCAGGATAGGCGACGACTTCCTGCATCAGCCATTTGCTCAAGCCGCGCCCACGATGCGCCGGCACGATGAACACGTCGCAGATCCAGGCGAAGGTCGCATAATCCGTCACCACGCGCGCCAGCCCCACATGCTCGCCCGCCTCTGTGTAGACGCCAAAGCAGAGCGAATTCTCCACCGCTTTCTGCACCCGCGCCCGCGAGCGCCCCTCCGCCCAATAGGATTGATTCGCCAAAAAGTCGTGGATCACGTCGAGGTCCAATCGCGCGCGATCCGTGCTGATGATATAGCCATCACGTTGTACCTGCATCACAAATCTCCATTCGATTCGTTGCTGAAATATAACAAACGGGGCCGGGCGCCCGGCCCCGCGAAGCCAATCTTTGCGAAGGTTCAGAGTTCAGCGCTTGGACGCTCGCAGGGAAGCCGTCATCCCCTGAAGGCCCTCAACCAAGTAGATAGCACCGCCGATCAAGCCGGCGATCGCGCTCACGGCGTAGACGGAGAGGGTCATCCCGGCGGCGGCGGCGTCCCCCACCCCCACCGCGCCGAAGAGCGGCTGGGCCGCGATATCGCGCGCGCCCAAACCGCCCACCGAGAGGGGGATCAGCAAGGTGAGCGAGAGCAGCGGCGTCGCGATGAAGTAGAATCCCAGCCCCACATCGATGCCGACGGCGCGCCCGCACAGCCAGTGGACGCCGATGTTGAGCAGGTTGAAGAGCATGGAGAGCGCCAACGCCCAGCCCAGCGCGCGCGCGCCGCAGCCGGTGACCGCCGCGTAGATTTTCGCCAATGCGCCCTCCCCCGCCAGCGAAACGGCGTCGGGCAGCCACGCCGTCACGCGCCGCAGCCACGTCCCCTGCAAGAGGAGCGCGCCCGCGATCAGCCCGCCGCCGGCCAACGCCACGAAGGTCCACACCAGCCAGGCGGGCAGCGGCGGCGCGAAGGGCAACGCCATCAGGCCCAACGCCATCAGGGAGAGGATGCCGGCCAGGCGGTCGACGAGGACGGTGCCGACGGCGGCGGGCGGCGGTTCGCCTTGGGCCAACTCCAGCACGCGGACGACATCCCCGCCGAAGCCGGAGGGCAGAAAAGCGTTGAAGAACCCGCCCACGAGGTAGAGGCGCAGCAGGCGCCAAAACGGCGGGCGCAGCCCCAGGCCGTGGAGCAGCGCCCGCCAGCGAAAGGTCCGTACGACGATGCCGACTAAAAATAATCCCCACGCAGCGGCCAGTAAAGCGAGATCCGCCGCGCGCAGCACGGCCCACACATCAGAGGCGCCGACCTCGCGCCAGAGCAGGGCCAACGTCGCCAGGCTCAGCCCGACGCGCAGGATATTGCCCCAAAATTGGCGGCCCCAAAATTGGCGGGATTTCATCACC
>CAYXVS010000042.1:0-17264 GCA_964468735.1 uncultured Anaerolineales bacterium | reverse complement strand
GTCTTCCTCTACGACGGCGTCGCCTACGAGGTCGAGGTGCGCTTTCGCGGCGGCACGGTGCGCTACCTCTCCAAAAAATCGTGGAAGATCGATTTCCCCGCCGCCACGCCCTTCCCTTGGCACACATCCCAGCGCGAGCTGAATCTCAACGCCGAGTACACGGACAAATCCTACCTGCGCGAGCACCTGGCCTACAGCGTCTTCCACGCCGCCGGATTTCCCGCCGCGCGTACCCGCTACGTCCGCCTGGAGGTCAACGGCGACTATATGGGCCTCTTTCTCCAGGTCGAGCAAATCGACCCGCGCTTCTTGCATCGCGTCGGCTGGGACCCCAACGGCAATCTCTACAAGGGCGATTACGGCGGCAACTTCAACTGGGGCGGCGTGGATTATGAGGAGGCCTACGTCAAGAAGACCAACAAGGAAGATAGCCACCGCGACCTCATCGACCTGCTCTGGCGCATCAATCTGACGCCGGATGAGGCGTTCGCGGCGGCGCTGGCCGAGGAGATGGACGTGGGCCGCTATTTGGATTGGTACGCGGTGCAGATCGCGCTCGGCAACTACGAGTGGTTGGAGAAGAACTACTACCTCTATCATCAGCCTGCGGCGGATTGGTGGGCCTTCGTGCCTTGGGATTTGGATCTGACGTTGGGCCACAATTGGGGGATGAACGGTATTTTGGATGAAGACAGCACCTGGGACAATCCCATCGACTCCGGCACGACGAACAGCCCCAAGGCCGATGGCAAATGGAACAAGCTGATCACCCGCGTGTTAGACGACGAGGCGCTCCGCTTCGCCTACTGCCGCCGCCTGCGCGCGCTACTTCATGGCCCCTTCACGGAGGCCGCGCTCTATCCCCAGATCGACGCGACCTACCACTACATCCGCGCCGCCGCCGAGGCTGATCCCCACAAGTGGGGCGCCAACGAGGAATTTCAGGCCGGCCCCGCCGAGCTGAAGACCTACATCGCGCAGCGCCGCATCTGGCTCCTCTCCGAGATGCCCGACTACTGCCCGGAGTCCGGATCGATGCCCGTGCTCCCTGTAATCAATGAGGTGCAATGGCCCCGGCCCATCTCCGCGACGGACGCGCTTTCCGTCACCCCGTGGATCGAGCTGTACAACCCCGCCTTAGTCAGCTTCGACGTCGGCGGGATGCGGCTGCGCGCGCCCACCACCGGCACCCTCTTCTTGGATTGGGCGATCCCGCCGGAGACGGTCATCCCGCCCGGCGGCTTTCTGCGGATCTGGGCCGCCGGCCTCGGCGCGGGCGACGCGGTGACGCTCGTCGATGCGCCGCTCTACGGCGACGACGTGATCGACCGCGTGGAACCGCTCTCCACCACCCTGAGCGCGCTCTGGGGCCGGCGCCCCGACGGCGCGGAGGATTGGATCACCCTGACGCACGCCACGCCCGGCGGGTCGAACCTGGGCCGCGCGCCAACGATCACCGCCACACGGCGGACGCCGGAAGCGCCCCAGGCGGGGCAGCCGGTCACGGTGACGGCCCACATCAGCGACGCGGACGCCCTGCACCGAGATGAAATCCTCACGCCGACGCTGCACTGGCACGCCGAGAGCCGCGCGCATCAAACGCCGCTGCGCGACGACGGCCAGCACGGCGACGGCGCGCCCGATGATCACGTCTACGGCGCCCTCCTGCCGGGGCTGGAGGCAGGCGAGGTGGTCACCTATTACATTCAGGTCACCGACGCCGCCGGTCTCGTCAGCATCGACCCGGCCCGCGCGCCGGAGCGCTTCTACGCCTACATCGTCGGCTTCGAGCGCCCACCGATTCATATCAACGAGCTGGTCGCGATCAATCGCACCACGTTGGACGACGAACACGGCGAGAGCGCCGACTGGTTCGAGGTGTACAACAGCAGCGGCGTCTCGGTGACGTTAGAGGGGATGTATCTGACGGACGCGCTGGAGAACACGACCAAATGGCAGATCCCCGCCGGGATCGTCGCGCCGCCCGGCGGCCACGTCCTCTTCTGGGCCGATGGCGAGCCGGACGAGGGGCCGACGCACACCAACTTCAAGTTGGACGGCGACAGTGGGCGGTTGGCGCTCTACGCGGGGGCCTCGGGCTATTCGGATCGCTATCACGCGCTGATCGACGAGGTCTTCTACGGGCCGCAGACGGTGGATCAGGCGTGGGGCCGCTTCCCCGATGATGATGCGCGTTGGCGCCGCTTAGCGCCGACGCCCGGCGCGCGCAACGTCCAGCCGCCGCCGAAGATCACCGCCATCCGCCACGAGCCGCGCGCGCCCTCGGCCACCACGCCTGTGCGCGTGCGCGCCCACATCATGGACGACACCGCCGTCGTCTCCGCCACGCTGCACTGGTCATATAGCGCAAGCTGGCAATCCACGCCGATGACGCATCTAGGCGCGGGCGAGTATGCCGCCGCCATCCCGGCGCCGCCCGGCGGGACGCTGGCGCTGGGCACAACCGTCGCCTACACCATCACCGCCATAGACAATGCCGGACGGGAGACACGCGCGCCCAGCGGCGCGCCGAAGATTGCCTTCGGCTATCAGATCGGCGCGGCCCCGCCCCTCGTCCTCAACGAGCTGATGGCCGCCAACGATCAGACCATCGCGGATGCGCGCGGCGGCTACGACGATTGGTTCGAGCTGTACAATCGCAGCGCCATCACCGTCGAACTCGATGGATATTTCCTCAGCGACACGCTCAATCGCACGCCGAAGTGGCGCATGCCGTCGGGAACGCGCCTTGCGCCGGGCGAGCATCTGCTCGTCTGGGCCGACGACACGCCCGGCGAGGGGCTGCTTCACGCGCCCTTCAAGCTGAGCCGCGACGGCGAGACGTTGGCGCTCTTCACCGCGTGCGGCGCGGGGCGCTACTGCGCCATCGACTGGATCACCTTCGGCCCGCAGGTGACGGACATCCCCCTCGCCCGCCTCCCGGATGGCGATCCCGCCTGGCAAGCTACGTTCGATCCCACACCCGGCGGCCCCAATCCGACGCCATAAGGCAAAGCTTCCATCTCTATGCATTTGGAAATTCTACGGTTCGGGGTTATCATAAGATGGCATGTATCAGTTTAGTTACATGAGCAGAGCAAGGTGCAACGCACTTAAACGGAAGGAAAGCCCACGCCTCATGCAGGACGTGCCTAGTGATAAGCCGAAAAGTGCGTTGCACCTCACAAGACTAAACGATTACGATGGCATTTGAGAAGAGAACCCTTGCGAAGGTTGCTGAAGTAGGTCGGAATGCTATTCCGACCCGGCGGATTGCCAACCCGCCCTACGTAGCCTTATAACCAGTTATTTCCAACCTTCACAAGGGCGACGAAACAATACACCCATCACCAACAGATTAAGGGAGAGATCGCTATGGAGATGCTCAAAAAAGCCGGCCTCGACACCGGTGTTAGCAGCGGCGGATTGCCGATTCAACATCATCCGGCCTACGTGGCCAATGACATCGTTTGGATTCAGGGGACGCTCCAGACCAACGGGAACCCCCACAACTACATCAATCAAGATGGCTTACTATTTTTGACTATCGAAGAGCCGCACGTCGCGCCGTGGACCTTCACGGGCCTCCCAGCAAGTGAACCGCCAACCATCGTGACGGCTACTAACCGCCTGCAACTCATCTTCTTCCCCGGCGAGGACGCAATGGAGCAATATCGCGAGCCGATCAGGACCGAGAAGGTGACGATCCACACGCCGCTGGCCGTCATTCACGGCGACGCGCCCTTCCTCAGCGAGGCCGAGCTGGAAAACTTCCTGGAATTCTGGCGCGGGACCTTCTTCCCCATCAGCGACGCTTCCATCTATTATCTGGCCGAAAGCACCGCCCAGCAGCCCGCCAAATCGCCCCTGCTCTACATTAACCGCGACGCTGTGCTCAGCTACACAAGCGGCTGAACTGGTAGAGACGCAAAATCTTGCGTCTCTACATAATCATCTACGGAATGATATGATGCGAACGCCCGATGGCCGTGAATGCCCCTATTACTACGCCAACTTCCATCGCCGCGAGGTGGGCGTCGAGGTCTGTCGCCTGTTGGAAGAGACGCCCGACGGCGAGATTTGGACGTCGGATTACTGCGCTGTGTGCCCCGTGCCCGATATTCGCCGCGCCAACGCCTGCGAGAATATGGTATTGCACGCGCGGATCGGGCGCCGCTGGTTCTGGCAGCCCAAGCGTGTCCTCATCGAGGCGACCTGCACGCTGACGGGTAAGCCGGTGGCGGATCCCTACGTCGGATGTGAGCGCTGTCATCCGCTGCCCACGTTCGTCGTCGCGGAGCCGGACACGAAGGCAAACAAGGAGACGAAGGGAATGGAAGAGGATTAAACCAGAACAAACACAACAGGAAAAGGAGAGTTAGTTCTATGACGTTGCCCAACATCAAGATTGCCGTCATCGGCGGCTCTGGCCTGTATCGCATCCGGGGCCTGAAACACATCCAAGAGATCGAGGTATCCACGCCCTTCGGCGATCCCAGCGACGCCTTGATCACAGGCAGGTTGTCCGGCATCCCCGTGGCCTTTCTCCCCCGCCACGGACGGGGGCACGTCCACACGCCCAGCGAGGTGCCCTATCGCGCCAACATCTACGCGCTCAAGAAGTTGGGCGTCGAAAAGATCATCAGCGTCTCGGCGTGCGGCTCGCTGCGCGAGGACATAGCGCCCGGCCACATCGTCGTCCCCGATCAATTGGTGGATTTCACCAAGCTGCGCACCAGCTCCTTTTTCGGTGCGGGATGGGTGGGCCACATCTCCGCCGCCGATCCCTTCTGTCCCGCGCTCTCCGCGCTGTTGGCGGAAGAACTACGGGCGGCGGATGCCACCCTCCATCGCGGCGGCGCCTTCATCACCATCGAAGGCCCGCGCTTCAGCACCAAGGGCGAAAGTCGGCTCTTCCGCTCGTGGGGCATGGACATCATCGGGATGACGACCAGCCCGGAGGCGTTCTTGGCCCGCGAGGCGGGGATGTGCTACGCGGTGCTGGCCCACATCACCGATTACGATGTCTGGCACGAGAGCGAGGAGACGGTCACCGTCCAGATGATCGTGCGCCGGTTGCAGGCCAACGTCAAGCTGGCGCGCAAGACGTTGCGCCGGCTCATCCCGCGCCTGGCCGAATCGACGCCCGCCTGCGAGTGCGCGAACGCGCTGGATGCGGCGCTCATCACCGACAAGGGTAAGATTCCGCCGGAGACCAAAGAGAAGTTGCGCCTCATCATCGAGGGCTGATCCTTGATGTTACGCCAATGAGCACTCAGCCAATTCAGAAGGCGCAGCAACACCTCAACCCGCGCGTCATCACCGTGGGCCTGATGGGCTTAGCCGCGCTCTTCATCCTCACCGGCGCCGCGACGCTCCATTTCGCCGCGCCCACGCCGGCCCTGACGCTCCAGCACCTCATCAAGCTGGTGGGTGGATGGACGCTGGCCTGGAGCGTGGGCCTCTTCATCTTGCGGACGCGCGCGCCCCACGCCGATCCCTTCATCCCACCGATTGTCGCCCTGCTCACCGGATGGGGCCTCCTGCTGATCGCGCGCTTAGCCCCGCGCTTCTTGGAGCGCCAAATTCTGTGGCTCTTCATCGGCGTCGGCGCGATGTGCGCGACTGCCCTGCTCACCCCGCTGGCGCGCTGGCTCCGCCGCTACCGCTACACCCTCCTCACCGCCGGCCTGATCCTGTTGGGCGCCACCTTCATCTTTGGCGTCAACCCCTCCGGGTATGGGCAACGATTGTGGCTGGGCGCACCCTTCGGCAGCGAATTAGGCATCTACTTCCAGCCGTCCGAGCCGCTCAAGCTGCTCTTCGTCATCTACTTAGCCGCCTACCTCTCCGAGCGGCGCGCGCTGTGGCAGGAAAGCGCCTCCGAGGCCTCCCAGGACAATCATGCCAATCCGCTATGGCTCACCATCATCGGCCCACTGCTCACGATGGTCGGCATCTCGCTGCTGCTGCTGGGATGGCAACAGGACTTGGGCGCCGCGATGCTCTTCTATCTCACCTTCGTCACGATGCTCTATCTGGCGTGGGGCAAACTCTGGCCCGTGATCTTGGGCCTCTGCCTCTTCGCGCCGGTGATGATCGCCGGGATGTTATTCTCCAGTCGCGTCGCGCTGCGGATTAGCATCTGGCTCAACCCCTGGGCGCCGGAGCAGGCAGATCGCGCCTTTCAGATCCTGCAATCGCTCTACGCGCTGGCGAGCGGCGGCGTGCTCGGCCAGGGGCTGGGTCAGGGGACGCCCACGCTGATCCCCGCCGTGCACACCGACTTCGTCTACGCCGCGCTGGTCGAGGAGTTCGGCCTGATCGGGGCCGTCGCCCTGATCGCGCTCTTCTCCGTGCTGATCTATCGCGGGCTGCGACTGGCCCAGAACGCCGCCTCCCCCTTCGAATCGCTCTTGGCCGGCGGCATTGCCACGATGATCGGCCTCCAGACGTGGGTCATCATCGGCGGAAACGCCAAGCTGATCCCCATCACGGGCGTCACGCTGCCCTACCTGAGCTATGGCGGCTCCTCGATGCTGCTGATGATGATCACCACCGGACTGCTGCTCAACCTCTCAGCGCCGCATCCGCCGCCGCTGAGCCTCAGTCCGCCGCGCAGTGCCACGCCGCCGCTGCGCCAGACCGCCGGGCGTTTGGGGATGGCGCTGTTAGCGCTGCTGACGATCACGGCGCTCTCCACAGGGACGTGGAGCGTGCTCCGGGCCGAGGAATTGCGCGTGCGCCCGACGAATCCGCGCACCATCCTGGCCGAGGCGCGTATCCGTCGCGGGCGCATCTTGGATCAAACGGGCACCGTGCTCGCCGGCGCCGAAGTCGACGCCGCCGGCTACGTCACGCGCACCTACCCCGTGCCGGCCGCGGCGCCGGTCGTCGGCTACGCGACGCTCCAATATGGCGCCGCCGGCATCGAGGCGACGTGCGACGCGCGCCTGCGCGGTGATCTGGGGCAATCGTCCGACGCGGCCTTCTGGGACGCGCTCCTGCACCGGCCGCCCGTCGGCGAGGACGTGCGATTGACCTTGGACGCCAAGTTGCAGCGAACGGCCCAGGGGCTGTTAGCGGGCCGCGAGGGCGCTGCGATTTTGGTCGATGCGCGCACGGGCGAGATTCTGGCGTTGGCCTCCACGCCGACGTATGATCCCGCAACGGTGGCGGAAAAGTGGGCGACCTTGCGCGAAGCGCCGGGCGCGCCGCTGCTCAATCGCGCGACGCAGGGCCTGGCACAACCCGGCCCCATCTTGGAGACGGTCTTGCTGGGCGCCGCCTTAGACGCGGGCCTCTCGCCCACATCAACACCCGAATCGCTGACCCGGCCCATGCCCATCAACGGCAACACGCTACGCTGCACCCAGCAGCCCGCCGAGCCGACGTGGACGGCGGCGCTCGCCCAGACGTGCCCCGGTCCCTTCGCGGCGCTGACCGACTCGTGGGATGCCGAACAGTTGAAGGCGACCTTCGAGCAATGGGGATTGACGACGGCGCCGCCGCTGGAGATTCCCACCGTGGCGACCACGTGGCAGACTGAAGCGTCCAATTTGGACGTCGGCGCGGAGAGCCTGGGGCAAGGCCAGCTGTTAGTCACCCCGCTCCAACTGGTGAGCGTCGCGGCGACCTTAGGCAACAATGGGCTGCGGCCCACGCTCCACCTACTACCCACGTCTTTTGACAGCGAGAGTGAGGGCTGTGATGTGCCGGCGCGTCCGCCGATCAAGCGGCTGCTATCCGCCGAAGATGCCGCCGCGTTGCGCGCACTCTGGCCCACCTTCGACACAGCCATCGGCCATCAAGGGCAAGCATTGGCGGGGCCGGAGCGCACGGTGAGCTGGTTTATGGGCCTCAACTCCGCCGTCGTCCCGCGCTACGCCGTCGCCGTCATGGTGGAAAATCCCATCACGCCGCAGACCACCGCCGACATCGGCGCCGAACTGCTGCGCGCCGCCATCGGGCCTCGACAAGACAGTCATATCCTCACCTTGCTCCATCCAATCTCTGACCAAAAATCCATGCTCAAGTTTGACAAAGATCAATTCTAACCTTATTATATAGGTTAGAAGTAACGGCCTGATCTAAACAGGAGCGCGGTCGATCCAGATTCAGCGTTTTCCTCGATATTGAACGCGCAAATAAATCATCAGCTAATCTCTAGAAGTTTGCCAGGAGTATGCCATGAAGGAAACTATTTTACTAATTGAAGACGACGAGGCCCTCGCACAACTTGTGCAATTGCTTTTGGAGCGCGCCGGCTATGAGGTAAAAGCCGCCACTCAGGGAGAGGAAGGCTTGGATCTGGCTCGTGAACATCAGCCAGATTTGGTCTTATTGGATATTTTAATGCCAGATATGGACGGGTGGCAGGTCTACGAAGCGCTGCAAGGGATCACAGACGCCCCCGTGTTGTTCCTCACCGCCTTAGGCGATGAGCACAACATCACGTACGGTCTAGGTCTAGGCGCGGACGATTACATCGTCAAACCATTCGGGTACAAGGAATTGGTCACGCGAGTCAAGGCCTCTTTAGCGCGCGCCCGGCGTGCCCGTGGCGAGCAGAAGATCTTCAAGACCGGCACGCTCCGCGTCAACCTGGACACGCACGAGGTCAAAGTTGGTGATGAAATGGTTAGTCTGACACCAACGGAATTCCAACTCCTCTCGGCGCTGATCCAAGATCCCGGCCAGACCGTCAGCCACGATACACTGTTGCGTCGCGTGTGGGGACCAGAATATTCCAATCGTCGCGATTACCTCAAGCTCTATATCTGGTATCTGCGCCAGAAAATTGAGGAGGATCCCCGCAATCCCAAGCGCATTCTCAGCGAGCGCGGGCAGGGCTATCGCCTAGTCGTCGATCCGGCGCAAGAAGCTCAAGAGGCATAACGCATGCTCGCGGTGGATTTACTCCAGCGCGGGGGATGGCGATTCGATTTAACATCGGCGCTTATCGGCGCCGCTGTGGCGTGGTTGATCGCGGCTTTTCTCTACGCTCGCCGGAAGCAGATCCAGCGGATCAAAGATAAGCTCTGGGCGCCAATTCAAACGTGGCGTCGCGAGATGCGTTCCGGGCAATCGCAACGTTATCTCAAAGCCCTACAAGAGAAACTTCGCGGCCTTCTGCTTTTCAAGCCGCAGGAGCCTCCCGCCATCTTTCAACCGCCGACGCTGCTCGGCCTCCCGCCCATGCCTAGCTCCAAGGAGATCGGGCAAGGTAAGCTCCCCGACCTTCAAGAGATACCCTTCAGTTCCCTGCTGAGGGGCCATCCCTACCTGTTGATTACCGGGCCGCGCGCCTCTGGGCGCACCACGGCGCTGGCGATGTTGACGTGGGAAAATGCCGCACAAGCTTCGGGTGAGGGCGAGGACAAAGATGAAGACGTTCCCCCAGAACGATTACCCCTCTGGATCGATCTCGCGCGCCTAAAAGAGCTTCCCCCAGATGCCGAAAGCACCCCCTTAGAACGGCTGGTGGAGTTAGCCATGCACTTCTTACCCGGCGCTTCCGCCAAGTGGTTGCTGAAGCAATTGGAGAAATCGCCCTCGTTGATCTTGGTCGATAACTGGGAGGATCTGACACGCGACGAGCAAAGCATCGTCGCGGCGTGGATCGCCGAACTCCAAGCGCAATTACCCGAAAGTCGCTGGGTGGTCGCCAGTGGCCCGCGCAGCTACGGCCCCTTGATCGAAGCTAGTTTTGTGGCTTTAGAGCTACAACGTCCCACCGGTGAGGCGACGCTGCAAGCGCTCTACGCCGGCTGGGCCAGCACCTTCGAGGATGCCCCGCCGACGCCCGATGCGGCACTCCTCAACATACTTCGCTGGGCCGATCAAGCCGGGGCGTCGATCATCGAACTCACGCTCCGCATCCGTCTCTACCTCCAAACGCAGAAGGTCCCCGAGCGCTTCGTTGACGTGATCGATCATATATTAAATGAACGCATCCCCATGCTGGATCTGGGCGAGGATGAGATGCTCGCCGCCGAAGCCCAGATGCTCACGTTGGAGACGCTGGCGCACATCGCACAAACCCGCCGTTTGGATGGTCGCATCTTAGGGCGCGACGAGGTGAAGACCTACATCACCTCGCAACTGCCCGTCGAGGAAGAAAATGCGACCAAAACCGAGCGGGCCGTCCGCAAATTGCTCAAAACCTCCAATCTGCTGGCCCGCGATGGCAAGGGATGGGTGCTCAATCACTACGTCTGGGAGGATTTCCTCACGGCCTGGACGCTGACTAAGCAAGACTGGGGCGCCGATTTGGCGCGGACGCATCTGCAAGACCCCACGTGGCGCCTGCTGCTGGAATTTTACGTCGGGTTGGGCGAGGGGGAACATCTCATCGCGACGCTGCTCAAGCGGGTGAAGCTCTCAGAGGATTGGGATGAGTTGCTGCGAATGGCGCGCTGGAGCAGCGTCGCGCCGGAGGAGGCAGCGTGGCGCAAACGGGTGATGAAGGCGCTGGCCCAGAGTATCCTGACGCCGGCGATCAACGCAGCACTCCGGTTGCGTCTGGCCCGGGCGCTGGCTTTGATCGCCGGCGAAAGTGTGCGCGGCTTCTTCATCAAGGCGTTGCGCAGCCCGAAGACGGCCATCCGCTGCGTGGGTCTGCGCGGCCTCGGATGGGTAGGTTCGGCGCGTGAGATGAAGGTCCTGACCGGCGCGATGCGCGATGAGAACGAGGAAATCAAAGAGAGCGCGGTACTGGCGCTCGCCGATATCGGCACCGAGGGAGCCATCAAAGTGCTCATGCAGGGCCTCTATGAGGCGGACGAGCACCTGATGCTCACCATCGCCGAGAAATTAGCCGCCCTCCTACCAGAGGGGCAGGACGCCCTGCGCGAGGCCACGCAGGCGGAGGATCTGATGGTGCGTCGCGCAGCGGCGCATGGCCTGGAATTTGTGCAGCAACCGTGGGCAGACGAGGTGCTGGAACGATTGGCGCGCGACGATCCCCAATGGCTTGTGCGGGCCGCCGCCGATGCGATCTTGAAGGAACGAGCACAGCAGGGCCAGGCGCCGCCGCCCACGCCCCCCACGCCCCCCCAGATCGATGAATTAGATTGGCTCATCGCTTGGGCGGCTCAGCAAGGCACCGGGTTAGGCGTCGGCGCAGCAGCGATGGAGATGCTGGTGCGCGCCACCACCGAGGGCAAGACGGGTGTTCAGCTTTTGGGCGCGATGACGTTGCGTCAGATCGGGCAGAAGCAACATTTGGAGGCGCTGCGCGGCCTGTTGCAGCACAAGGACGCCAGGGTGCGACGTATCGCCTCGGATGCCGTTTATCGCATCGAGGAGCGCTACCACGATCCACAGGAGACGGGGATCACGTCGTAGGCGCAAGGTTGGATCGAATGGAAAAGCCCCCGCCGTTGCATTGGCGGGGGCTTTTTGTACATGGTAAATTGAGCGGTACTTGAGTCATTTCACGTCCGGCGGCTTCCAGGGGGGCGAATGGCCATCGAGTTGCAGTAGCTCCCACGCCAAGCGGCGATAGGCCTGGCTGCCCTTGGCGCCGGCGGCGTAGAAGACGCCCGGCTCGCCATAGCTGGGCGCCTCGCTAAGGCGCACGCTGCGCGGGATGATGCTCTCGAAGACCTGCTCCGGGAAGTGCCGGCGCACCTGCTCGACCACCTGATGCGCGAGGGTCGTGCGCGTATCGAACATCGTCAACACCAGCCCGCGCAGGCGTAAATCGGGGTTCAGACCGCGCTGCACGAGCGAAATCGTACGCACCAACTGTGACAGGCCCTCCAACGCCAGATATTCGCATTGCACCGGGACGACCACCGCGTGCGCCGCGCTGAGCGTGTTCACGGTGAGGATGCCCAAACTGGGGGGGGAATCTAATAGCAGATAGTCGTAGGCATCTAAGGGCGCCAAAATCTGCTTGAGTCGATTGGCGCGCTCGCGCGGATCGGCGATGCGATTGAGTTCGACGGTGGCGCCGGCCAGTTCCGGCGTGCTGGGGAGAATATCCAGTCCCTCCCACGCCGTCGCGTGGATCGCGGCTGCGGGCGGAAGTTCGTCCGTCAGCACATCATAGATGGACGGGGAGATCTGCCGGGGATTGAGGCCCAAGCTGGTCGTCGCATTGCTCTGAGGATCGACATCCACCACCAGCACGCGATAGTTCCAATCGGCCATCACGGCGCCGAGGTTGACGACGGTGGTCGTCTTGCCCACCCCACCCTTTTGATTAGCAAAAGCATAAATTCGAGACATCTTCATCGCCTCATTGTTTTCTTATCACCCTAACGCGGACGAGCCATCACCCAAAAGATTTCCATCCCCCCAAATTCTTGCTCATTAGACACGCATTTGACTGGTTAGGCACTATCATCTTGCAGAACAAGCCACGATGGCCGAAGGACCAGGCGCCGAGGCCAAGCCCTCGCGCCGAACAGAATCCGCCGCGATGCACGCCGCGAAGACCACGGCCTTCTGAGGAAGCATCTCGCGCGTCAGCGCCACGAAAAAGGCGGCAGCGAAAATATCTCCGGCCCCGGTGGCATCGATCTCCTCCGCTGCGAAGGCGGGGAAGGTCTGCGCCACGCCATCGAGAAAGAGGGCGCCGCCCAACCAACCGCGCGTGACCACCAAGATGGCGGTTTGACGGGCATAAGCTTGAATGACCTCCCAGTCGCCGCCGACATCCTCCAAGCTCAACACGACGGCGGAGGCCAAGGGCAGCAGGCGCTCGGCGGCCTCCCAGCGCTGCGAATGCACCCGCCCTGCGCTGTCGCGCGTGCGCATCCATCCCTGGGGCGTTAGGCCCACGAAGGCCCGGCCCGCGAAGTGCTCGACCAACGCGGGATCACATTCATCCATAATCGGCCCGATGTGAACCAAGGGAGCATTTTGCCACGCGGCGGGGAGAACCTCCACGCTGAGGGGCCGCGCAACCGTATAAGCAAATTGGGAGCGTTGCCCCTCCTCGGTGTAGACGTTCTCAAAGGTCGTAGTCTGCGGGGCAGGATGACGGATCATCGTCGCGCTCGCTTCCAACGGTGAGAGATCAACCTCCGGGCCGGCGCTGGTCACGATCCCCACCGAGCGCCCCAACGCGGCGGCGGTGCGCCCCGCATAGCTGACCGTCCCCCCAAGACGCATCCCCCCATCTGGCTGTAGATCGCGGGTCACGTGTCCCACAAGCAGATAATCTACAGATGGACAGGGGGATGGCATGAATCAACAACTATACAGTTGTTTAGTCTGGAATGATGGTCACGGCACGGTGACGACCTGAGCCAACGCTCTTCGTCTCAACGCGGTCGTCTTCGCGCAATGTCATGTGGATGATGCGCCGCTCGCTGGCGGGCATGTGGCGCAATCGAATGGTCCGTTGCTTCTGAACGGCCTCATTGGCCTTGCGTTCAGCCAATGAGCGCAAGCTGCGATGGCGGCGCTCACGATAGCCGTCCGCATCCACCACGAGGTAATACTGGCCATCGATCTTGTGATGCACCAGAGCGCGCATCACGTATTGGACGGAGCTGAGGGTTCGCGCGCGTCGCCCGACGAGGGAACTGGCATCCGGGCCGCTCAAGGAGATCCACAGCGTGGGGCGATCTTCCTCGCGCCACGCCGGGTCAACCTCCACGTCGAAATCGGCGAAGACGTGATCCGCCACCTCCAACACGACGGATTCCACGGCGTCGCGATCAACGCCGCCCCGTTTTTCCTGCGTCACCGGCTTCTTTTTTGGCTTAGCGGGCGCCTTTTCCGGCTGCTTCAGCGGGGGCTTCTTCTCTTCTTCTGGCGCTTGGGCCTTCGGTTGCTTCCGTTCCTCCACCTTAGCCTTCTCTGAAACCTTCTCTCGCTTGGGTCGGGGCGCTGGGGCAGGTTTCTTCTCAGGCGCCGGGGAAGGGGCTTGGGGTTCTTCCTTTTCTTCCGTGGCCTTGGCCTCCTGCGCTTTCAGCGACGCGAGATCCACCCGTGGTTCGATGGTCACATCGCGGCGCGCCAAGCGGACTTTGGCCTCGTGGGAGCCTAATCCCAAGAAGCCCTTGCTGCCTTCCTCCAAGACCTCAATATCGACCTGGTCGCGAGTCGCGCGCAGGCGCGTCAATCCTAATAAAATCGCCTCTTCAACAGAGGGCGCTGTGATTTCTACAGAGTCTTCAGGGTTCATAACGACCTCCTACTACTCTCTAAATACAAGCCAATCATATTCATATTTAAGATCAATTATGCGGCACTGCTGGCATCCTCTTCCTCATGGAGATAATGACGGCGGAAGAGGAAGTATTGCAGAATCCCCACCAAGTTGGAAATCAAGAAATAGACCGCCAAGCCAGAGGCATAGGTCGCCGCGAAAAAGCCCGTCATCAAGGGCATCATCAACTTCATCTGCTTGTTCATCGCCTCGGTTTGGGCATCGGTCGCCGGCGGGGTGATCAAACCCTGATAGTACCACGCGGTCGCGACGACCAAGAGAGGCAAGACATAATAAGGATCCGGCAGCGCCAAATCCAGCCAGAGGAACTGACTCTTGAGCGGGATCAAGGTGCTGAGGCTGGGAATCCAGGTATAGATATCCTCGGATAGGGCCAGCAGGCGCAACGGCGTGGCCGCCAGGGCGCGCGTGATCGCCTGATACAGCCCAATCATCAACGGGAGCTGGATAAAGATCGACAGACAACCGCCCATCGGGTTGAGGCCCTCTTTCTGATACAGCTCCATTTGAGCTTGCGCTAACTTCTCGCGGTCGTCTTTGTACTTCTCTTGCAGCTTGTCCAGCTTAGGTTTCAGTTCTTTTTGCTTGCGCGCGGTTTTCTGCTGCCGTACCATCAAGGGCGAGAGGGCTAAACGAATGATCAAGGTGACCAGCGCTACCGCGACGATCGTCTCGTGCCCCAAGAACTTATAGAACACGAGCAATAGGTTAATAATAGGTTCTACAATCAAAGAATCCCACACGATACTTGCCCCCTACGTAGTTATGTTCGATGTTACTTTCAATTACCGAGACTACTCTGCCGGCGGATAGGTCCAGATCAAACTCCCATCTTCGAGATCGAAGGCGCGAATTCGATCCTCAATCAGGATGGGCATGGTGTAGAGCCGTTCGTCGTCCGTCACCAGATCGCCGGGCAGACGCCCAGGATTTTCCAACGCCGACCCCCACTTCAACAAAGCGCCGTCCTCCACATCGATGGCGTGAATCTCGCCCCGCTCATACGCGGCGACGAAGAGCAAGTCCCCGTCCGCGTTCAGCGCCGGCTGCGAACTGACAATCTCGCCCTCACCAATGAGGACCGGATCATCCCAGAGCATCGTCTCGCTCTCGGTGTCCAGCGCATAGACTTGGCCCCCCACGTTGGCGAAGTAGAGCCGCGAGCCTTCGACTAAGGGCGTCGCCCATAGCCAATCCCCGTAGGTTTCTTGCCAGAGAATCTCGCCGCTCGTCGGGTTGATCTTGTAGAGCCGATCGGTGAAATCGCCGACCCACAGCGCCTCGTCGATCACCACGGGCGTTGCGGCAATCGCGCCGTCTAACTTACGCTCCCATTCCAATTCACCACTTTGCAGATCCACGGCGTAGAGGTTGTGATCCAAAGAGGCCAAGTAGACCGTGTTCTCGATGATGACAGGGCGCGCCCAGACGCGATCCTCGGTCTGGAGCGACCATTGCTCCGCGCCATCCACGACGCTCAAGGCGTACACTTTGCCATCACCGTTGCCGATGATGTATGTATCATCGATCAGCGCCCCATTGCCGACGTACTGCCCGCCTGCGCCCTCAAATCTCCAAGCTTCCTTGGGGGATTGTGATGCCTCGGCATCCAACGCCAGGCCATAGACCCTCTGGCCCTTAAATCCGGCCACAATCAACAGCCCGTTCGGATACAGCTCAGATGGCTCGACCATCACAGGCTTCGTGTAGAACGGCCCCCTCTCCTCGTCCACATCCTCTGGGGGATAGGACCACAACAGCTCTCCGGTCTCAGCCTCCAACGCGACGATGGTCTCTAGATTCGTCGCGTAAACGACGCCCTCATGAATCATTAAATTTGGCCAGCTCTCGTGGCGCACACCGCCTCGGGCGCAGCCCGACATCGCCACAACGGCCAACAAGAGAAGGCCGATGCTCCACCAGGCCTTCTTCCATTGATGTCTCATTGTTCTTATCTTCCTCCTGTGACCTCTTACAGCCTTTTCTTGCAGCCTTTTATGGAACGGGATCATGTCCCCCTGGATTTAGGGGGTGGCATCGCAAAATACGCCGCACGCCTAGCCAACCGCCCTTCACCACGCCGTAACGCTCGATAGCCTCACCGGTGTATTGGGAACACGAGGGCGTGAAACGACATGTGGGGGGAAAGAGAGGCGAAATTCTACGCTGATAGAAACGCAACACGGCCAACAACAGAGATTTCACCTTCACATCTCCTCAGTCTTAATTAGCTCACGTTCCGGTTTAGATTGGATGAGCGCCGCTCGCGTTAAGAGATCGAGTAACGCCGCTTCGACCTCTTGCTCCTTCGCCTGAGGCAACGAGGATCGTGCTACGAGGACGATGTCCCAACCCAGTTGAATATTCGGATAGCAATGGCGTGTCGCCTCGCGCAACAACCGTCGCGCACGATTGCGCGCGACGGCATTTCCCACCTTCCGACTGGCCGTAAATCCTACGCGAGTGCGCCCCTCCTCGTTGGGGAGCGCCCATAGAATAAACAGAGGATGCGCCCACGACCGCCCTGCAGCCCAGACCTGCCGGAATTGCTGAGGACGACGCAAGCGCATCTCTTTGCGCCAATAATGACGCTCCAAATGCGACCCTACGAACGGCGGCGTGGCCCCTTGGACCACTCCTTCCAGTTCATCTTACGCTTGGCCCCACCCAAACTCACGGAAACGAGCTTGTGGCGGCCCTTCGCACGGCGGCGCTTCAAAACCTTGCGCCCGCCCTTTGTCTTGGAACGAGCACGGAAGCCATGCTTGCGCATTCGCTTACGCTTTTTGGGTTGATAAGTTCGTTTTGGCATTTTAAACTCTCCTCTTTGTACTCGCGGATATCATCCTCAAGGGATCTTATACAGTCAAAAACCGCGCGGTCGCCCGCAGCGGATTTTCACATCTCTGCCTCAAGGACAGAGGTATTATAACCGTAAGGAAGTGTTTCGTCAAATGCCAACCTGACGCGATAGAGCCGCCGCCATCAAAAATCTTCACGACCCTATGATAGCGCAATAGTCAGGAGGAATTCGACGGGTCAGGCCCTGACGCGATAGAGCCGCCGCCATCAA
>CAYXVS010000041.1:3415-17282 GCA_964468735.1 uncultured Anaerolineales bacterium | reverse complement strand
TGATGGGTCGTACAGGATTCGAACCTGTGGCCCTGGGCTTAAAAGGCCCCTGCTCTACCGGGCTGAGCTAACGACCCACGTGCTTCGCAGTATATCACGCCGACCCTAAATGTCAATGAAGCGCGCGCCCGGCAATTGGATCGCCGCCGGGCGTGTGCTCCCCCAATAGGTCAGATGCGTACTACACGCGCAATCGGAGGCGCCGAAGCGCGGAACGATGATGCGGGCGCGGGGATCGGCCAGGAGATGCTGCGCCCACGCGCATTCGATGCGCTGCTCCGGAGCCAGCCACACGGCGCGAGGGTGCGTGTGGGGTCGCACATAATCGATGTGCCAATGCTGTGTTGTAGCTTGGCCGAGATGCCGCCCGATGCGCGCGCGCAATCCGCCGGGGCCAAAGGCGCTGCCCACGTAGAGGTACAATCCCGCCGGCAGCGTGTGCTCGCCCAGCGCGCCGATGGTGCAGGTCGTCCTCCGTGGGAGGTCCAGGCCGAGCGCGTAGGCGCCCGACGCCCGGCTCAGACCTGGAACTGATAACCCCACAGCTTCCCGCCCAGCCACGTCAACACCACGCCCATGCCGAGCGCGAACGCGCCCGCGAGATCCATCAAATAGATGGCGTGGCCGCTATCCAATTGCCAAAGCTGAGCGCCCTCGTATGCTGTGGGGAGGGCTAACGCCAGCAATCCTAAGAGGATAAATGTAACGCCCGCGCCGCTCAGCGCCATCACAGGCCAATTGTCCGGCGTTGAAGATCTCAGCTTTCGTCTGGGGGTGGGACCGGCAAATCCTCGACCGACATAGTGATCCATTTATCCCCTTCCTCGATCAACATCACGGGAATGTCCTCGCGAATCGGATACTTGCGCTCGCAATCCTGGCATACCAGCCAACTTTCCTCACGGACCAGTGACAATTGGCCCGGATCTTCCAAATCCTCGCGGCGGGTCTCGCCGCTGACACAGTGCGGACAGCGCAAAATCTCTAACAAATTTTGACTGACCATCGTACCTCCTGGCAAACGCTTGCTTGTAATGACCAACTGTAGAGGCAGTATACCACGCTGCTTCTGTGGAGCAACTGGAACCAGTTGCAACCTTCGGCAGCGTTGACTATAATTAAATTGATGCACCTTCACAAGATGGTCTATCTATGTTAGCGACTCAAAGGGGAGGTTAAACCTATGGCATCCGAATCTGAAGCGCCTGACGTTGAGATGGATGAGCCAAAAGTGAATCTGAACACGGCATCCGATAAGGAGTTGCGCACCCTTTCGGGAATTGGGGCGGCGCTGGCCCAGCGCGTGATCGAGTATCGCAAGGCTCACGCTGGGTTTCAAACGTCGGAGGAGATCACCGAAGTTTCCGGCATCGGTCAAGGGCTGTATGGTCAGTGGGCGCACCGGTTGACGGTGAGTTCAGGGGCCGATGGTGATGAGAGTAGCACGACAGCAGAAGCTAAATCAATCGCGATGGAAAACATGGGAAACATGGAAAACATGGAGGGAGAAACCGAGATGAACAAGAGGAAAGAAGTCTCAGTTGTTGGTACGGACGTCGTTGTGGCCGAAGAGCAAGTCAAAGAGGCGGAATTAGAGGAGAAAGCAGAGGAGGAAATGGAAGCCCCGGCCTCCGATATCTCCGAATTCGCCTATGAGGAGGAGATGATCGCCGAAGCCGAGGCGGCAGTCGAAGCCGAGGAGGTGAAGGAGCCAGAGATTGCCCAGGAGCCGACGGAGGGGGCGACGCCCTTCGAGCCGGCGGCTTTGCCTGAAGAGGAAGAAAAGGAGGAAGCCGTGGAGCCGGCGCCGGTCGCCGGCGCCGCCAAGCAGCGCGGCATCTTCTGGGGATGGGTGTTGGCCTCGCTGCTGGGGGGCATCTTAGGCATGATCTTCGCCCTCTTGGTCTTCGCCGGCATCAATGGGACGTTGGACGTCAACAGCAGCGCCGCGATTCTGGACTTGCAGGCTCGCGTGGATAGCCTCTCAGCGGAGGTGGCCGAGCAGGAGTCGGCCATCGACGGGGTCGTGGAACGGGTCAGCGCGCTGGAGGACGTCACCCTGCGCCTCGATGAGGTCGAAACAGCGGTCGAGGGCTTGGAGAAGGACACGCAAGCCTTGAGTGATCGGTCGGATACGTTGGCCTCAGAGGTGGACGCCGTGGTCGATGATCTCACCCGGATTGAAGAGGACGTCGCGGCCTCGGTGACCTTCTTAACCCGGCTCCAGGAACTGTTGAACGAATTGTTTGATGGCGCCAGCGGCGAAAGCGAATAGGAGTCCAAGATGACACAGGATCAAGTTTCAGATTCGGATCGAACCTTTGGGCGAGTTCTAGGTAGCATTTTGAAGTTCTTACTGCGCTTTATCGTCGTGTTGCTCATCGGCGCATTGATCGGGGCGGGGTTGTATTACGGCGTACCGTGGCTCTACCGCGAGTTTATTCAGCCGGTGCGTGATAACACTATCCACATCCAGGCGTTGGAACGCCGCGTCGACCGCGAGCATACCGATCTGCAAGGAAAGCAGCAGGCCCTCGATGAGCGGCTGACGGCCTTAGAGACAGATGTCGCGAGCTTGGCGGAGGATGCTCCCGTCAACGAGCGCAATATCTCCGATCTTCACTCGCGCGTGGAGCGTCTGGAGGCGACCACCGTGACCTCCAAGACAATGACCGCGACGCAAGCGCGCCTCGAGGCGCTGGAGGATCAGATCGCCGATTTGGAGGACGATCTCTCTGAGCAGGAGAGCAATCTCGCGGATGCCATCGCCGATCAGAAAGAGAGGTTCGACCTGGTGGAGAATACCTTGGATACCCAGACGGCCGATCTCCAGAAGTTACAGACCGTCACACTGGGGCAGACGGCGGCGCTGGAAGGCCGTTTGGTGCTGCTCCAGACGGCGCAGGATCTCCTGCGGGTGCGGCTTTTGCTCTTAGATGACAACGTTGGCGCCGCGCGCGAGACGCTCGAGCTGGCGGATCGTCACCTGGAGCGAGCGCTCCTCGTCCTGCCAGCGGAAGAGGCGACCCTTATCGACATCCGTGAGCGGGTGGCGGCGCTGGATGGGTTAATCGCCCAGCGTTCCTTCCGCGTGACGACGGAATTGGAGGCGCTCTGGGCGGATGTGATGGATCTAGTCCTGCCCAGCACGCCCATCTCCATCTCCCCCCTGGCCGTGACTGATACGCTGACTACCACCGCGACAATGACGCCTACAACTGTCTCCCCGCTCGCCACCCCGGCGGCGCCTTAATCTCCATTTGAAGCCCTTTAGATCCAGTGCGGCCCGGCTGTTGTGACAGCCGGGCCGCGTGACATCAAGCGACTGCTGGCATTTCAACCAGACCATGCTATAATCTCAGTGATATGTGATATGGAGGTATAGACGTGTTTGATGTCAAAAAAGAAATACTAGAGACTCACGAAGCTTTGCTGGTTGTTGAAATCTCGCGCGAGAAAAGGGCCGAATTGGTGCGCGAAGAGGTGCGAAAAATCTCGCACGAGTACAAATTCCCCGGATTCCGCAAGGGGCGCGTGCCCTATCGCATCATCGTCAATCGGCTTGGCGAAGATGCCATCTTTCAGCGGGTGAACAAGAAACTCGTTCCGGAGATCTTCCCAAAGGTTATCGCAGATGCCGATATTACACCTTACGGGGTGGGCGAGTTGGAGGATTTTGAGAGCGATCCTCTCACGTATTCTTTCCGGGTGCCACTAATGCCGGAGGTGGTTTTGGGGGATTATGAGGACATCCGGCTGGATTGGGAGGAGCCTACGGTCTCTGAAGAGGAGGTCGAGGCTCAGCTTGAAGATATTCAAGAGGAGCACATGGTGCTCGAGCCCAAGGATGAGCCGGCCGCGGTCGGGGATGAGGTGTACTTAGATGTCGAGGGGGCGCTGCCCGATGGTGAAAAGATCATCGAGGAGGAGGATCTGGAGTTGATCCTCGATCCAGATGAAGTCTTCATTACCCCCGGTTTTATCGAGGAGATCGTCGGCCTGGCGCCTAAGGATGAAAAGACCTTCACACTCACCTTGCCGGAGACCTTGGGAGAAGAGGCGTTGCAGAACGCCGAGGTGACCTTCGAGGTTTACATCTTAGATGTCTACAGCCGAATTCTGCCCGACATCGACGATGCGCTGGCGATGACCGCCGGCAACTTTGAGGATCTGGAAGAGTGGAAGGAAGCCGTCCACAGCGAACTTTTGGATCAAAAGCGCGAGCAGGCCCATCGAGAGTATCGCGAATCCCTGGTCGATCTATTGGTCGAGCAGGCGGAGGTCCGATATCCCCCGGCAATGGTGGAAGACAAGATCGCCGACTTGGTCGAAAACACCGAGCGGAATATCCAACAGCAGGCTGAGATCTCCTTAGAAGAGTTGCTGGAGATGCAGGGACAGTCCATGGAGGAGTTCCGCGAAGGCCTGCGACCGCATGCCGAGGATCGCTTGGTGCGGGGGCTGGTGATGACCGAGTTCGCCCGGCAGGAAGGGCTGAGCGTCAATGATGACGAGTTAGTCCGCGAATTCTCTGCGACATTTGGTCAATTTGAGGACTTCTCTCAGGATGAGATGTTAGGCGCTGACTTGGATTCTCAGTTTGCACAAATGATCCGCAATAGCTTGGTCGGGAAGAAGGCGATGGATCGCCTGGAAGCGATTGGCAAGGGTGAAGTGACACCCTCGGCGGAAGCGACCTTGGACGAGGGCGACGAAGACGAAGCGCCGGATACATCGGCTGAAGCGTAGGAGGTGATATGGGATTTTTACCGCTACCCTCTGTAATCGAAAGCACAGGGCGGGGAGAACGGGCCTACGATATTTACTCGCTCCTGTTGAAAGAACGTATCATCTTCTTGGGGCACCCCATTAATGCGCAGGTCGCGAATCTAATCGTGGCCCAATTGCTCTTCTTAGATCGTGAGGATTCAGAGCGCGAAATCTCCCTCTACATCCATTCACCGGGCGGGGAAATCTCGGCCGGTTTAGCCATCTACGACACCATTCAACTCGTCCAGGCGCCCGTCTCCACCATCGCCGTGGGCATGTCGGCCAGCATGGCGACCGTCTTACTCACCGCCGGGATGGAGGGGCGGCGATATGCGCTTCCTCACGCCACGATCCATCTCCATCAGCCGTTGGGCGGCGTCCAGGGCCAGGCGACCGATATTGAGATCGCGGCCCAAGAGATCCTACGGATGCGCAAGCTCATCAATACTCTGCTACAACGACATACCGGACTGACGGATGAGCAGATTAAAGAATTCACGGATCGGGATTACTACATGACGGCCCAACAAGCCTGTGAGTATCGCTTGGTAGATGAAGTTTTGGAAGTTACAGAGGAAGCAGAGAAAGAATTGTAGGGTGGGTGGGAGGAGTTTATCCTCCCACTTTGCTTTTTATTATTTAAAAAATTTAACTTTAGGAGGATATGATTGTGGATCGAGAAGTACTCAATGGCCTCTTACGTCCTAAAGCTATCGCCGTGATTGGTGCCTCCACCAAAGAAGGGAAGATCGGCTACACGGTGGTCAAGAATTTGATTGACAGCGACTATGAAGGCGACGTTTATCCCATCAACCCCAAAGCCGACGAGATCCTGGGGCTAAAGGCTTATTCTTCAGTCTTGGATGTTCCCGGCCCCATCGACGCCGCAGCGGTGGTTGTCCCCGCCAAGATCGTGCCTCAGATCACCAAGGAATGTGGTAAGAAGGGGGTCAAGGGGTTGATCATCATCGCTTCTGGCTTCAGTGAGGTTGGGCGCGAGGAGTTGGAACAGGAGGTCGTCGACATCGCGCACGAGTACGGCATGCGCGTCTTAGGGCCTAACATCGTGGGCATCCTCTCCAACTCCGATGATTGCAACGCCTCGTTCGCGCCGTTCCTGCCCCTGCCGGGTAAGGCGGCGCTGGTCTCCCAGAGCGGCGCGCTGCTCATCGCGATGGATGCGTCCACCTACACGCGCCGCGTCGGCTTCGATAAGCTCATCTCCATCGGCAATATGTCCGATGTGAACTTCAGCGATCTGGTGGCGTGGCTTTCTGAGGATGAAAACACCGCCTGTATCTCCCTCTACATCGAGGGGTTGAAGGACGGGCGGAAATTTATCGATGCCTCGCGGCGAGCGGTCAAGCCCATCATCGCGCTGAAATCTGGCGTCTCCGCGCATGGCGCGGCGGCCGCGGCCTCACACACCGGCTCATTGGCCGGATCGGGCAAGATCTATGAATCTGCCTTTGAACAAGCAGGTGTGGTGCGCGCCTCCTCGCTGAATAACCTATTCGACCGCACGCTGGCGCTCTCGCTTCAGCCGCCGATGACGGGCGATAATCTGTTGATCATCACCAATGGTGGTGGGGTTGGCGTGTTGGCCACCGATTCGGCCGAGCGCTATAACATCCCGCTGCGCTTCGCCCCGGAGGACGTTCAGAAGGAGCTGAAGAAGCACATGCCGGAGTTCGGTTCCGCCAAAAACCCCGTCGATCTCACCGGGATGGCGGGGAAGGACTGGTACTTTGATTCTGTGCGATATGCCATCGCCCATGAGTGGGTGGATGGCCTGTCCGTGCTCTACTGCGAGACCGCGATGACCGACCCGATGGAGATCGCCCAGGGCATCGTCCAGGCGATTGAGGAGGCGGATGTGCCGGATAAGCCGGTCTCGATCTCCTTCGTCGGCGGCGAGAAGTCAGCGGCAGCGATGCGCTGGCTCGTCGAGCATGGCATCCCGGCCTACAACGAGCCGGACAAGGCCGTGAACGCGATGTCCGCGCTCCACGAGTACGCTGAGAGCCGCGCGCTGGCCGCCGAGCCGTTTGTGCGCTTCGAGGATGTCGATGAGGAACTCGCTCGCTCCGTTATCGAGAAAGTGCGCGCCCATGACAATCGCAATATGACGGAGATTGAGTCCAAGGCAATCTTCAAAGCCTACGGGCTGCCCGTCGCCAAGACCGAGTTGGCGGAGTCGGAAGATGGAGCCGTCGAATTGGCGGGGAAGATCGGCTACCCCGTCGTGATGAAGATCATGTCCCCGGACATTCTCCATAAATCCGATGCCGGCGGCGTCGAGGTCGAGATCGAGGATGAGGCGGGCGTGCGCGCAGCCTTCCATAAGATTATGGAAAACGCCAAGGCGTACAAGGCGGATGCGGATATTCACGGCGTCGCTGTGCAGGAGATGGCCCCCTGGGGCACCGAGGTGATCCTGGGTTCAACTAATGACTCGACCTTCGGCCCCACCGTGATGTTCGGGCTGGGCGGCATCTTCGTCGAGATTTTGAAGGACGTCACCTTCCGCGTGGCGCCGGTCTCGGCGGAACAGTCGTTCAAGATGCTCTCCGACATCAAAGGCGCGCCGATTCTGGCGGGCGCCCGTGGCGAGGCGCCGCGAGATCGTGAGGCCCTGGCGGGGGTGTTGAGCCGTTACTCGCAGATGATCACCGATCTCTCCGACGAGATTTCGGAATCCGATGCTAACCCGGTGATTGTCTATGAGGAAGGGGATGGCGTGACGATTGTGGATGCTCGGATCATCCTTAAAGATAAACAAGCCGAGTAACCTTTTTCAGAGGTTAAGCTGAACATAAACGACAGGCCGTTCAGGATTGGATTTGAACGGCCTGTTTTTTATTAGCGCATCATGAGAGATCAGGGGAGCGATGGCGGAGGATACGCCGGATCATCGAGATTGGGAGGCGATCCGCGCGTGGGCGACTGAGGTCGCGCCGAAGCTGATGTCGTAACTTGGTAGTTCCAGGATCTAAAACCTCCCAAACCTGAGCCTCTTTCCTCAGAAAACAACTTGTTGTTGGGAGGTTTATTTTCTTGGAACGGCCTTCACGCCCAAAAATACAGCCCGCCGATCCTGATGTTTAGGATCGGCGGGCTTTTTTGCGCCTGAGCCGGTCAAGAATTCAGAAAGGCAATCCCCCCTGGAGAACTGAGAAGGCCAGCACCAACACCACGATCAAGGCTAAGGTGATAATCATCAAACGACGGGCGTAAATCCGTTGCATGCAATGACTCCTTTCGCGTGGCGGCGTCAACGCCGCTCACGCCATCTTGTAACTTTCAGAGTAAATCTTCTCGCGGGTGAGTTCGAAGGCGCGCTTACGGCTGATCTCATGCATATCCTTACGGGAAACCGCTAACTCCTCCAAGGAGCTTTCCACCAACCTGATCATGGGCAAGGGGCCGCAGATAAAGTAGACGCACTCATAAGCAGGGCAGGCAAGATTACGCTCTAACACATTCTTGGTAATGTATCCCTGCTCGCCCTCCCAATCCTCCGGCGGCTCTTCCAAAACGTGGATAACATCTAAGTTTAATCGCTCCTGCAGGGATTCCAGTTCCTCCCGAAAGATGACCTCTTCCCAACGCCGGCTGCCATAGAAGAATTGCAGTTGGCGCTCGTCATTGCGGTCGGCCAGTGTGCGCAACATGCTCATAATCGGCGCGGAGCCGATGCCGCCCGCGATGAAAATGTGGCTTCTCTCCGCGTGCTGATCAAGATCGAAGGTGCCATAAGGGCCATCGACGTAAGCTTTGGCGCCGGGAGGGATGCTCCCGACGGTGGAGGTGAAATCGCCCAAATCCTTAATCCCAAAGATAAGCCGCTCAGGATGTTCAGCGCTGGAGACGTAGGAGAAGGGATGTTCCTCGATGCGGAAGGGGGAGTGACCGATGCTCAGCCACGCCACCTGCCCGGCGCGGAAGGGAACGCCGGGATGCCCCACCGGCTCCAACACCAGACTCCACGTCTCGCCTCGCTCCTCGATCACCTCCACGACTTTGTAGGGCTGTTGCAGCAATTGCCACGGCTTGATCACGCGGATGTAGATGATCATCGCGGCCCAGATAACGCCCATCACGACCCACAACCAGCGTTGCAGCGGCACGGATGTGTAATAGTTCACATTAAAGATGTGATAGAGCGCGAACGCGACGACGCCGACGGAAGCAACATCGTGAAACAGCCGCCAGGTCTCGTAGGATAGCCCCAAGGCCAACCGCTTGACAGAAGAGACCACGAGCATAATCAGCAACACGGTGGCGGCGACGGCAGCGCGGGCGCGCCATGGCGCGGTGAAGATGTTGAGAAGTAGCAGCGTGTAGGGATTTTGAATAAAGAGGATCACGGGATGCGCGAGCGCCAGGAAAAAAGCCACGATGGAGAGCCGGTGGTGAAAGTCATAGAGGACATCCATCGGGAAAGCCTCACTCATCAGCGGCAGGCGGCCCGTGGGAATAAACTGCAAGCCCATCAGCGCCAGCCCCGCAAAGCCCAGACTCACAGAAAGCTCGCGCCAAAACGTGCGCCCCGCCGGACGCGGCGCGAGCAGCAGGATCAAGAGCGGCGCGAAGATGAGGATGAAATAGATCGCGATCCACAGCCATTGTTGCGTTCGTTGTTTTTGCATATAGCTACCCCTTCTTAATTGATAATTTAATCTGGTAGTAACAAAACTAGATGATTTATCCTTAAGAGCCTGTTGAGTATGCTGAATATAGTGCAAAATATAGGATAGGAGATTTCCCCTAAAGGTTGTGACCGGCCTTATTTATCCCCCCCCAAGGGGACCTGGCCGAGTCACCACGGGCACGGCGGGGTCCTCTGTGGGGGGATAAAAAAACGCCGGCCCGAACTTCTCAATAATCTGTCCTATACCGGGAATTCGAAGCAAAACGACAGGATAAATCACTCTCGTTGCTCCAGAGCGTCCTTAGCCAAGTTCAAGGCAAACGAAGTTGGGGGTGATGGGCGTGATAAATCGCTTAGGGCGCAGCCTCGTGCCTCTTGGCTCCCTCAGGACTGCTTCGTTTGCCCATACCCCACTTCATTTTGAGCTTTACGAAGGGTAGTGTATACTGAACAGACGAATATGCAAGCAACTTGCTGCGCAATCCTCAAACTGGCACAAGCTCGATGGCTAAGGAGGCGCCACTATGAAATGGTCTACAATTCTGACGTTAGGTCTGATTTTGCTGGCCTTGACCGGATTGGTGATCTGGGGGTATCAATTCTTCGTCGCCCCGGAACCGATCCAAGGTATCACCCAAAAATGGGAACAAGCCGGCCACGCGGACACAAGTTCCGAATCGTTCACGCACTGGGATGAGGACGATCCACCGCAGGTGCCCCAAAGCTGTGCTAAATGTCACAGTCTCTACGGCTATCTCGATTTCCTCGGTGCGGACGGCACAGCCGCCGGGCAGGTGGATGAGCCGGCGGAGATCGGCTCCGTGCTCTACTGCAACACCTGCCACAACACCTCCGCGCAGGAAATGACCACCGTCGAATTTCCCTCCGGCATCGAGGTGGAAGAGCTATCCGGCGCCAGGAACTGCATGCAGTGCCATCAGGGACGACAGGCGACGACGACGGTCAACGAGGCCATCGCCGGCATAGAGCTGGATACCGTCTCCGAGGATCTGGGCTTCATCAACGTCCACTATGCCATTGCGGCGGCGACGAAGCAAGGCGACGACGCCCAAGTCGGCTATCAATATGATGGCAAATCCTACGTCGGGTACTTTGAGCACACGGAGGATTATCAGACGTGTGTGGAGTGCCATGATGCGCACAGTACGGCGATCAATCCCGATACGTGCAGCCCCTGCCACCTCAATGTCGTGGATAATGAGGATCTCCGCGATATTCGTCAAGACACCGTGGATTATGACGGCGATGGCGACACGGACGAACCTATCGCGGATGAGATCGCCACCCTAAACGAATCACTCTATGCCGCGTTGCAGGACTACGCCGCCACGGTGATCGGTACGCCCATCGTCTATGAGGGGAGCGCCTTCCCCTACTTCTTCATCGACACGAACGCCAATGGCGTCGCCGATGACGACGAGGTGAACTACGGCAATCGCTACGTCGATTGGACGCCCCGCCTGGTGCGCACCGTCTACAATTACAACTACGTTCTCAACGATCCCGGCGCTTATGCGCATAATCCCCGCTATGTCCTCCAACTGCTCTACGATGGCATAGAAGATTTGACCGAGGCCGGCGCGGCGGCGTCTGACTTCGAGCGCTACGCCCGGCCTTAATCGCGCGCACAGGGAGCATAACGTGCAAGGTAAGACTAATTTTATCGTCGCGGGATCACTGATCGTCGTGGCCGTGCTGTACCTCCTCATCAGCAGCACGGGCGATGCGGCGCACTACTTCCTCACCGTTGAAGAGGCGCGCCAACTCGATGCCGCCGGGCAACAGCGCGACCTCACCGTCTCCGGGGCCGTGCGGGGCGAAAGCATCGTCTACGACGGGCCGGGCGCGACGCTTACCTTTACCATTGTCCAGATACCGGGCGATCCCCGCGCGGTCGAGCGCGCCGGGGGCCTGGAGCAGGTCATCCGCGCGGCGTTGCGCGATCCCACGGCCCCCACGCTCGATGTCGTCTACCATGGCAGCCGGCCTGATATGCTCCGCCACGAAGCGCAAGCCATTCTGTATGGCCGGATGGGCGAGGATGGACGCTTTCACGCCGACGAACTCCGCCTCAAGTGCCCCTCCCGCTACGAAGAGGCGCTCCCCGAACAAGCCGCAGAGTAAAAATGCTGAGCGAAATCGGCGCTATGCTGCTCACCCTATCCCTGGCGCTCGCCGGATATGGCGTCGGCGCGGCGCTCTGGGGCATCCACGCGGACGATGAGCGCTGGGCGCGGAGCGCGCGCAACGCCGCCTACGCGCTCGCCGGGCTGATGGGCGCGGCGGTCGCCGCTCTGCTCGCCGCCCTGCTGGGGAACCGCTTCGAGTTCCGCTATGTGGCCCAAAACGCCGCCACCTTCCTGCCGTTTCACCTCAAAATCTCGGCGCTCTGGGCCGGACAGGAAGGCTCCCTCCTCTTCTGGGGCTTCCTCCAAGCGCTCCTGAGCGCGACGGCGATAGGCCAAGCCGGTCAACCCACGTCACGGGCGCGTCCCCTCGCGCCATGGGCCACAGTTTTCCTCAATTTGATCACGGCCTTCTTCGTTGCCCTGATCCTCTTCCAGTCGAATCCCTTCATCCTGCTGCCCATCGCCCCGCCGGAAGGCCAAGGGCTGAATCCCCTCCTGCGGCATCCCGGTATGGTCTTCCATCCCCCCGCGCTCTACGTGGGATTTGTGGCGCTGGCCGTCCCCTTCGCCTTCGCGATGGCGGCGCTGCTCACGCGCCGGGTCGCCGATTGGCCGCGCGCCCTGCGCCCCTGGATATTGCTTGCCTGGCTGAGTCTGGGCGCGGGCCTGCTGTTGGGCATGCGCTGGGCCTACGACGTGCTCGGCTGGGGCGGCTACTGGGCCTGGGACCCCGTTGAAAACGCTGGCCTCCTGCCCTGGCTCACCGCGACGGCGCTTCTGCACGGGACGGTGATGCAAGAGGAGCGCCGCGATTTTCACCTGTGGAATCTCTGGCTGGCGACAGCCTCCTTTGCCCTCACACTCTTCGGTACCTTCGCCACCCGCAGCGGCCTGATCGAATCCGTCCACGCCTTTGCCAATTCCGACCTCGGCGGTTATTTCCTCGCCGCCCTCATCGCTACCGTCGTCGGCGCGGGAAGCCTCATCTGGCTCCGACGCGCCGCGCTGCCCCGCGCCTCCTCATCCGCCGCCCTCCTCTCGCGCGAAGGGGCGTTCTCCCTCACCCTGATCCTGCTGACGACGTTGACCGCTTCGATCCTCATCGGCAGCCTGCTCCCCACGCTCACCGAGCTACTCGCCGGACAGCGTTTCGTGGCCGGCCCGGCCTGGTTCGACCGCGTGACCGGCCCGCAGTGGGCCGCGCTCCTGCTCCTGATGGGCCTCTGCCCGCTGCTGGGACAGACGACAGCAGCGCTCCACCGCCTGCGCCGCCGGGGCTGGATCACGCTCGTCGCCGGCGCGCTCGTGACCACGCTCGCGGCGGTGGCCCTCGGCCTGCGCCGCCCTGTGGCCCTCATCGGCTTCGCGCTGGTGGGGCTGGCCGGCGCGGCTACCCTCTCCGAATTCGCCCAAGGGATCGGCCGGGAGCGCGCCCGCACCCAGGCCCCGCCGCTGAATGCACTCTGGCGCTTGCTGCGCCGGCAGCGCCGCAAATACGGCGGCTACCTCGTCCACGCGGGCGTCATCCTGATGGCGGTGGGCATCCTCGGCACGCGATTGTATCCCTTCCGCCAGGATGTGACCTTGGATCTGGCGCAGCCCGCGCAAGTGGGGCCGTACACGTTTGTCTTTGAGGCCCTGGAGCGCGAGCCGCAGGCGGATCACCAAGCCTTCCGAGCCGTCGTCGCCGTCTACCGCGAGCAGACCTACCTGACGACGCTGCATCCCCGGCTGGATTTCTACCCGCAAACCGGACAGCGCATCACCACGCCGGCGCTGCGGGCCGGCCTGCGCGAGGATCTCTACATAGTGCTGGCGGGCTGGAACGACGAGGGCAACCGCGCGACACTCACGGTGATGATCAATGTCCTGATCAATTTCTTGTGGCTCGGCGGTCTGGTCTTGCTCGCTGGCGGGATGCTGGCCTTCTGGCCGCGATGGCGCCGCCCCGGTTGGAACGCGGTCGCGCTGATCGGCGGCCTGTTGCTGCTGTTGATCTCCGCCCACCCACCGCTGAGATAGACATTCTGTTGGAGAGATTGGAAAGATAATGATGACACTATCCACAGACCAACCAAATTACACAGAGCCACACGGAGATTTTCACGGAGAGACGCAGAGGAACGCCTTTCTCCGTGCCGCTTTGTGTCCCAATCTGCTAAATGATCTAAAAAGTGTGCCCCCTTGTGGGATACACCCGGCGCGATGTTGAGATGAGTCCCGGAACATTGCTCTTTGGGATCGCCGTCGCTGTGGCGGTCGCGGCCTATGTGGCCCGCCCATTTCGCCGCGC
>CAYXVS010000041.1:0-3315 GCA_964468735.1 uncultured Anaerolineales bacterium | reverse complement strand
CCCATTCCCCCTGGATCGGCTGCTAGTCGCGTCGGCTACAGCTACGAACTTCCCGCCTCCTCGACCCCATTGATCCGCGCCTTGGATGCGCCGGTCGTTTCCGTGGTGTTGATCCTGCACGGCGAGCGATTGGCGTTGGCCGGCGATCAGCTCTCGGCGATGGGGCGAATGGAGACCCAGATGGGGGCGGCGCGCACCTATGTCGCTGGGCCGTTGGCCGCCGGGGAACCGCTGGTGGTGGATGTGATTCCGGCGGCGACGACGTCCCACCCAACGGGGCGCAATATCACCGGCGAGATCGGCCTGGGGATGATGGCCTTGGCCCTGGGATTGGGCGTCGCCTACAGGGTGTGGCGCGCGCCCTCGGCGCCCCCTCTGCCAGAAGCGCTGCGCCCGCAGGTGCGCGCCATCGCCGCGTTAGACGCCGACTTCGCTGCCGGGACGCTGCCCGCAGACGAGTACGAACGGCGGCGCGCGCGGCGCAAGCAGGCGTTGCGCGCGGCGTTGCGCGATGAAAAGCCCCCGCGCCGATGATCGAAGTCCGCGCCCTCACCAAAACCTTCGGCCCGCAGACGGCGCTCGCCGGCATCGATCTGCACATCGAGCCGGGCGAATGGGTCACGCTCGTCGGGCCGAACGGGGCGGGCAAGACCACGCTCCTGCGCATCCTGGCGACGCTCAGCCGGCCCACCTCCGGCCACGTGCGGCTCTGGGGCCTCGATCCCCAGCGGCGCGGCGACGCCATCCGCCGCCAGATCGGCTTTTTCTCGCACCGCACGCTGCTCTACGACGATCTCACCGCCGAGCAGAACCTCGCTTTCTACGCGCGCGTGTACGGCCTCCCGGATGGCCCCGCTCGCAGCGCCGAATTACTCGACCGGCTCCACTTGACCGCGCGGCGGCATGATCGGGTGGCGACCTATTCGCGGGGGATGGAGCAGCGATTGGCGATGGCGCGCGCGCTGCTCCATCGGCCCCAACTGTTGTTGTTGGATGAGCCTTACGCCGGCCTGGATCCGCTCGCCGCCGAGGCGTTGGGTCGCCTGCTGACCAAGCTCAACGCCGCCGGATGCACGCTGCTGCTGACGACCCACACGCTTGAGGGGCGCGCCTGCCTCGGACAGCGGGCCGTGATCCTGCGGCGCGGGCGCATCATCCACAACGCGCCGCAGGCCGACCGCGCGGACTTCCCCGCGCTCTACCGGCGGCTGGTCACCGAAGAAGCGGGCACAACGACGGCGCCGGATGCGCCATCGCGCAAAATCGAAAGCGCCGCGCTGCTAGAGGCGTCCCCCGCCGTCCCCTTCTGGCGTCAGGTGGGGGCCATCGTCGTCAAAGACCTCGCCGCCGAGCTGCACACCCGCGAGATCCTCAGCGCGATGTTTGTCTTTGCCGTGCTGACCCTGCTCATCTTCAGCTTCGCGCTCGATCTGCGCGGGACGGCCGCGCGCGCGGCGGCGCCGGGGGTGCTCTGGTGCGCCATCACCTTTGCGGGCACGTTGGGGCTGAGTCGCTCCCTGGCCCGCGAGCAGCAGACGGGCGGGCTGGAGGGCCTGCTGGTCGCTCCGCTGGATCGCACCGCGATCTTGTTTGGCAAGGCGTTGGGGAACCTGCTCCTGATGTTGGCGATGGAGGTCATCCTGCTGCCGCTGGGCGCGATTCTCCTGAACGTTTCGTTGTTGAGAGGCGCGCTGCTCCCCATCCTGTTCGCGGGGACGCTGGGCTACGCCGTGGTGGGGACGCTGCTGGCGGCCATCGCGGTCAACACTCGCGCGCGCGAGGTGCTCCTGCCGATTTTATTATTGCCATTGATCACGCCGCTGCTCATCGCCGCCGTCCAAGCGACAGGGGGGCTGCTGGACGGGCTTGCCTGGGCCGAAATCGGCGCGTGGCGGCGGTTATTGGTGGTCTACGATCTGGTGATTGTAGCTGTTGCGATGCTCACGTTTGAATATGTGGTGGAAGAGTGATAAGAGTGATGAAAGAGTAATGGATAAAACACGCAACTATCTACTGGGTAGTTTTTCATTTTTATCAGCAGATGAAGCGAATGGAGCAGATATGTGGTCATACAAGCCAAATTACACAGAGTTTCACGGAGATTTTCACAGAGATGCGCAGAGAGATACTTTCCTCCGTGCCTCTCTGTGCCTTCTCTGTGATGCTTTGTGTCCAAATCTGTTGCTCAAAAATAATCCTGGAACAGCGTCCGGTGACTAGAATACGCAGAAACGAAGTGCGGATCAGTTTGATACTGGCGGCGCTCAGCCTGATAGTTTTTCTCATCGCCTTGGGGATGGTCTTCTATTACGCCCCGCGCGAGGCAACGATGGGGGACGTGCAACGCATCTTTTATTTCCACGTGGCTGCGGCCTGGGTGGGATTCTTTGGCTTCTTCGTCACCTTTGTGGGCAGCGTGCTCTATTTGGCGCGCGGCGAACGGCGCTGGGACATTCTGGCGCTCGCTTCCGCAGAGTTGGGGCTGGCCTTCATCACGATGACGCTGCTGACCGGGATGTTGTGGGCCAAGCCGGTCTGGGGCGTCTATTGGACGTGGGAGCCGCGCCTGACCATTTCCGCCGTGCAGTGGCTGCTCTATATGGCCTACGCGATGCTGCGCGACGCCGGCGGCGGCACGGAACGCGGCGCGCGCTTCGCGGCGGTCTACGGCATCGCGGCCTTCACCACCGTGCCGCTCTCGTGGTTCGCCATCCGCTGGTGGCGCACCATCCACCCGCAGGTGCTTTTCGGCAGCGGGATGGCCATCGCGCCCCGGATGTCGACCACGCTACTGGTTTCGCTGGGCGCGTTCACCTTGCTCTACACCGCATTGCTGCGCGAACGCATCCTCCTGGAGCGGGATCGAGATCGCCTCGCGGCCCTGCGGCTGAATGCAGATCATACGGGATAGGAGGAACATCTATGCTCAATTATTTGGGGATCGCCTACGTGATTTTCTGCATCGTCCCGCTGGGGTTGGCGCTTTCCATTGCTCTCCGGCGGCAGCGTGTGCGACGACGGATCGAGAGATTACAGGAAATTAAGAATTAAGAATGACGAATTGCGAATAACGTGTCACGTCCTGATATAGATCCGCTTGCGAGATTTGTTGGGCGGCGATGGGTTTTCGAAATTGGGTCTTTTGGATTTTGCCGGACAACTCCCTAAGCCGCCCTAAAAGCAGCGATGATTTGCGCGTTTGTGGGGATCACAGACCTTTTCTGCGTTGTTAGGTAGTTCCGGGAATTAAAACCTCCCAAACCTGATGCTTTTCCCTCCCACGGCCATGGGGCCTTCCCACGGCCATGGGGCCTT
>CAYXVS010000040.1:0-17316 GCA_964468735.1 uncultured Anaerolineales bacterium | reverse complement strand
GGCTAGCCGTTGGCCCTTGATCTTAATGCCCCGATGTTCTGGAAAATCGTCCATAGGTGGTTTCTCCTCAAAGCGGGTGTAGGTCGGACCTGTAGCCATGAGGCTCCATGGCCGAGGGATAGTAGTCCGACAGGCGGGTTGGCAACCCGCCCTACGCGCGATTTATCTGCGGGCGATGGATGACTTGGCCGCTTGGCTGCCGGAAGCGCTGTCGCAGATAGTGCGGGGAGGAGGTGCGGCCCTGGCGGCTTCATTGATGGGTGGCAACCTCTATCACAAAATGATTGTATCGGGATTTGGGGAGGATGCAAAGAGAACCAAAGGAGGGCAAACGAAGCAGTACCAAGGACTGGAGATGCACGAGATTTCACGCCAAGCGATTTAGCGCACGCATCAACCCCAGCTTCGTTCGCCTTGAACTTGGTTGAGCACGCTCTAGGGTGCCGAGAGCGATTTTCCCAGTCGGATCTGCTTCGAATTCCCAAGGAGCTGGCTCTTGTTGGTTTGTTGCGCCTTGGCGGGGATCTGTCGATCTCCTGGGAGCTTTTTCTTCCCACTGCTCGGAGTGGATCGTTAGATCCACGACGGTTGCGTGGACGGGGGCTGCGAGGTGGACCATTGATACAGAGTCTTAAAAGAAGCTGGGTCTTTTGGATTTTGCTGGATAAACCCCTAAGCAGCCCTAAAAGCAGCCAAGAAGCTTAAACTCCCGATTTTCCTTCGATTCCCCCTTGACAAACCTGCCTGTTATGTGCTATTATGTTAGTGGAACCGGTTCCAATACCTGACAAACCATCAACAGAAGGAGAAACGTTGGTTACCATCCGCGACGTCGCCAAAGAAGCTGGTGTTGGCCTAGGAACGGTCTCTCGGGTCTTGAACGATAGTCCGCTGGTTAGCGATGCGACACGTCAGCATGTGCTGGCGGTCATTGAAGAGTTGAACTATCGACCCAATATCATCGCCCGGCGGCTCTCCTCCGGCAAGACGCTGACCCTCGCGGTGGTGGTGCCATTTTTCACGCGCCCGGCCTTCAGCGAGCGCCTCAACGGGGTGGTGAGCGTGCTCTCCCGGAGTCCTTATGATTTGCTGATTTACAACATCGACACCCCGGAACTCCGCCATAATTTTTTCCATCATCTCCCGCCGCAGGAGAATGTCGATGGTACGTTGTTGATCTCCCTGCCGCCCTCCGATGAGGAGGCGGCTCTGCTGGCCGAATCCGATAGGCCCGTCGTACTGATCGATTCTGAGCATCCCCACTTGGATAAATTTCATCAAATCCGCGTCGATGATATCAAAGGCGGCGAGATCGCGACCCAACATCTGATTGACCTGGGCCATCGGAAGATCGGGTTCATCGGCGATCTTCTCGATACCCCCTTTCACTTCACCTCGAGCCATGATCGTCATCAGGGATATGAGAACGCCCTGCGGGCGGCGGGGCTTCCCGTGCGCCCCGATTATTACGCGGAGGGGGAGCACGGTCGTCGTTCGGCGCGCGAACTGGCCGAGCAGATGCTCTCCCTGCCGGATCGCCCCACGGCCATCTTCGCGGCCAGCGACACGCAGGCGGTGGGCGTGTTAGAGGCTGCGCGCGAGCTTGATCTTTCGGTGCCGGCGCAACTGTCCGTCGTCGGCTACGATGACATCGAGTTGGCGGATATTATGCAGTTGACCACCGTTCGTCAGATGCTCTTTGAATCGGGCGAATACGGTGTGGAATTGTTGCTCGAGACGTTGAAGAAGCCGCAGTTAGAGGTCGTGCATCAAACCTTACCCGTCGAACTGGTGGCCCGGACCTCCACAGCGCCACCGCAGACATAAAGTTAATCGGACAAGGTAGACCATTCAAGCATTAAAAATCCCCCCTTGATGTTTATTCTCTGTGAAGGATTTTAACCTGTGCAGGCTATGAGATGCAGAAGGAGGTGTTGCGATCGGGATATGTTTTAGTGTAGATGGACAAAGTAGCCTTTCACATCTATCAGTTAACAACCATTTGAAGGAGGAATTGAGATGTATAGACGCAAACTTTCGTGGAGCTTGATAAGTCTGTTGTTGATCGTCGCGACCCTGATCACGGCGTGTGATGGGGGCGGGGCGACCACCGAGGAGCCGACGGAGTCCGAGGAGCCAATCACAGTGGAGATCTGGTTCCACTCCGGCAAGGGTGAGGAGCGTGATGTGCTCAATGCCCAGGTCGAGGATTTCAACGCGATGCAGGATGCGTACGAGATCGATCCTGTGCAGTTGCCGGAAGGCTCCTACAACGATCAGGTGAACTCGGCGGCTTTGGCGGGCGATCTGCCCTGCTTGTTGGACTTCGATGGGCCGAATCTCTACAACTACGCGTGGTCGGGCTATCTGCGTCCCATTGATGAGTACGTTTCGGATGACCTGCGCAACGATTTCCTGTCGTCCATCATCGACCAGGGCACCTACGCGGGGAATCTCTACAGCCTGGGTACCTTCGATTCGGGCTTGGGCCTGTGGGCCAACAAAGCGTATTTGGAAGCGGCCGGTGTGCGGATTCCCACAGGTCTCGACGATGCCTGGACCTTTGAGGAGTTCAACGAGGCATTGGAGGCGCTGCAGGCGCTGGATGACGTGGAATACGCCATCGACTTCAAGATGAATTACGGGGCCGGTGAGTGGTTCACGTATGGCTTTTCGCCCATTGTCCAGGGCTTTGGCGGGGATCTCATCGACCGCAGCGATTTCCAAAGTGCTGACGGCGTGCTGAACAGTGCGGATTCGGTGGCGGCGATGGAATGGTTCCAGAGTCTCTTTGAGGAAGGCTATACAAAGGCCGAGCCTGGCGGCGATGATGACTTCTACGGCAAGAAGATTACCGCGATCTCCTTCGTCGGTCACTGGATGTGGGGGCCGCATAGTGAGGGCTTGGGCGATGATTTGGTCGTTCTCCCGATGCCGATATGGCCGGATAAGCCGGCTACCGGTATGGGCTCCTGGAACTGGGGCATCACCACGAACTGCCAGGACCCCGACGGGGCGTGGGCGTTCTTAGAATACATCATCCACCCGGACGAGATCCTGCGGATGACGAATGCGAACGGCGCGGTGCCCGCTCGCGTCAGCGCCATCGAGCAATCGGAGCTTTACGGCGAGGGCGGCGAGCTGAACATTTTCGTGCAGCAACTGCAAGAGGGCTGGGCCATCCCCCGGCCGGCCACCCCCGCGTATCCCGTCATCACCTCTTCGTTCTCCGAGGCGGTAGCCGACATTGTCGCGGGCGCGGCCGTGCAGGAGGAGTTGAACGCGGCGGTGGAGAAGATCGACCAGGATATCGAGGATAATCAAGGATATCCGGCCCCCGAGAACTGATCCGGGGGTGTGAACCATTAGCGCGCTCATTGGGAGCATGAAGTTTGTGCTCCCAATGAGCCATCAAGGAGACGAAAATGAGTGAGAATCGATCAGAAAGTGCTAGTCTTTCGGAGCGCAAACAGAAAGAAGCGCGGATAGCCTGGCTTTTCTCCACACCGGCGCTTCTTTTACTGATTCTATTTTTGGCCGTACCTTTTTTCATGGCGATCGGGTTATCCTTTACCGATCAGCGCCTCATTCCAAACCCGAATTTGCCCACGCAGTTCATCGGCTTGCGCAACTATCTGCGGTTGCTGGAGGATGAAGCTTTCTTGCGGGGGTTGCTCAACAATTTCTATTTTGCGATTGTAGTGGTGCCGCTGCAAACCTCGTTGGCGCTGTTTCTGGCGCTGCTGGTGAACCAGAAGCTGAAGGGGATGAACGTCTTTCGGACCATCTACTTCAGCCCGGTGGTCACCACGATGGTCGTGGTAGCGATTATCTGGACCTTTCTCTATAACCCGGATGGATTGATCAACGCGGTGATTGAGACCGCCTCTTTCGGGGCGTTGGGGCCGTACAACTGGTTGCAGAACACCAAATTGGTCTTTCCGGCCATCATGGCGCTCTCCATCTGGCAGGGGGCGGGCTTCCAGATGGTGATCTTCCTGGCAGGGTTGCAGGACATTCCAGACTATCTCTACGAAGCGGCTGAGGTGGATGGCGCCAACATGCTTCAGAAGTTCTTCTTCATCACGCTGCCGCAGTTGCGCAATACGACGATTTTTGTGGTGGTCAACACGACGATCCTGGCCTTCAAGCTCTTCACCCAGGTAGAGGTGATGACCCAGGGCGGCCCGCAGAATGCCTCGATGACGACCATTGTCCACTTAGTGCACCAGGGCTGGGGAAATCTGCGGGTTGGCTACGCCGCCGCTATCAGCATCCTCTTTTTCCTTATTGTCCTGGGCGTTTCGCTCATCCAGCGTCACTTCTTGCCCACCGAAGAGGAGGTGTAGAAATGAGAGAGCAAAAGGATTCCCCATATAGCCTGGCCTACCGCTTACGCAAGTATGGCAAGATGGCCCTTAACTATCTGTTGATGAGTATTCTGGCATTTTTCTTCCTCTTCCCCATTATCTTCATGCTTATCTCTTCGATCAAAAACAGCGAGATGCAGGTCACGACCGACATGAGCACGCTCTACGCCTTCGTGCCACGGGGAGATATAGGCTTCCAGAACTACCGGGATGTCTTCGCCCAGACGAACTTCGGGCAGTTGATGTTCAACTCGGTCTTCATCGTGGGGACGATGGTGCTGTTTGGCCTCATCGTCAACAGCCTGATCGCCTACGCGCTGGCGCGCATGAAGTATAAGGGGCGGAGGACGATCCTCTCGATCATCATCGCGCTGATCATCATCCCCTTCCAGTCGGTGGCGGTGCCGCTGCTGTTGCTCGTCAACAACCTGCCATGGTTCGGCGGAGCGACGACGTGGCTGGACTCGTATCATGTCCAGATCATTCCCTTTATCGCGGATGCGTTCTCGATCTTTCTCTTCCACCAGTTCTTTCTGGGGATTCCCAAAGAATTGGAGGAGGCGGCCTTGGTCGATGGCGCCAGCCGGCTGCGCATCTTCTGGAACATCGTGCTGCCGCTCTCGCGACCCGTCTTCGCGACGGTGGCGATTTTGCAGTTCCTGACGCACTGGGGCGACTTCCTCTGGCCGCTCATGGTCACACGAGGGGGCGATGTGCGCCCGCTGACCATCGGCATGCAGGCGTTCTTCGGTCAGGATCCCCGGCTCTGGGGCGACCTGATGGCGTTTGCCTCGATGATCACGGTGCCGGTGTTGATCGTCTTCCTCCTCTTCCAGAAGTGGTTCGTGCAAAGTGTCGCCACCAGCGGCCTCAAGGGAGCGTAGGGAACCGCACGTATGCCGAATATATCAACGCGCTTCTTGCAATCCCCGCGCCCGCACGTGCTCATGATCACCAATCATGGGATTCACGAATGGAAGATCACACCCGGCCTGCCGGATACAGGGGGACAAAACGTCTTCGTCAATCGTTTCACGGCGCAGTTGGCCCAAGAGGGCTTCAAGGTGACGATCGTCAATCGCGGTGGATATCCGCATCCCCTAACGGGTGAGCTGCGCCGGGGGATCCATTATCGAGGTCCGCATCAACGCATTCTCTACCTCCAGGACGGCCTGGATGAATTTGTCCGTAAGGAGGAGATGGCGGCCCGGATCCCCGATCTCGCCACGGCTTGTGAGGCGGCGCTGGCATTGGAAGAGGCCCACATCGATCTTATCCTCTCCCATTACTGGGACGGCGCGGCGTTGGGCGAGCGTTATGCTCAACGCCGCGCGGATTCCCCGCCTCATTACTGGGTCCCGCACTCGTTGGGAAAAATCAAGCGGCGCAACGTCGCGCCTGAGCGATGGGCGGAGCTGCACATCGATGAGCGCATCGGTATCGAAGCCTCGCTGGTCGAGCAGGTGGACGGCGTTGTGGCGACCTCTCCCACGATCCGCGAGACGCTGCGCGCGGAGTACGACTACGAAGGCCCCGATCTCTTCCTGCCGCCCTGCGTCGATACCGACCGTTATCATCCCCGCGAGATCGACGCCACCGATCCTATTTGGAGTTTCCTGAGCGAGCACACCGACTTATCCCCCGCCGAGATCCGCTCGCGAAAGTTCGTCACGGAGATCAGCCGCACGGACACGACCAAGCGGAAGGATGTCCTGATCCGGGCTTTTGCGGAGGTCCACGCCGAGGTTCCCGACGCCCTGCTGCTCGTCACCATCGACGAGCAATCGCAACCGCTGGCCGGGGAGCTGCTGGCCTTGATCGAGGAGACCGGCGTGCAGGATGACGTGATCGTGCTGGGATCCGTCTGGGACTGGCTGCCGAGATTGTATGCCATCACCGACGTTTACTGCACCCCTTCGATTATGGAGGGGTTTGGGATGTCGGCGGAGGAGGCGGCGGCCACCGGGGCGCCGGTCGTCGCCAGCGATCTCGTGCCCTTCGTCACGGAATACCTGCTGGGGGAGCAGATCAGAACGGCGCCTGTGCCCGGAAGCGACCAGCCGCTGCGACAGGGGGAGGGCGCCATCATGGTGCAGGCCAATGACGTCGCCGGCTTCGCGGCGGCCCTCACGCGCCTCTTGACAAATCCGACCTTAGCCCGTGAGATCGGCGACCGAGCGCAGGCCATCACCGTGCCTTATTTCACCTGGTCGCGACAGGTGCCTGAGTTCTTGCGGGCTATCGAAGGCGCCACTGAAAAAAGCTAAAGGGTCTCGTAAAGCCGCCAAGGCGCTAAGGAAAAATAAGGTAAAGGCTAATTTTTGTGATCAGAGACGGTGATGTGATGAATAAAATTAAATCAAACCTTAAAAATCATTGCGTCTTGGCGTGAGATAGCCCCCTTCTTTCAGGTGAGTCACTGAAGTAACGGATTAAATGGAGTTTTGGAGGATATGACGTGCCATCTGATCAACATCTTGCTCCCGAACAACTTGCCGCCCTTGTCGAGGCGGAGGACGTCACGGCGCTCTCTTTTGAGCAACTGGCGCAGCTTGTGCGGGCGGAGCCTGGCCTGGCCGACTTTCGGCCGGCCGGCGTCTATCAGATCGATCCGCGCAATGGCGAGCGCGTTGTCTTTAACGCGGCTCGCGCGCGCCGGCCTCATGACAATCGACCCGCCGAGGAGCCGGTTGCCGCGTCTCCAGAGCAACCGTGCATGGTCTGCCAGGGGGAGACGACGGGTATCATCGATGTGGCGGAACTGAGCGAGGGCGTGACGTTTATCAACAAGAATCTCTATCCTGCCCTGTATCCCTTCATGCGCTCATCCCCCCCGGAGGTCGCGTCCGACGCCCGTGAAGCTCCCTCGGCGCGCGGTCTGCATCTTTTGCAATGGACCTCATCATTGCATGATCGCGATTGGCACAACATGCCGTTGGACGATCGCGTGATTGTGATGGCGCGGTTGGCTGCGCTCGAGGAGATGTTGCTCACGCAGGGCGCCGAGGTCTATCCCCAGACGCTCGCCAATCCCACGGACGCGCCCGCCTTTGTCTCCATCGTCAAGAACTACGGCCATCTGGTGGGCGGCTCTCTGACGCATGGGCATCAGCAGATGATCTTCAGCAACCTCATCCCCCGGCGGCTGCTGGATGATTGGCGCTTTCTGCAAGCCGAGGAAGAGACCTTCGCCGCCTATATGCTGCGCGAGAATCCGCCCTCGCTGCGAATCCGGGATTATGGGCCGGCGGTGCTGTTGGTCGCGTATTTTATGCGGCGTCCATACGAGATGCTTTTGATCCTCAAGGATATCCATAAGCAGTATCTTCACGCGCTGACCGGGGATGAGATAGAGGCGGTTGCCGCCGGGTGGGGCGATGCCATTCGCGCGATCCGGGCGGTGATGCCCCAACTGGGCCGGGACATCGCCTACAACGTCGTCACCCACAACGGCCCCGGGGCGGGTCTCTACTTTGAATTTTTGCCGTATACGCAGGAGTTCGGCGGCTACGAGCATCTGGGGTTGTTCGTCTGTCAGGAGAACCCGGAGAACGTGGCCGGCAGGTTGCGGGATATGCTTCGTGATGGCGAGCTGGCGAAAGGATAATCCACGGTGAAAATTCCTGAAGGCGACCTGGATCTACTGGCCATCGGCGAGACCGTTATCGACCTTATCTCAGTGGAAGAGACAGATTCCCTATTGGAGGCTGCCAACTTTCGACGTTACCAGGGTGGTTCGCCGGCCAATATCACGCGGTACGTAGCGAAGCTCGGCGGCGCCTCGGCAATCATCTCCAAAGTCGGCGACGATGCCTTGGGTACCTATCTAAAGCGCGCTCTGACCGATGCCGGGGTCGTGACCAAGTCCATGGTGCTCGACTCAACTGTGCACACCACCGTCATCCTGATCTCCCGCACGCCTGGTACGGCGGATTCCGTCGCGTTACGGGATGGGGATTATCGCTTGCGTCCCGCAGAAATCGATGCGTCGGTCATCCGACGCGCCAAAGTTGTGCATGCGTCAACGTTTGCACTCTCCAAGGAGCCGGCTCGTTCTGCGATCTGCAAGGCCTTTCGGTTGGCGCATAAGCACGGCAAGTTAATCTCTCTTGACCCCAACTATAATCCGCCCATTTGGCCGGATCGTGACGAAGCCCAGTCGGTCCTGGCGGAACTTTATAAGTATGTCACGCTGACCAAACCCTCGCTCGATGACGCGCGCCGCCTCTTCGGGCCGCACCTCGAACCGGAGGCGTATGTCCGGCGCTATCATGCGTTGGGCGCTAAGACCGTCGTCTTCACTATGGGCGCGCAGGGCACGCTGCTTTCGACGGGGTGGGCGCTGCGTCACATCCCCGCCCGCGATGTTGAGGTCGCGGACGCCACCGGGGCCGGGGACGCATTCTGGGCGGGTTTCCTCGTCGCTCTGCTCGATGGAGCCTCGCCGGAGCGTTGCGTGCTCTTCGGCCGCGAGGTCGCGGAGACCGCGCTGCGCACCGTCGGCCCGCTGGATACCCCTTTAGATCGAGCGGCGCTCTACGCAAAGATCGAGACATTGAAGTAGCTCCTCCTCGTATCAGCCCCATAGTGCGTTTACAAGAAAAAGCCACTCTGCCCCGGCTCCAGGCCGGGGTTCTTCATTTTTTTTGAGCATGTCGGGCAAACGAAGCAGTTCTGAGGGATCCAAGATACTCGAGGTTGCACGCTAAGGTAGTTCCAGAAATTAAAACCTCCCAAACCTGATGCTTTTTCCTCAACAGGTTGACACTTTTTCTCATCATCCCAAGCCCGGCGGTTCCCACGGCCATTGGGCCGTTGGGTCCAAGAAAAACCACGGGCTACCATTGCAAAGTCGCCCTTCGGCGACTAAGTTCTAACCGGCGAAGGGCGGTTTCGTAAATGTAGCCGCAAATTTATTCGCCAGCATGGATAGAAATTGAGCTATCCCGCTATTCTCCAATGCTTTTTAAGATAGGGATTTTCTACGCAAAACAAAAGTGTAAACCAAATTCTGCTTGCTCGGGAACCATCCCTCGATCTGCTTTGAATTCCCGTGGAGGGCGCAATAGCGCTTGGCGGCTGCACCCGGCGAATTCCCGAAGAGCCGCGATTTATCCAATTGTTTTGCTTCGAATTGCCATGAATTTTCGTAAAACGCTTGACAAGGGCTGTAAGTTTACGTATAATATACGTAAGCGCTTACGTTAATGTTTACTTTGGCCTCTCCCATTACCCATGACAGAAAAACAAACGGTCACAATCAAATCGATCGCCGAAGTCGTCGGGGTCTCCACAGCCTCCGTCTCACGGGCGCTCAATGACCAGCCCGGCGTCAGCGATGCCGTGCGCCAGCAAATCCTGGATGCCGCTCAGCGCATGGGCTATATCCCAGATCTCTCGGCCCGGGGCCTGGCAGCAGCGAAGACGCACACCGTGGGTTTTATCATCCCCAAAACAAAACTTTCCGCCGCCGCCGATCCTTTCTACCCGCTGATCATGGAGGGCGCGGATTCTTATCTTTCCCAGTACGACTACCATGTTTTGCTCGTCACCGTGGATCAAGAGATGATGGCGCAGCCTGAAGATCTCTCGGTTCTTAGCGGGAATCGTGTGGATGGTCTAATCCTGGCCGGGCCGCAGATCAAGGCCTTCTTCGCGCTGCGCGTTATCCGGATGGACGTGCCGGTGGTGCTTGTGGATAACTCCTTGATGCAGACGTCCGTCAACTGCGTCCTCAGCGATGACGAGGGCGGCGCTTACGCGGCCACCCGACACCTGCTAGAACAGGAGCACCAGCGCATTCTCTTTCTCTCCGGGCCGCCGGCCTGGATCAGCAACCGTGAGCGGGTCCGGGGATATCGGCGCGCGATGCGGGAATGGGAGTGTGAGTCTCTGCTCCTCCACGCCGATGAAACGACTATTGAGAGTGGGAGGGAGCTTTTGCCTCAAGCTCTGGAGCGATGGCCTGATGTCACGGCCGTTTGCGCCGCCAACGATTCCATGGCCATTGGGGCCATGCGCGCCGCCGCTCACCTGGGCCGGCGCGTACCGCAGGATCTCTGCGTCGTTGGCTTTGATGACATCAGCTGGGCGCAAATCAGTGATCCTCCGCTGACGACCGTGCATGTCTTCAAGCATCGCATGGGGGCTTTGGCTGCTCAACGTCTCCTGGAAGTTATCAAAACTCCAGATCTCCCTCCCACTAAGACCCTTGTGGCGACGAAATTAGTCCAACGTGACACCTGTTGCGTACAGGAATCGCGAGGTTGAGCTTTGTGCGTGAAGTATGAGCAAGGGAGGTGAACCAGCGAGAATTTTTATGGGTTTGGAACACTCGATCAACGATCAAATCTTTAAGATACCTATTACCTAGGAGGATGGAGGATGAAAACCAAGCATGTGTGGTTTGTGTTACTCTCGGCGCTGGTCGTTCTTGGTATGCTTCTTACCGCTTGTGGCGGTCAAGGGACGGCGCCTGAGATAGAAGAACCTGAAGTTGTGGAAGAGACCGAGCCGCCTGCGGAGAAGGTCACGATTCGCGTGAGCACCTGGGCCGGTGTGGAGGAGGCCGCGGAACTCCAGGAGGTTCTCGACGAGATCAACGCCGAATCGGAGACCCTTATGATCGTCCACGAGCCTGCCCCCGACGACTACTACACCAAGATTCAGACGGCACTAGCCGGTGGCGCCTCAGCTGACCTCTTCTGGCTCTCGCAGGAATGGATTCGGGGCATGGCGCAGCAGGGCGCTTTATTGGATATTACCGATTACCTTGAGGCCGATGACGTGCACCCGGCGGCCGACCTTGACGACTACTTTGAGGGCATCATCATCACCGATATCTACGAGGATCGTTACTATGGCCTGCCCTGGATCGCCCAACCCGTTGTCATGTACTTCAACCGCGCCCTCTTTGATGAGGCCGGTATGGATTATCCCACCATGGACTGGACGTGGGATGATTTCGAGCAGGCTGCTGCTGACCTGACCCAGGATCTTGACGACGATGGTCAGAACGACCAATGGGGCTTCAGCCTGAACGGTTGGCCCCCGCCGCAGATGTTTGTCTGGCAGGCCGGCGGCGACGTGATCTCCAAGGATCTCTCCAGCGTGCCCATCGATACGCCGGAAGCCATTGAGGGCTTTGAATTTTACGCCGACATGATCTACGACGACGTCCATACCCCGCCTGAGGCCGTTATCCAGGAACAGGGGTTTGGTGAGATGTTCAAGGCCGGCAAGATCGCTATGTTCATGGGCGGCTCCGCCGATGACCTCGACCGCGTCGAGGGGCTGGATGTGGGCGTTATCGCCGTGCCCGCCGGCCCTGCCAGTCGCGCTACCTTCGCCTGGAACGCTTCCACCGTCATCGCGGCCGATACCGATAATCCTGACGCCGCCTACGAGGCGCTGGTCCTGCTGACCGAGGGTATTCATCACTGGAAGATCGTGCCGCCGCGTAAGTCGTTGGCGACCGCCGAGATGATCGCGGAGATTGAACCGCGCAAGGCGGTGAGTGCTGAGGACATCGCTGAGGCCGTTCCCTATATGCGAGCCTTCAACGTCATCCCGCAGCATCAGGAGTGGGATAGCATCTTCTGGGGACAATTCATGGATCCGCTCTTCCACGATGAGGGCGCGGCTGCCGAGTTGGCCGCGGAGGTCAAGCCCCAGTTGGAGGAATTGCTGCCGAAGTAGCCTCGGCCCCCCATCTATCACTTGAAAGGGTCTTGATATGTGGTGGGGTACGGGAGGCGGGGTTGGAATTGAAATCCTGCCCCGCCTCCCCAGTTGAGGACATTTAGGTGGTTCCGGTGGGCGGTTCGTTTTTCTCGGAACGGCCTAAACAGATACGCTGGAAAAGGAGAACACCGATGGACATTCCTGCCTGGGAGAGCTATGTTTCAACCCTGTGGCGTTGGGCCCTCGTCGGTGGGGGGATGATGATTCTCGTCATCCTTCTGCAGAAATTCTTATCAGCCGTTGGGGTCAAGCGTGAAGCGGCCACAGGCTACGCGCTTATCTCACCTTGGATGTTGGGTTTCCTCATCTGGACTCTCTACCCTTTTATGCGTTCCCTGTACCTCAGTTTTACGGAGTACAACATATTTCAACCTCCCCAGTGGGTTGGGGCGCAGAACTACGTGGAGATGTTTACGCGGGATCCGCAATTCTGGCGTTCCCTGCGCCTCACGCTGCTCTACGCGCTTCTCAACGTGCCGTTGGGCCTGATAGGCTCGTTGGGCGTGGCCTTGTTGTTGAACCGGGACATCAAGGGCATCGGCGTCTGGCGAACCATCTACTATCTTCCCGCCGTTCTGCCCGGCGCCGCCGTAGCCCTTCTCTGGCGCTGGATGTTCAGCCCTCGTTCCGGCCTGATCAACTTTGTTCTGCAACCCATTTACCGGTTGTTCAACATGGATCCGCTGGCCTGGTTCACCGAACCTGATCTGGTGCTGCCCGCCTTTGTCATTATGGGGATGTGGGGCGTCTTCGGCACCAACTCCGTGATCCTGCTGGCTGGCCTGAAGAATATCCCCCGCCAGCTTTATGAGGTTGCTGAATTGGACGGCGCCAACGGCTGGCAGAAGTTCTGGAACGTCACGCTCCCGATGTTGAGTTCAACCATGTTCTACAACGTCGTCACCGGCATCATCGGCGCGCTGCAGATCTTCACCGTGGCTTTCTTCATCAATATCCCCCAGCGCGCCGGCACCTTCTTCAACGTCCGCATTTACCAGGAGGCCTTTTCCTTCCGCCACATGGGCTACGCTTCGGCCATGGCGTGGTTTTTGTTGGTGATTATTCTCCTCTTGACCCTGTTCGTCTTCCGCTCCTCGGCGCTCTGGGTCTTCTACGCCGGCGAGAAAGAATAGGAGGCTCTTATGACAACGACAGAGACCGACGTGCACGAGACGCTTCTGAGCCAGAAGGCGCGTAAGCGGCTGGGTGATATTATCGCCTATGGGCTGCTGGTGCTCTGCTCCCTCTTCGTCCTGGTGCCCTTTGTCTTCATGCTCTCCACCTCCCTGAAAACCGAGGAACAACTCTTCGGCTGGCCCATCCGGTGGGTTCCCGACCCCGTGGCCTGGGGGAACTACCCGCAGGCCTTCCGCGAGCTGAGTTCCATCGCGCCGGGACTGACCTTCTGGCGTATCCTGGGCAACACGTTCTTTATCACCATGTTGGCGATGACGGCGGAGCTTGTCGCCGTGACCCTGGTGGCCTACGGCTTCGCGCGATTCCGTTTCCCGGGCCGCGATACGCTCTTCATTATGATGCTCGCGACGATGATGCTGCCGGGGATTATCACGCTCATCCCCACGTTTCTCATCTGGCGCTGGCTGGGCCGGATCGACACCTACGATCCGTTGGTCATTCCCATCTGGTTCGGCGGCGGCGCCTGGGCCGTCTTCATGCTCCGACAATTCTTCCTCACCGTGCCTCGGGAGATGGAGGAAGCGGCGATTGTCGATGGCGCCAATACCTTCCAGATCTACTTTCACATCATGCTGCCGCTGGTGAAACCGGCGCTCCTGGCGCTGGGCGTGATGATCTTCCAGGGCAACTGGAACAACTTCCAGGGGCCGCTGATCTATTTGAACACGACGCAACTCTTTCCGATGTCGGTAGCCCTCCGGTTTTTCCAGGAATCCCTCTCCAAGGAAGCGCCGAAGTGGCACTATATGATGGCGATGTCCGCGGTGATGGCTGCCCCCATTCTGACCCTCTACTTCATCGCTCAGGATTATTTCATCGAAGGCATCCAGGTCGGTGCCGTAAAAGGATGAGGAATTCATGGTGCAATGGCGAAGGTTTTGGAGCGTGCTCTGTCTGGTTGCTTTTCTTGGGGGATGTACGAACGCCGGCTCCCCACCGGCTGTGCCGTCGGCGAGCCTGACGGAGACTGCGATGTCCCCGACCTCGGTCGCGACCTCTGTGCCGCGCCCCGCGCCGGTGACCGAGCCGCTGCGCGATGGGCTGATCAACCTGGCCCATCTCCAGCGCCTGACGGAGATCGTGGCGTGGGAGGGGCAGCCGGTTGCGTTGGTGCACATCTATTCGGAGCATCCCGCCTACGATTGGGTTGACGCCTCCGGCGAGGGCCTCGCCGCCGTCGACGATGTCGCGCGGGCCGCCCTCGTCTACCTCGATTTCTACGAGCGCACCGGGGACGAGCGGGCGCTGGAACTGGCGCGGGCCAGCCTCAACTTCGTGATGTACCTGCAGGCCGAGGACGGTGAGTACTACAACTTTGTCCTGGATCGTGCGGGGGCCATCAACCGAGAGGGGCGCACGAGCTACAAATCGTGGAACTGGTGGGCCGCGCGGGGCCAGTGGGCTTTGGCGCGCGGGTATGCCGTCTTCCGCGATCTGGATGCTGCGTATGCCGCCCGGCTGCAGGAGCACTACCGACTGGGCGAGGACGCGCTGCGCCGCGCCGTCGGGCCGGTGGGCGCCTACGACGAGCTTCACGGCGTGCGAGTGCCGGCCTGGTTGCTGCATAACGGCTCCGATCTCTCGGCGTTAGCTGTATTGAGCCTCGCTGCTTACTACGAGGTTGAGCCGAATAGTCAGACGCGCCAATTGCTGACCAATCTTGCCCACGGCGTCGCCGCTTACCAGCTGGGCGATCCAGGCGTCTACCCGTACGGCGCGCATCCCTCCACGACGACCTCTCTTGCCTTGTGGCACGCCTGGGGCAGCCACCAGATTCACGCTCTGGCAGTGGCGGGGCGACTCCTGGAACGAGAGGACTGGATTGCATCGGCGCAAACCTCCGCCGACGTCTTCTTCGTGCGTCTCCTCGCCACGCACTTCCTCAATGAGATGCTGCCGCTGCCGAAGCGCGGTGGGCAGATCGCGTATGGCACGGAGGTCATCACCTCCGGCTTCTGGGCGCTCTACGAAGCTACCGACGACGACCGGTACGCTCGCTATGCCGGGTTGGCGGCCTCCTGGTTCTTTGGCAACAACATCGCCGGCGTGCCGATGTATCAACCTGAGACAGGCCGCTGCTTCGACGGCATCGACGGTCCCAACGCTGTGCAGGTTAATCGCAACGCGGGCGCTGAATCCACCATCGAAGCGCTCTACGCCCTGATGCAGGTGGATCAGGATCCTCTCGCTGTGCCCTATCTTGACTATCGCGCTGTCGAGACGCCCTCTGTCATCGTCGCAGAGATGGAGAGCGGCCAGAAAATCGCAGGAGAGGCTGAGTACGGACGGCGGGGATGGACGGGTGAGGCGCGCTTCTCCAACGACCGCTACTACGCCCTCGGCCCAGACGATGCTGTTGCCGTGTCCTTCAGCGTGCCGAAGGCGGGCGACTATGTCATCTCGGCCGCACACCTGCGCCGGGCCGCGCCCCAGCCGGAACCTATCGCCGAGGCCATTCGCGCCCCTGGCCCCGTCACTATCGACGCGGAGTTGGAGGCGTGGGGCGCGGCGCAGCCGCTGGAGATCAACACGCGGGAGCAGATCCTGCGGGGCGCCGCCGCCTGGCCCGGCTCCGAGAAGGCCGGCTTCACCCTCTACTGGATGTGGGACGAGGCCAACCTCTACGTCGCGGCCCGCGTCCGGGACGCCGAGCACGTTCAGGAGCAGATTGGGCCTGCCGTCTGGCGAGGCGATGTCCTCTGGCTCTATCTCGACACGCGCGGACAGGGCGAGCGCATCGATGTGAAGCTGACGCTGGCGCAAACGCCCGACGGGCCGCAGGTCTGGAACTGGGTAGCGCAATCCTTCCTGCCCGGCGCCGACCTCGCATGGCGCCTCACGGAGGACGGCTACATCTACGAGGCGGCGCTTCCCTTGAAGAGTTTGAACCATCTCTCGCCCGCCGACGCCGGAGAGATCCGCTTCGAGGCCGGGGCGGGCTTCACGGGCGGCTTCATCGACTGGACGGGACTGGACCCCGACACACCCCAGAATTTGGCTCCCCTCGACTTCGTGGATAAGCTCTCGCCTGCTGCCCAATCCGGCGAGGCGGTCGAGCAGGCGCCCGAGGACGTGGCCTTTGCCGTCTCCTTGGACGGCGGCGCCGAAGTCGTCATCCCCCAGGGGGTCTCTCCTGACCGCGACTATCTCTGGCTGGAGCGCCTCTTCGATGAGGCTGTCCCGCTGACCGCAGGCGAGCACACGCTCACCGTCACCTTTGCCGGGCGCCAGGCGGATCGTAAGGCCGTCGTTGACGCTTTCAAGATCACCCCCCGTCTGCTTTGTAAGGTGCTGGCAAACGACGAGGGACGCACACTCACCCTTTGTTATGATGCCCTCACCGGGGATGTGAGTTGGGAGGAAGCGTGATGCCTGAAACTGGCCATCCCATCGTGCGGGTGCTCATCGCGACCTTCCACGTCTGGTGGGACGATTGGGTCAACTGGTTTGTTTGCAGTCTCTTGCTCATCCTGGCCTGGCTCACCGTGATTCTGGGGCCTCCCGCGACGCTGGGATTCTATCACGTGGCGCATCATCTCACCTACGGCAAGAGCCTTGGCCCCAAGGGAATGGTCGTGGGAGCGGGGCGGTATTTCCTGACGGCGTGGCTGTGGGGAGGACTCAACCTCGTCGCTGGCCTGTTGATCTACGCGGACTTCTGGTTTTACGGGCAACTTGAGGGCGCGACAGGCACGTTGTTGATGGTGTTTTCGAGCATCTTGCTCACCCTCTGGCTCCTCGTCCAATTCTATGCCTTGCCCTATCTCATTGAGCAGGAGCGCCGATCGGTCTTCTTGGCCCTGCGCAACGGACTTTTCTCCCTGCTCGCGTTCCCCGGTTATTCGCTGGCGCTGGGCGGCCTCACGCTCGTCATCGTTGCGTTGAGCTTGCGCTTCGTCGTGCCGGCGGTTCTGGGCGCTTTGGGTTTCGCTGCCCTGCTGGGGACGTGGGCGGTTCGGGAGCGATTGGAAACCCACCAGATACGCGCATCCTAATATCGGCGGTT
>CAYXVS010000039.1:16261-17338 GCA_964468735.1 uncultured Anaerolineales bacterium | reverse complement strand
CTCACTGTCGTCGGCGTGCACTCGACGCGCCCCGGCTTCGTGGGCGGGAACGCCATAGACGGCTCCAACGCCGGGAAGATCCCGCTGGCGATTATGGGCGTCGTGCCCGTCAAGGTCTCCGCCGAAAACGGCGCGATCCGCCCCGGCGACTTGCTAGTCGCCTCGTCTACGCCCGCGCACGCGATGCGCGCGAGCGCTAATCCACCCAACGGCACCGTCATCGGCAAAGCGCTTGGCGCCCTCTCCGAAGCCGAGGGCGCGGGTGTCATTCAGATGCTCGTCATGCTACAATAGGAGAGCGACGATGAAATCTTTACGATTAGGACTGCTCATCACGTTGCTCTTGTTGGCGTCGCCCGGCGCACTCTTGGCCGACAGCCCAAATCCGCCAAGAAAGCCGGAGATGGAATCGCCGAACTACGCCATCACCTGGAGCGCGTTGGAAGAGGCGCACGGCGGCCCAATCGCGTCGGATAATTTCCAGATGGTCAACGCCAGCGTCGGCCAAACGCTCGCCCAAGACGAGAACACCGGCGGTCTCTGCACCGGCTTCATCTGCATCCCGACGACTAAGCATCACATCTTCCTCCCCTTGGTCTTGCGGTTGTAGGTACGCCAGCATTTAAGTTCACCCCCACCATATCCAGCCGGCGGAGAACGGAGCGTGCTATAATGAAAGTAACTGTTGAATGGGACCCAATCAAGGCAAGAATCAATCGGCGTAAACACGGCGTAACATTTGAAGAGGCCGCTACAGTTTTCACTGATCCACTTTCATCCACGATCTTTGATCCACTGCATTCCGAAACAGAAGACCGGTTCATCATCATCGGGCAATCAATCCAACTTCGACTATTGGTAGTTGTTCATACCGACTGGGGTGATACGATTCGTATCATTAGTGCAAGAGTTGCTAATCCCCATGAAAGGAGGACCTATGAAGAAGCATATTGAGAACGACCACGACCCTGATATGTTGGATGATTATGATTTCAGCCAGGGTGTGCGCGGCAAATATGTAGAGCGCTTTGCGCAGGGGAGCAATATTGTGGTATTGTCGCCGGACATCGCCGAAGT
>CAYXVS010000039.1:0-16161 GCA_964468735.1 uncultured Anaerolineales bacterium | reverse complement strand
AGCGCTTTGCGCAGGGGAGCAATATTGTGGTATTGTCGCCGGACATCGCCGAAGTGTTTCCCGACTCAGAATCGGTCAACAATGCCTTGCGAATGTTAGTTGAAATCGCGGATAAAAGCACCGGTAAAGTGCATGCTCAATAGGAGAGAAACTATGCCAGTGATAAGCTTAGACGTGCCAGATTCAATCGTAGAATCGCATCAAAACGATATCGAGAAAGTTCAAGAGGAGATGCAGCGCGGTTTAGTAATTTGGGAATACTTGAACGGACGCCTTTCTTTACGAGAGTGTGGGCAACTACTACACATTGGATACAGAGGATTTTTAGAATTGCTTTGGAGTAGAGGGGTCCCAATTGATGGATTAAGCCCCACAGAATTCGATGCCCAACTCTCCTCGCTTCGAACTTTGTTAGAATCGTCATGAAAGTGGTCTCAAATACCAGCCCGCTGATTGGGTTTGCTAAAATTCAACGCCTGTCTCTATTGCAACAACTTTTTCAGTCCATTGTAATTCCTTCGGCTGTATACGATGAGTTTTTTGAAAACTGCACAGCCTCAGAGGAAAAACACTTTCGCTCTGCGTGTGATGAGTTTGTGCGTGTTGTTTCAGTGCATTCTTCCCATACATTCTCCCGTCGTCTCGACCAGGGCGAGCAAGAGGTTCTAACTTTGGCCCTTCAGATGCATGCTGATCTTGTCTTGCTTGATGACCGAAAAGCTTGGAATGAAGCTCGGGAATTACAGCTTATGGTTGCTTCCACCCGAGCGGTACTCACCATTGCGGAGGAACGTAACCTTATTCAAAGTTATCAGGAAATTGAGGTGGCGTTACGACAACAACAGTTCTACCCTCCATCTTATTAACTATCACAACCCGCCCAGTCACTGATTCGACCATTCGCACTTCGCTCATTTTTACCCATTCACAAAGCACAACCCTAAGGAGGTTCTATGTCTGTTGAGAAAGTGAAACCCGTTCCGTCCGATATCGACATTGCACAGGCGGCTGACGTCCAGCCGATCATCGAGATCGCTAAGGCCGTGGATTTGACCGAGGACGATCTCGTCCGCTACGGCGATTACAAGGCCAAGGTCAAATTAGATGTGCGCGAGAAATTCCAGGATCGCCCGCAGGCCAAGTACATCGACGTGACCGCCATCACGCCGACGCCGTTGGGCGAGGGCAAGACGACGACCACCGTCGGCCTGGCCCAGGCGCTCGGCAAGCTCGGCTACAAATCGATGGCCGCGATCCGCCAGCCCTCGATGGGGCCGACCTTCGGCATCAAGGGCGGCGCAGCCGGCGGCGGCTACAGCCAGATCGTGCCGATGGACGACTTCAACCTGCACCTCACCGGCGACATCCACGCCATCAGCGTGGCGCACAACCTCTGCGCCGCCGCCATCGACGCGCGCATCTATCACGAGAGCCGCTGGAGCGACAGCTTCTTCGAGCGCAAGGGCATGCACAAGCTGCACATCGATCCCTACTCCGTCACCTGGAATCGCGTCGTCGATATGAACGACCGCGCACTGCGCCAGATCATGGTGGGGCTGGGGCCGAAACCCGATGGGCCGCTGCGCCAGGCAGCGTTCGATATCACCGTCGCCAGCGAGCTGATGGCGATCTTGGCGCTGACCACCAGCCTGGAGGACATGCGCGAGCGCATCGGGCGCATCGTCATCGGCACCAACGACAAGGTCCACAACCCCGATCCCGTCACCACGGAGGATCTGGGCGTCGCGGGCGCGATGACGGTCCTGATGCGGGACACCCTTATGCCCACGCTGATGCAGACGCTGGAGGAGCAACCCGCCTTCGTCCACGCCGGGCCGTTCGCCAACATCGCCCACGGCAACTCCTCCGTCATCGCCGACCAGTTGGGCGTGAAAATGACCGACTTCCTGGTCACCGAGTCCGGCTTCGGCGCCGACATCGGCATGGAGAAGTTCTTCGATATCAAGTGCCGCGCCTCCGGCCTGATTCCCAACGCGGTGGTGTTGGTCGCGACGGTGCGCGCGCTCAAGATGCACGGCGGCGGCCCGCGCGTCATCCCCGGTCGCAAGTTGGATAAGGCCTATATCGAGGAGAATCTGGAGCTGCTGCGCAAGGGCGCCGAAAACCTCGTGCATCACATCAAGACCGCGCGCAAGTTCGGCATCCCCGTCGTGGTGGCCATCAACGCCTTCACCACCGACACCGAGGCCGAGTGGGAGGTCATCCGCGAGGCGTCGCTGGAGGCCGGCGCGTTTGACGCTGTTGTGACCCAGCACTGGGCCGATGGCGGCGCGGGCGCGGAGGCGCTTGCTGAGGCCGTCGTCAAGGCCACCGAGGAGCCGAGCGATTTCCATTTCCTCTACGATGAGGAGCAGCCCATCAAAGAGAAGATCGAGACGCTAGCGCGCGAGGTTTATAACGCCGATGGCGTCGATTACAGCCCGGCAGCCGAGAAGAAGATCAAGCTCTACACCGATCTGGGCTACAATAAAATGCCCATCTGCATGGCCAAGACCCACCTCTCCCTCAGCCACGAGCCGAGCTGGAAGGGCGTGCCCTCCGGCTACACCTTCCCCATCACCGACATTCGCGCCAGCGCTGGCGCGGGCTTCCTCTATCCGCTGGCTGGCGAGGTGCGCACGATGCCTGGGTTGCCCAGCAGCCCCAACTTCTTGGATATCGACATTGTGGATGGCAAGATTGTTGGGCTGTCGTAGCGCGGGCCGAGGTAAACGATGAAAAAGAGTCGCATCCTACCGCCAACTTATCTGCTGCTGGCTATTGTCGCGATGGTGGTCGTACACTTTGCGGTGCCGATCACCACCATCATCCCGACGCCGTGGAATTTGTTGGGACTTATCCCATTGGGGATCGGCATGGTGCTCAACACCTTGGCCGATCGCGCGTTTCACGAAGCTGAGACCACCGTGAAGCCGTTCGAAGCATCGGCCGCGCTGCTCACCGACGGCGTCTTCAGTATGACGCGGCATCCGATGTATGTGGGCTTTGTGATGATCCTGCTGGGATTGGCGCTACTTTTGCGTTCGCTGATGCCTTTCGCGATTGTCGTCATCTTCGGTGTATTTATCGACCGCGCGTTTATCAGGATCGAAGAGGAGATGCTCCGGGAGCAATTTGGGGAGGCGTGGGAGACTTACACTTCGCAGGCCCGACGTTGGATTTGAGGGATATTAAGTATCAAGCGTTAAGAACTAAGATTAAGAATTGAGTGTGAGATTCAAGGAGGATCCATGACACAACTGATTGACGGCAAAGGTATTGCCAAGCAGATTCAGGCCGATTTGACCGAGGAGGTCGCGACGTTAAAGGCAGAGCACGATCTGGTCCCCGGGCTGGCGACCGTCCTGGTGGGCGAAGATCCGGCCTCGCAGACTTACGTGCGGATGAAGCAGCGCCGCTGCAAAGAGGTGGGCATCCACTCCGTGGGCAAGACGTTGCCCGCCGATGCTTCGCAGAAGGAGGTGGAAGCGCTGGTGAGCGATCTCAACGCCAACGACGCTATCCACGGCATCCTAGTCCAACTTCCGCTGCCCGATCACCTGGACGAGGAGGCTGTACTCAACACCATCAGCCTGAAGAAGGACGTCGATGGCTTCCACCCGGTCAACATCGGGCGGCTGGCGATGAAAAATCGCACGCCGCTCTTCGCGCCCTGCACGCCCGCCGGCATCATCCGCCTGATCGACAGCACCGGCGTGGAGATCGAGGGTAAAGAGGCGGTGATCCTGGGGCGCAGCAACATCGTCGGCCTGCCCGTCTCGATGCTGCTGCTCAAGCGCAACGCCACCATCACCATCTGCCACTCGCGCACGCAGGATCTGCCGGGCGTCACCAGCCGGGCCGACATCCTCATCGCGGCGGTGGGCCGCGCGGAGATGGTCAAGGCCGATTGGGTCAAACCCGGCGCGGTCGTCATCGACGTGGGCATCAATCGCGTGGACGATGAGACGCGTAAGCGCGGCTATCGCCTCGTGGGCGACGTGGACTTCGAGGAGGTGAAGGAGGTCGCGGGACACATCACTCCCGTGCCCGGCGGCGTCGGCCCGATGACCATCGCGATGTTGCTGAGCAACACCGTCAAGGCGGCCAAGCGCTTAGCGGGCCTGCTGTAGATTCGGATTTGTCGCAACCAAGCGGGATGGTTTTTTCACGCCATCCCGCTTGGTCCTTTTTTTGCAGCCCCGAAGGATTTTCAGAACCCCTTCGGGGCTAAGCCGGGCAATTATCAAAAGACTCTTGTCGGTTTTTAGGTGAAATATTCCGTCGCCAACGGTTGAAACCGCTGGCTGATATTGGGAAGTGCGATGAAATCGCACTAAAACAGCCCCCTACAACCCGTTTCCAACGGGTTTTGGGTATCAGACGATGAATTCATTCATCGGGCTGAATCTTTGTGAATTAGATATTATAAAGTTAAATAGTATATTTTATTGCGATATTTCATTATTATATGATATAAAATGTTTTCAATCATATAACTTAGAGTTTTTCCTGCTTATAGTTACTAATTATCTCATAATCGCAATTTATTTGTTAAATCGAGCGAAATTGTGGCGTAAATCGTCTATTTTAGCGGAAAGTAAAGTATAAGAGCCTTATCAAAATATTTCGCTACCCTACACAAGTCTATAGACAGCCCCAATTAGTGATTTTGAGATGCCAGAACGATCGTTTTGCAGTCATTTTGACGAAAAAGCCAGCGTTTTTCGACTGAAATTTCACAGAACAAAAGTTCTGTAGGGTAGAGAATCAAAATATGACCCAAAAACACTCCAAAAACGAAAAGCTTACCGCTCAACCCACGCTCGATGGCCGCTGGACGTGGGTACTGGCGCTTGACGCGATCCTCTTCGCCATCACCGCGCAGGTGATGCTAAGCGCGTCCTACGTCGTGCCGGCCCTGATCACTTACCTCGTGGCCGGGGTCGCCTGGGGCTGGACGCTCCATCAGCAGCCGGCGATCCACCCCTCTACGCCGGTTCAGCGCAGAGAAACCGCTGTGCAACTCCGCCCCACATCGACCTGGCGCCAGGTATGCTTACTGCTGAGCCTGCTGGCGACCTTCATCAACGTGGCTTACAGCTGGAACAACACCTTCGAGTGGATCAGCGTCCTCGCCTGGATCATCAGCGTGGGCGGATTTATGCTCGCCTACTGGGACGGGGATAAAGATCAGGCGAAGCGTTCACACGTGCGATGTTGGCCTAAAGACGGAGATGGCCTGCGCCTCTCGTGGGAGGCCGTGATCTTCTGGGGGATTCTGGCGCTCGGCCTGGGCTTCCGGCTCTGGCGCCTGAACCGCCTGCCGCCCGATATGACGTGGGATCACACCCAGAAACTGTTAGATGTCCGCGACGTGGTGCAACACGGCCTGCGCCCGGTCTTCTTCTATCGAAACACAGGGCGCGAGCCGCTGCAATTTTACTGGACGGCGCTGTTGATCCGACTGACGGGCCTGCCCGTGGGCTTCACCGTGCTCAAGTTGGGCGCCGCGTTGGCCGGCGCGCTGACGCTGCCCGCCGTCTATCTGATGGCGCGGGAATTGTACGGCGCCGCCGTCGCCCGGTGGGCCATGTTCTTCACCGCCGTGGCCGATTGGCCCGTGTGGATCAGCCGGATGGGCCTACGTTATCCTTTCGCGCCGCTCTTCAGCGCGTGGAGCTTCTACTTTATGCTGCGCGGCATGCGCACCGGTCGCCGCCGCGATTTCTTGATGTTGGGCCTCTGCCTGGGCGCCGGCCTCTACGGCTACACCGCCTTCCGCCTGGTGCCCCTGGCCGTGGCCTTCGCCTGGCTCCTGGCGTGCGCGCTCGGCGATGAAGGGGACAAGATATTCCATAACCTCCACTGGACGCGCCCGGCGCTGACCATCATCACCGCCACGCTTGTTTTCATCCCGCTGGGCCTCTTTATGGTATGGGATTCCGGCGCCTTCTGGGGACGCTCCGCGTGGTATCTCTACCACAACCCCATCCCCGGCTCGCCCCTGATGACTCTCCTGCGCAACCTCAAGAACCTGACGCTGATGTTCCACTGGCGCGGCGACTTCATGCCCCTCAGTGCGATTCCCTTCGCGCCGGTACTGACGCCCATCGCGGGTGCGCTGCTGATCTTGGGCGCGATCACGGCACTCTATCGCGTGCTGTGGCGGCAGGAAGCGCGCACGGCCGCGCTTCTCCTGGCGGGATGCATCGCCTGGCTGCCGTCCGCGCTGGCCTTAGCCTTTCCTGATGAAAATCCCAGTGTGGTGCGGACCGGCGCCGCGATCCCCGTCATCTTCACCTTAGTCGCGCTGCCGATAAGCCGATGGTCAAGCGGCGTCCGCACGACCTGGCAGGATCGAGGATGGCGCGCGCTGCGCGCGGTGCTGATCGCGATGTTGCTCGTGGCCAGCGTGGGCCTCAACGCGCATCGCGTCTTCGTGCGCCACGCGCAATCCTATCGCCCGGAGGCGCCCAACACTAGCGAGGTCGCCGCCGCGCTTCGTAGCTTCGATACAATTTTGGGCGACCTCTCCAACGCCTACGTGATCAATGAGGGACGCTGGCTCATCGCGGACGCTGTTGCCTTCGAATTGGGGCTACCCACGTGGACGAATATGTTAACATCCGCCGAGGAGATTCCGAGCGGCAATTTAGATCGCCCACGCATGTACATCCTGCGCCTCGAGAACGAGACCGATATGCAATTGCTGCGGTCGCGCTTTCCTGAGGGACGCGCCACACGCTATCCCTCCCAGGCGGAAAAGCCCTTTGTGGTTTACATCGTGCCTTGATGGCGCCTTAAGGTAAGCTAAGCTGGGATTGATGCGTGTGGCAAACCGTTTAGCGCGTAACTTTGTGCATCTCCGGACTTTGGAACTGCTTCGTTTGCCCAGCCCGCCATCAGTTGCCAAACCCCTAAGCTGTGCCATAATGAGCTAAATTCGTTTCATAAGAATTAAGAACCAACTTAGCTACTCGTGAGGAGGAACAACTATGTTAGTCAAAGATCGCATGACCTCGGATCTGATTACAACCAACACGAAGATGCCCGTGGACGAGGCCCTCAGCCTGATGCACGAGAACAAAATCCGGCGCTTACCTGTCGTTGACAAGCGGGGACGCTTGGTAGGGATCGTCTCCGAGAAGGATCTGCTCTACGCCTCGCCTTCCCCCGCGACCAGCCTCAGCGTCTATGAGATCGGCTATCTCCTGTCTAAGCTCTCGCTTGAGGATGTCATGAGCAAAGATGTGATCACGGTGCAGCAGGATGAGACCGTCGAGGACGCGGCGTGCTTGATGGCGGATAATCAAATCGGCGGGCTGCCGGTGATGGACGGGAAAGCCCTGGTCGGGATCATCACGGAGACCGATGTTTTCAAGACCTTCATCGAAATGCTAGGCGGTCGCGAGGAAGGGGTCCGGCTCACATTGCATGTAGCGAACGAACCAGGGACGTTGAGCCGTCTGACCGGCGCGATCTCGGAGCACGGCGGCGACATCGTCGCTCTGGGGACCTTCGCCGGCCTGACGCGCGCGGAGAGCCATCTGATGATCAAGGTCTGTGGCCTTGAGGAGGACAAGTTGGTCGAGATTATGGAATCGCTCGATGCGCACGTGGTGGACGTGCGCGAGGTGTAGGGGCGCATCGTTATCCCCACTACTTGGACAAGTTGATGTATTTGGGATTGCTATCGGACACGCACAACGATCAGCAAAAGGTCAAAGCGGCCTTGCAGATCTATCAGGAGCGCGGGATCACGACGGTGTTGCACGCCGGGGACGTGACCAACGTGGCGACGCTCAAGCTTTTCGCGCCCTTCGATCTATGGATCGCCCAGGGCAATATGGATCGTGATCCCGCCCTACGCGAGACAGCCCAGGAGATATTTGGCCCCCACCGGATACGGATGCAGCACGAGTTGACGCTCAATGGATCACGAATCGCGCTCCTCCACGGCGACGTGGGGCGACAACTCGACGCGGTGATGCACGACCCGCGCTACGACTACATCGTTCACGGCCATACCCACATCCCTTTGGATAAGAAGATCGCGGAGACCGGCGCCCGCCTCATCAACCCCGGCGCGCTGGGTCAATCCCGCTGGCGCGCGGCGACGTGCGCGATTCTGAACACTCGAACGGACGATTTGGAATGGTTGCGGTTTTAGCAGGAGGTGACTAGTGCATCTACGAGAAAGTAAACAGATATTGCGACAATCGGATCTCTTCCGCGATTTGAACGAGATCCATCTGGATTTGGTCCTGCGCGTCTGTGAGGAATCCAATTATCTGGCAGGGGAGTACATCTTCCGTCAGGATGATGTAGGCGATGCGCTCTACATTCTCGCCCAGGGCGAGGTCGAGATCATTCTGGAGCCAGAAGCGGAGGAGGAGGTCCTCCTGCAGGTCGCGGAGTTGGAGGCGATCAGCACCTTCGGCGAGGTCATCCTCGTCGAAAGGGCGCGGCGCACCGCCTCCGTTCGCTGCAAGACCGATGCGCAATTATTGCGCATTCCACGGGATCGGCTGCTCAAGCTGTGCAACGACTACCCGGAGATCGGCTTCCGCATCATGCGCCGGATGGCGGCTGAGCTATCGCTCAAGCTGCAAGCCAGCAACTTGAACATCCGCGAGCAACTCTTCGATGCCGAGGCCGAGCGAATGCGGCGACCGGAGCAGAAATAACTCGTGATTCACGCAGCCCTGTCAGGCTTTTGAAGCCTGACAGGGCTTTTTTGCGCCATCAGCACCACCACCGCCGGGATGGCCGGCACGTAGAAGCGGTCGTAGGCGATGGGGCCGGGAAGCACTACGAGGTAGACCACGGTGATCCCCAGCAGGAGGGCGACGCTCGGCGTGGATCGCAGGCGCGAAAGCCCTCGGAGGCTCAAGGCCCAGACCAGGAGCCGACCGCCCAGCAGCGCCCACCAAAGCAGGGCCGCCGGCCACGGCGGACGCACGATCCGCTCGCGCACCAGCACCGCAATCGCATCCCCGAACGCGCCGCGCGCCAACGACCAGCCCATCCGCGCCCAGATGTCGGGGACGACGCCCGTCGTCTCCCACGCCCGCCCGAAGAGCGTCTGGTACCAGTGGCGATGCCCCAGATCCAGCAGGCTCCGCCCCACGCCGCGCAGATGGGCCGCGATCCACGCGCGGGGATGTTGCGCGAGCACCTCCCGCGCGAGCGCCGCGAGTTGCCGATGGCGCTCAGTGCGCGCCTCACATGTCTCATTAGCGCCGCTATCGGCCTGGGCGGCGTCCCAATCGTAGCGGATGGCGGCGTGCAGCTCCAGCATATCGTAGATGAACTCCCACGTCGGCGTCCACGGCGCCGCCTCCACCTGCGCGACCTCGGCCAGCGTCGCGACGGCGCTGACCCGCGCGAGGTTCTCCTCGAAGGCGTCGGAGAGCATCCACCGCCCCATCACGATGCGATTGCGCGCGAGCCATGGACAGAGGACGAGGAGCAGCGCGAGCCAGAAGGGAAGAAGACGGATTGCGTATGGCGTATGGCGTAAATTGTAACCATTTAGACTTGTAAGGTGCAACGCACTTTTGGGTTTATTACCAGGTGTATACTGCATGAGGCGTCGCTCTTCCTTCAGTTCAAGTGCGTTGCGCCTTGATCTACTTGTAAAACTAAACAGATACCGTAAATTTGGCTGCGCCACAGCAGGGCGCGAAGCGACGATGAGACGAATGGAGATGAGGCCACCAATGAAGAGCGCCAAATACTGGACGTTCGGTTTCGTGAGGAGGGTCAAGCCCCAGAGTGCGCCTGCGAGGAGGTTTTGTCGCAGGCCGGGGCGTCTGAGGCTGCGGACGGAGGCCCAGAGCGCGGCGGTCATCAGCGGGAGCAGGAGGGCTTCCGCCAAGAGATAGCCGATGTAGCGCTGGGTCGTCCCATTGAGAATGTAGAGCCAGCCGGCCAGCACGCCGACGCGCGCGCCGCCCACCTCGCGCCCCAGGCGGATGACGAGCGCGGTCGTCACCACGGCCAGCAGTACCTGCATCAGCACCGCGTGCGCGGGGGAGGCGCCCAGCCCCCGATAGGTGAGCATCAGGAAGGCGGGGTACAGCGGGGGCCGAATCGCGGTCGCGCAGAAGGGCGGCGTCCAGCCGATGGCGAAGCCGCGCCCGGCCAGCATATTCATCGCCAGGAGATGAAAGCCCTCCGCATCGACCGGGCCGATGGGCGGCGGTGACGTCTGGCGCAACCAGAGCAGGCGCGTCGCCAACGTCGCTCCCAGCGCGAGCACCGCAGCGAGTCGGTAGGTTGAACGTCGCATGCCTTTATCATATACGGAATCGGCGAATGGGCGAATCAGCCCAGATATGATTCGCTCCGAAACCTCAAATCGGGAATTCGAAGCAAAAGGGGCGCCGAAGTGTCCAATCCGGGTGATGCGGGCGGTGCGGAGGAGCCACAGCGGGCGCCAGAGGCCGAGATATGGTGGGCGAACATGGATGTATGGCAGGGAAGCCCGCGCCCCGAGGGTCAATTTTTTCGCGGGGCGGGGTGCGGGCTATGGGGAGCGGGCGCGGGGTCAGTTGCCGGTAGCAGCGGTTGCCTCCCGCACTAACCGGGCGAGGGTGGTCAGATTGAACCACACATCTGCCAGGAAGAGGGTCGCGCGCCCCCGCGGGGCGCCAGACGGATAGGCGCTTGAGGCCCCAGGCTTCGAAGGCGGCGTTACGGCCCGCGACGGCGTTGCGCGCCCGCACCTACGATCCGACGCTGGGCCGCTTCATCAGCGCGGATACGATTGTGCCGGGGGCTGCGAGCGGAGCAGGGGGGTGGGATCACGACGTTAGGCTATGACCGCAACACCCGCTTGACGCCGTTGACGGTGAACCTGGGGGGATTTGCCGAACAGATCGACGCTGTCAACTTTCGCCCGGGAATGGGCCACCGGTTTTCGGCTAAGATGGGCAGCGCGCGATCCGGCCACGCATAGGTGGAAAAAGCACATCCGCGTTCGGGATCAAAGCCTAAGATGGCCCGCCACAGGCCAACGCGGCTCGCCTGCAGCGCCGCCCCGAACGGCAGATCGCCCAGCACCTGGCGCCGCACCACGGCGGGCACCAGTCGCGTGTGCCGGGCCATCAGGACATTCACACTGTCCTGATCTCCGGCTTGGGCTTGATGGAACACCAGGGCGTCAGCATCAGCGCCTGCCACCCCGGTTCCAGTGTTGGAAACAATCATCGAGCACCTCCTGGGGCCTTACTGAACCACTGAGATGCTCTAGTATCGGCTCTCATCTTAAAATGCGCTACTTTGCCGGTGGGGTTGATTTCCCCTCCCGCTTCTGCTTCGAAACCCGGCCAGAATCTACATTTGACAAAACACGAGGCTCTGGTAGAATTTACAGTTGCCTGGCCCCATCGTCTAGAGGCCTAGGACGCCGGCCTCTCAAGCCGGAAACGGGGATTCGAATTCCCCTGGGGCCACAAAGCCCCCCTCAATCACGAGGGGGGCTTTTTTGATTGAGATGACGTTGGATCAGCCTTCCGCGCGCATCTCTCGGAACAAGATCCAACTGCCCTTTCGATCCTCCGCATCCCCTGGCGCCCGATCGTAGTAGAGATCAAAGACCTGGCCGGTCTGGACGCGCACACGAAAGTAGTAGCGGCCCACGCCCCAGGAGCCGCGCCGCGCGGCCGCCGCCGCGTGACTGGGGCGCATGTTATGAGCCATTCGCCCGCGCCGACCGTAGTCGTGCCACTCGCTGACACATGTGGTTACCTCGTGGGTCTGCCCTTCCCAATGGAAGCGGACCGGGCAGTGCGGCTTCTTCTCATAACGCGGCAGTTCTTCAAATTCAACCTCGATCTCGGCGGCAATGAAGTGCATCGGCTTGAAGAGCATTGTGGCTCCTCCTTCTGCTTACGTAAGCGAAAGCGCGACGCGAAACCCCACGCTATCAAATCGATTGCGCGGGCTGTAGCGATAACGCGCGGCACAGCGCGCCCTCTGCCGATCATTATAGAAGGAAACACCCCGCAGCACGCGCCGGATATAATTATTCGCGATAAGATTCTCTCTCCCATCCTGGGAATCATAGGGATAGGCATAGGTCGGCGGGCCCAAGTCCATTCCCCACAGGCTCGAGGTCCATTCCCAGACATTGCCCACCATATCCAACAGGCCGTAGGGACTGGCCCCCTGGGGATGGGCGTGCACAGGCATCGTCTCCTTCGACTCGGAATCCCCCTGGATGTTGCAGCGGCTGGCGTCCCAGGCATTGCCCCAGGGGTAGATCTGTCCCTCGCTGCCCCGGGCGGCCTTCTCCCACTCCGCCTCCGTGGGCAGCCGATAGGGCTTGCCCGTGATCTCCCGGAGCCATTGACAGTAGGCGCGAGCGTCGTACCATGTGACGTACACGGCGGGATGTTGCCGCCGGAACGGGGACGCCCAGCGATGGCGCCAGCGCAACCAGCGCCAATGCGGCGGAGGTGCGTGATGGGTGGCGCGCAGAAAGATGGCGTACTGCGCATTTGTCACCGAGGTCTTGGCCAGCGCGTAATCGGGCAGATAGACGCGGTGCTGCGGTTGCTCCTCCTCCCGCGCGCGCGGATCTTGGGCGGGATCGCTGCCCATCAGAAATTCTCCGGCCGGAATATGGATCATCTCCGGCTCGAATTTGTAATAGGGGGTCAAGAGCCGCTTCATTACGGTAGTTACTCCTCATAAAATAGGCGTAGGTCGGATTGCCGATCCCCTTGGTCGGAATATCATTCCAACCTACATTCCTCACGATTTTCGTTATTGTTGGCGAGTCACCAGAATAATCCAACGTCATCGTGTAACGATTGTTTAACCATACCATTGCATATTGATGGTAATATGGAAGTGGATAGCTCTTATACCAGATTGAGGGCGTTGCCGTGATGAGCTTGTAAGTGTATCCTATCAGTAAATAAAATGATCGCAACTTGACCTTATGGGATATTTTGCTATTTGATGCTTTATATCTGGCGTAAGATTGTATACGGCAGCATACTGAGTTTTGCACTCTTAATGAACCGTGCTATACTGAAAAAGCTAAAGCAGTGATAAAGAAGGGTTCACCTATATCGTAAATCATACATCTATAACTCTTTCCAGGATCGTAGGGGGCTTCACTTGAAGACATCAGAGCACTTGACAACCTCTACAAAATTGACCCGCTGGGCCAACCAACTGGAAGCGCGAGGCTTGACCCCCATCGCCATTCCACTGTTGGATGTGCTTCAAGTTTGGGGCTTCGTTGGCGGGCAACTTCTATGGATGCTGGCGCCGCTCTTTGGACAATCCTCGCTGGCCTCCCTGGCCGAGATCCTGGAGGAGCCAGAGACGTTAGGCGAACTACAAGCGCAACTTATTAAAAGGGAGCACAACTGTGGCTGAACAAATCATCGCCTTAGCCTTTGTGCTGGTTGGCGCGACGGTGTTGGCCATCTATGGCCTGCGCCATCGTGAGACGCCACCGGAGATGCGGTCTTACCCTCTCTTCCGCGCTTTGTCCGATGAGGTGGGGCGCGTGGCCGAGGAGGGGAAGACGATTCATATCGCGCTCGGCAAAGGCGGTTTGGCCGACGGTGATGCGCTTACCTCCGTCGCCGCGCTCCAGAGTTTGAGCGCCTTATTCAATTTATCCGCCGCTTATGATGCGCCGCCGCTGATCACCACCGGTGATCCCACGCTCTTCCTGCTCGCCGGGGATTGGATGCGCCGCGCCTACGCGCGGATCGGGAACGCCGCTCGCTATCGCCCCCTATTTGTCCAGTTTGCCGCCCCGACGCCCACCACCTACGCAGCGATGGCCGCAACCTATTTCTTCGATGGCGGCCTCAGCTCCAATATCATGTTGGGCAAATTTGATCAGGAGGTCAGTTTGCTGGCCGAAGCGACGCAGCGCAGCCGCATCCATTCGATGGGCGGGACAACCTCATTGGAGGGCATCAGCGCGCTCTACCCCGCCCTCTCCTCCGATCAATTCGTGATGGGCGAGGATCTCTTCGCCGGCGCTGCCGAGGTGATTCAGCGCTCTCCTTATTGGGCCAGCTTGGCCGCGCACGATATCCTGCGTTGGTTGACCATCGCGGGCATCATTGTAGCGATGATCGTATCCATCGTATACGGGGGAGGCTAGACAATGTTCAAGTGGTTTCTTCCCACAGCGGTGGCGATGCTTGTCGGGATGTTAGTCCTCTTGGGCGCACTGGTCCCTGTCGAGGGCCTGGAGCTAGCGGGATTTTTCCTGATTCAATGGGGAATGGTGCTGGGAGCATTTGCCCTTTTATTGGGGTATTTCAATCTCCTCAACGTCCATTCGCAACGCTTACTTCGCAGGCGAAAAAATTGGTTGGGCAGTTTACTCTTGATTTTATCGGCGCTGGGTAGCTTGGTTTTGGTCGTGTGGCAAGGTTCGGGTGGCTCGGAGGCTCAACTCATGCTCAACCATGTGCTCATCCCCGGAGAATCAGCGTTGCTGGCCATCACGGCCGTCACCCTAATCGTCACCGGGATGCGCATATTCCGCACGCGCCGGAACCTCAACAGCGTGGTGTTTGTCGTCGTCGTCGGAGCCGTTTTGCTGAGCACCGTTCCCTACCTTGGTATCCTCTCCAATGTCAAAACCGTGTTGACCGACTTGGCCGCGGGCGGGATGCGGGGTGTATTGATGGGCGTCGCGATTGGCACCACGATGACGGGGTTGCGCATTATTTTGGGCATTGATCGCCCGCACAGTGATGAGTGAGTGAAAATAGGTATGATTCGCTGTCCTAAGTGTGGCACGCAAAATCCAGATGACCGCCGCGTTTGCAACAAATGCGGCGCACGTCTCCCTACGTCGGAAGGGCAATCTTCCTCAGAGGGTCTGCCGGATTGGCTCTCCGGTTTGACCGATGACGCAGCTTTTTCGGATGAAGATGAGGGAGCAGAAGAAGCCTGGCCCGACTGGCTTGCTGAGGATGAGGAAGAAGCGCCCTCGTCCGAGGCGTCGGAATCGGACGTAGCGCCCCCTGATGAGGATCTGCCGGATTGGCTTTCGGGAATTATGATGGACTCGGAGGCACCAGAGTCAGGGCCAGAAGAAGCGGCCCCCGCGCCTGAACCGGCGTCCGAGGAGGAAGAGGATTTCGCCCCTTCCGAGCTGCCGGATTGGCTCGTTGGCCTCTCCGAAGAGGAAGAGACGGAAGAGATGGAAGGGGTAGAAGAAGAGGCAGAGGCCACGGAAGAGATCGAGCCGATGGCGCCGGATGAGTTGCCAGATTGGCTCTCCGGTATTTCGGGGGCGCCCGAAGAGGAGGCGCCTGCTGCTGCCTCCTCGATGGAGCCAACCCCAACAGAGCCTGAAGAGGAAGAAGAACCCGATTGGTTCGCTGGCTGGGAGGAAGAAGCAGAAGAGGAAGAAGAGATAGCGGAAGCGCCTGCACCTACGCTTGAAGAGGATTTTGAGGCGGAAACCCGTGCTCCTGCTCCAGAAGCTTCGGCCTCTTACCCCGATTGGTTGACCGCCGATGCTGTGGATGTGGGCAGTGCTCCCCCGCCGCAGCCCCAGCCCGATTGGCTTCATCAGCACGCCGTAGAAACGCCTGCTCCTGGCCCTTCTCAGGAATTACCCCCCTGGCTATTGCAACACACAGCCGAGGGGCCGTCCGTTGGGGCGCCTTCCGCGCCAGCGGAACTTGAAGAGAAGGAAGCGGCAGCTGCTGAGCAACCGCCTGAACCGGCGGAGGAAATGCCCGACTGGCTGCGCGGTATGGTTGAGGAGGATGCTGAATCCGAGGCCGCCCCGGCGCCCGAACCCGAACCTCAACCTGAAGAGGAAGAGGGCGAGATGCCCGACTGGCTGCGCGGTATGGCGGAGGAGAAAGTTGAAGCCGCCCCGGCGCCCGAACCCGAACCTCAACCTGAAGAGGAAGAGGGCGAGATGCCCGACTGGCTGCGCGGTATGGCCGAAGAAGAAGTTGAAGCCGAGGCCATCCCGGTGCCCGAACCCGAACCTAAAGAGGAAGAGGGCGAGATGCCCGACTGGCTGCGCGGTATGGCCGAAGAAGAAGTTGAAGCCGAGGCCGTCCCGGCGCCCGAACCCGAACCTCAACCTGAAGAGGAAGAGGGCGAGATGCCCGACTGGCTGCGCGGTATGGCCGAAGAAGAAGT
>CAYXVS010000038.1:6808-17627 GCA_964468735.1 uncultured Anaerolineales bacterium | reverse complement strand
TGGATTATTGGATGGGGCGCGCTTTTGCCCTGGGCCGTGATCGGGATGCTTATCGCCGTAGATGGAGTTATCCGTGATTGCCCGGTGACTGTACCGGAGAGGACGGAGGCTGCATCTCCTAAGAAATGAGGTAGAATAAGTCCAAGGTAAAGTCATACATATCAGATATATGGGAGAATAGGAGAGTATTGGTAATATGGAAGAAGAAATCGATCTAACTATTTACATTGACATTCTGTTGCGCTGGTGGTGGCTGATCGGATTGGCCGCCGTGTTAGTGGGGGGCACTGCATACCTGGTCAGTTCGTTGATGGCGCCCACCTATGAGGCGAGCGCCGGCGTGGTGTTGCTGAAGAGCAAGGTTGAGGTCTCGTTTGGCTCTGGAATTGAATCGATGACGGAAGAGGATATGTTGTTCAGCACGCAAGTGCAGGGGTCATCGGCTCTGATCGACCGCACCGCGCGGCGGTTGAACACGCTGACGGGGATGGTCAGAGACGGCGCCATCGCCTCCCAGGTTGCTGAGGCGTTGGCCGGCGTATTGCCCCCGGAGGAGTTGGAGCCTTCAGTGCTATCAGAAAAGGTGAAGGGTGAACTGTACTCCCCAGAAGGAGGCGGTGAAAGTAACACAATTCGGATTATCGCAACGGATGAAGATCCCGAGACGGCCGCTTTGATTGCGAACGCTTGGGCCAAGGCCTTCGAGCAACACATCAATATGATTTATGGCGTCGATGCCGCGTTGCCCTTTGAGGATATTCAATCCCAGGTGGATAATGCCAAAGTAGCCTATGATACGGCGCAGGAGGCGTGGGTCGAATTCCTCACGGAGGAGGATCGCATCGGAGAGTTGCAGCGCCAGGTGGCTGAGCAGGAAGAGTTGTTGGCTAAATTGCGCACCGGGCGTCAGGATAGCGTGGCGGAGATTGTCACGCGCCAGGCAGATGTTCAAAAGCGCCTTTTTAACGTTTCCGTCGGCTCAGAGATTAACTTCAATCTACTGACCTTCGAAAAGCGCCTTAGCGAGATGATCAGTGAATACACGGATGCCTATGCGCGCAAGCAGCGCTTCGAGACGCTTCTCTATGAGGCGGGGGTGATGCGCGAGCAATTAGTTAGCGGCGATGACATCAGCGCGCGCACCATGGGGCTGTCCATCTACACGTTCAAGCAGAAGGTGCTGGCGGCAGGTGGTTTGCCGGTGGAGAGCCTGGAGTTCCAGGCGACCTCCTTGGAAGAGGTGTTGACCGTCGATCTCAGCCGCGAGGAGCAACTGACCGATCTGGAGAATTTGATCGCGATGATGGAGGCTGATGTGGCGGTTCAAGAAGCCATCATCGGGCAATATGAGACCGCTTTAGCTCAGAATCAGAGCTATGAATTCCTACAGACCTTGACCCCGGACTATTTAGATATGACAGATTCCGAGTCTGAGCAGGCGCTGGAACGCACGGCGGATTGGAAGGGCTTGTTGACCTATTCGGATATTTTGGAGACCCCCTTCACACAAGAGATCGATCAATTGGAGCAAGAGGTGCGTCTGCTGCGGGCCGAAGTAGTGCGTCTTCAGGATTTGAAAGAAGAGAGGCAGAAAGAACGGAGCTTGGCCTGGCAAACTTACAGCAATCTCTTGTCCAAGAAACAGGAAATCGAGGTCGCCCAGGCGACTGGCAGCACCGAGGTGCGCTTTGCCTCGATGGCGGTCCCGCCGCGCTCTCCGGTTGGCCCTCGGAAGATGATAAACACGGCCGTCGGACTGGCCATCGGCCTGATGATGGGCGTCTTTGGCGCGTTCCTCTTTGATTATATCGGCGTAGTGAGTGATCCTCGGCGCTGGCTGCATCGACAGGAGAATGCGACGCCCGTCTCGTAGATACATATAATCGTGGAGCAGAGGAGAAGCGTGACGGAAGAGCTGTCCTTGTGGTGGCGTGGAGAGAGCGATCAGTCGCTACCGAAGCTGCTGGCCTGGGCGACGGCGCATCGGCTGTTGCCGCTGCTTGCGTGGCGAGCCACTCAGCAGGGTTGGTCGCTCCCCACGCCTCTCGCGCGGGCTGCCCAGCAAGCGCGTTATCAGAATCAAGCCCAGCAGGCCCTGGCCCTTCGCCAATTGGAAGGATTAGGGCAATTGGCCCAGCGCCTGGATATTCCCATCGTTTTGGTCAAAGGGCCTGTCGTGGCCAAGACGTATCCCAGCCCTTGGATGCGGGCTTACAAGGACATTGACATCTTGGTCGCGCCATCTGACGCTTCGCCTTTGGCGGCGGCGTTGCGCGCGCAGGGCTATCAGATGAAGGTGAGCGGGATGCGTGGTTTTCATTTACCCCCGCTGTCGCCTGAGTCGCCGGGGTTGCGAATTGAGATTCATACCTTGCTTATCCAAGATGTTGATGATTTTACGATTGCTCGATGGCGCGCAGGTTTGCAGAACTGGGATCTCCTTCCCGGCATTCAGGCGCCACATCCGGTCGATCATTTTCTCTATCTTGTTGCGCATTTGATGAAACATCGCTTGAATATCGGTCTCTTATCTCTGGCTGATCTCAAATTTTGGACGGCGGATTGGGCCGAGTCGGAATGGCAGACCTTATCGGCGCGAGCGGAGGCCGCGAGGATGATCCACGTTGTCGGGCTGGCTCTATCGCTTGCCGCGTGGTTCTGGGATGAGGCGTGGCCCTCCGAGGTCTCTATGCTATTCCCCTCACCGCCTCCAGACGTGATGACGACGGCGCAGCGTATTATCTGTGGCGAATTGGTGCAGCGCATGCCATCCGTATGGCGGGATTTGCCAGGTCGCGATGTGCGAGGTGTGCTCTCCTATGCCCGTGTGGTTCTTTTTGGGGATTCCCCGGCGCGGCAACAATTGCAAGGATGGGAGCGGGTGGCGTTTTTTCTCCGGCGGCCGTTTAGTCTGCTCAAACATCATGGCCCGGCGCTGTGGCGCTTGCTGACGCGCGAGCCGGCCACGCAATCGGCTTGGACAGCGCAACGACAACTCTATGACTGGCTTACCGAACATCAAGTTAGCTGATCTCCCGGCCATCGTCTTAGCCCTCATTGGCCTGGGCTTGCTGCTCTCCCCGCCGGCCCCCGTCGCATTGACGTGGGCGACCGCCAGCGAGGTGGGAACCGCCGGCTTTAACGTCTACCGCGCCAAGGCGGGCAGCGCGCACTTCGAGCAGGTCAATGCCACGTTGATCCCCGCGCAGGGCGATGAGATCGCCGGCGCGGACTACCGTTTCATCGATGAGACGGCGGCGGTGGGGCGCAAGTACACCTACCGCATCGAAGAGGTGGAGTGGGATGGCGCTGTCAATGTCCATCCAGAGACGGTCTCGACGCGGGCGGGCTTGCCGCGCCTGTGGAGCCGCATCGAGGGGGGGATGTTGGTCGTGTTGGGGTGCTGGCTGTTGGTGCGACGGCGAGAATGGAGGTCGAAGCGCGAATGAAATGGTCGATGGCGGTGGGCGAGATCAGAATATCGGTGCAGGGACACCCGCGATGGGTGACGCCGTTGGCGCGCGCGTGGGCCGACTGGACCTCCGACTTCGTGCGTCGCAAATGGACGGTGGAGCTGGCCGAGGCGAGCAACTTGGCGATGCCCACCGCGCCGCTGTTCGAGACACTGCCGCGCTGTCATGCCGGGCGTTGCACGCTGGAGGCCCCCGGATTCGAAGGCTATATCGTCCCCGAAGCGCACACGGCGCGTCTCCACGCGCACCCGGCGGCCACTCCCGGCGATATGAGTTACTTCGTGCGCGTGGCGTGTGCTCTCCAGGCATTCACGCAGGGCGGCTTGCTCTTCCACGCGGCGGGGATCGTCCATCAGGATCAGGGCTACGGGCTGTTTGGCCTCTCCGGCAGCGGCAAGACGACGGCCGCGAAACTTTCCGCGCCCGATCCCATACTGAACGATGACTTGGTGCTGCTATGGCCCGATGCTGCTGTTGCGAACGGATGGCGTATCGAGGCCACGCCGTTTGGCAAGCGCCGGGACGACGTCACCCGCGCGCCGCTGCGAGCTTTACTGTGCTTAGTCAAGGATACGGAGATAAGCTTAGGCTTGCTCTCGCGTGCTCAGAGCCTGGGGGAACTCATCGCCAATACACCCGTCCTCTCCTCGGATGTGGCATGGCTTCCGCAAGCGATGGCGCGCTGGGAGGACGTGATGGCCGATGTGCCGGTCTACGCGCTCCATTTTCGACGTGATGCTTCATTTTGGGAGGTTCTCGATGGCCAATTGGGATGATGTGCTGGTGGTTCAACCCGATGTTGTGACCCGTGAGGCTGATGGTGAATCGGTCGTTGTGCTGCCCGCGCAGGGCAAGTTCATCGTGCTTAATACGACCGGCGCTTTGGTCTTGCAGTTGGCCGATGGGACGCACACGCTGCGCGACATCGCTGCGGCGGTGGCGGAGCGCTTCGGCGCGGAGCTTGACGTGGTCGAGCCGGATGTGCTCGGTTTTGCCGATATGCTGATGCAGCGCGGCGCGCTAGTCTCCGCGAAACAAAGCGCTGGTTGAATCACGTGCAGGAGGTGCTGAGATGTTGAAATCACTGCCCATTGGCGTTCAGACATTCTCTGATCTCATCGAAGGCGGGTTTTTGTACGTGGATAAGACCCGCTGGGTCTATGAGTTGGTGAAGGCCCCCAAAGGCGTCTACTTCCTCTCGCGCCCGCGCCGATTTGGCAAGAGCCTGCTGATCTCGACGCTGGCGGCGCTCTTCGAGGGGCGGCGGGAGCTGTTTGAGGGGCTGTGGATCGCCGAGAGCGACTATGCGTGGCCCGTCCATCCCGTGATCCGCATTGACTTCAGCTTGTTTCGCGTGGAGACAGAGGAGGAGTTGAAGCGGAAGCTGGCGGAGCGATTAGAAGAAATTGCGGCGGATCAAGAGGTCGCATTGGGCGCGGGGGATTATCAAAAGAAATTCCGTGATCTTATCCGGGCCTTGGCGGATCGCGCTGGCGTGGTGATCCTGATCGACGAGTACGACAACCCCATCATTGACAATATCGATCATCCAGAAGCAGCGGCGCGTATCCGCGAGGTGCTGAAGGGCTTCTACACGGTGATCAAGGGGATGGATGCCTACGTGCGCTTCGTTTTCCTGACCGGTGTGAGCAAGTTCAGCAAGGTGGGCGTCTTCTCCGGGCTGAACAATCTGAAAGATATCACGCTCGATAACCGCTACGCGACGCTATTGGGTTTCACGCAGGAGGAGCTTGAGCGCGATTTTAACGATTATATTCAGGTCTTTGCGGAGAACGCCGATGCGCCACCGTCGGAATTGGTAGCGCGCATTCAGCATTGGTACAATGGATTTCGGTTTTCCAAGCGCGGCGCGCCGGTGTACAATCCTTTTTCCCTGCTGTTGGTCTGCGATATGCAGGATTTCCGCAACTTCTGGTTCGAGACGGGAACGCCGACCTTCCTGATCAAGTTGCTGAAGAGCAAGGGCTATGATGTGCGCGAGCTGGAATCGTTGCGGGTGAGCGAGTTGACCTTCAGCAGCTACGAGATCGCAGACCTGCGCCCGGTGCCGCTGTTGTGGCAGACGGGCTACTTGACCATCAAGGATTACGACCCGCGCTCGCGGCTCTACCGGCTCTCGTACCCGAACTACGAGGTGCAGAATGCCTTCATGCACCATCTTTTGGATGCGTTCAGCAGCGCGAGCGACGGCTTGATCGGGGGCTACCTGTGGGATCTGCTGGATGCGCTGCAAGTGCAGGCGTGGGAGGAATTCTTCGCCTCGCTGGGCGTCTTCTTCGCCGGGATCCCCTATGACATCCAGATTCCGCAGGAGCGCTATTACCAGACCGTCTTCTATCTGATCTTCAAGCTGATGGGCTTGCAGATTGGGGCGGAGGTGCGGACGAATCGCGGGCGCATCGACGCGGTGATTGAGCTAGACGAGGGCATCTTCATCTTCGAGTTCAAGTTGGATGGGACGGCGGAGGCGGCGCTGGCGCAGATCGCCGCGCGCGGCTACGATGAGCAATATCGGCGCGTGGAGAAGCAGAAGCCCATCTACCACATCGGCGTGGCCTTCGGGACCGAGACGCGCAGCATCACTGAATGGCAAGTCGTCACCCAGACGTGAGTGTGTCAATGGAAACCCGCGTCCTGCCTGTCGATCCACAACAGCCTGAGCCGGAGGTCATCGCTCAGGCGGCGCAGTTGATCCGCGCCGGCGAGGTGGTTGCGTTTCCCACGGAGACGGTCTACGGCTTGGGCGCGGATGCCTGGCGCGCGGAGGCCGTGCAGCGTATCTTCGCGGCCAAAGAGCGCCCCGCGTACGATCCCCTCATCGTCCATCTGGCGGATGCGACGTGGCTGCCGCAGGCGGTGAAGTACGCGCCGCCCGTCGCCCGCGAGTTGGCCGCGCGCTTTTGGCCCGGCCCCTTGACGCTGGTGCTGCCGCGCGGCGAGCGCATCCCCGATATAGTGACCGCCGGCGGCGAGACCGTCGCTGTGCGCGTCCCCGCTCACCCGGTGGCGCTGGCCCTGCTCCGCGCCGCCGAGGCGCCCATCGCGGCCCCGAGCGCCAACCGCTTCGGCCACGTCAGCCCCACGCGCGCCGAGCACGTGCTGGCCGATCTCGACGGGCGCATCCCCTTGATCCTTGACGGCGGCCCCACACCCGTCGGCGTCGAATCGACGGTGCTCTCGCTGGCGACCCCCACGCCGACGATCCTGCGCCCCGGTGGCGTGAGCCGCGAGGCGCTGCGCGCCGTGTTGGGCGAGGTGGCGTTGTATACGCAATCTGCCACATCCCAAGAAGAAACCTCCCTCCCTGTGGGGGGGATTGAGGGGGGTGAGGCAGCCCCGTCGCCAGGGACGTTAGATCAGCACTACGCGCCCCGCGCTCAACTGCGATTCTACACCGGGCCGCGCGCGGTCGTCTTGCCCGCCCTCCGCGCAGCGGCCTTCGAACTGGATGCGGCGGGCGAGCGCGTGGGCCTGCTGGTGGCCGAGGAGGATCGCGCGGCATTGTCCGATGCGCCGGGGATTATCCAGACGTTAGGCGCGCAGGGCGATGTGCCCTCCATTGCGCGGCGGCTCTTCGCGGCCCTGCGCGCCTTGGATGCGGCGGGCGTCTCCGTTATCTTAGCGCGCGACTTTGGCAGCGCGGGCCTGGGCCTGGCCGTGCGCGACCGGCTCACTCGCGCGGCCGGCGGCGATGTGATTCGGGTGGCATAGATGCCGCGTGTGACGATTCGGCCCTTTGAGCGGCGCGACCAGGCCGCCGCGAAGGCCCTCATCCTTGAGGGGCTGGTGGAGCACTGGGGCGCGCTCGATCCCACGCTGAACCCTGATCTGGACGACATCGCCGCGAGTTATGCGGCGGGCTGCTTCCTCACGGCGTGGCAAAATACTTCCCCCTCTGTGGGGGGGAGCGAGGGGGGTGAAGGTGAGCGCTTGGTGGGCACGGGCGCGATCTTGTCCAAGATTGTAGATGATGAAGCTGAAGGCACGGCGCGCGTGGCGCGGATGTCCGTCGCGCGCGATTGCCGTCGCCAGGGCATCGGGCGGGCGCTGTTGGATGCGCTGTGCGCGGCGGCGCGGGAGTTGGGTTATCGGCGCTTGGTGCTGGAGACGACCGCCGCGTGGCGCGGCGTCATCGACTTCTATCAGACCTACGGCTTCCGCGCGTTAGGTTTGCGGGAGGGCGACATGCACTTCGAGATGGACTTATGACCCGCAATCCAGATCTAGATCTAGACGATGCTGCTTTGGAGGCGTTGAACGCGCGCTTTGCAACCGCCTCGCCCCAGGCGATCTTAACCTGGGCGTGGGAGACCTTCGGGCCGGAGGAGGTCGCGGCCAGTTCCTCGTTCCAGACCCAGAGCGTGCCGCTGCTCCACATCATCGCGCAGACGCGCCCCCAGATGCCCGTATTGTTCATCGATACGGGCTTTCACTTTCCAGAGACCCTTGCTTTTCGTGATCGCTTACAGGCGCGATGGGACTTGAATATCCACGTCGTGCGGCCCGCGATTAGCAAGGGCGAGCTGTTTCGCAAGTACGGCGAGGGCCTCTACCGGCACGATCCCGATCTCTGCTGTTACATCAACAAGGTGCGACCGATGCAGGAGGCGTTGAAGTCGTTTCGCGCTTGGATTGCCGGCGTGCGCCGCGATCAGACGAAAAATCGGCAGGGGCTGGAGGTCGTCATCCGCCAGACCTCTGACCTGCTTAAAATACATCCTCTGCTGAACTGGACGGAGGAACAGATCGCGGCTTATCGCGAGGCGCACGAGTTGCCCGTGCATCCCCTCTATTACCAGGGCTATCCCAGCGTGGGATGCGCGCCGTGCACGCGCCCGGTCTTCTCGGCCACAGCCACAGCCGATGGCGGGGATGACAACGATGCGCGCGCCGGGCGCTGGGCGGGTTCGGACAAGGAAAAGACGGAATGTGGTTTGCACTTGGCCTGGGATAAATAAATAGCGTATCAATTTAGTTTTACGAACACAAAAAAGGTGCAACGCACTTGGGATTGAGTAACCGTTACTCCTGATGCATTACATGCCTGATGTTAAGCTTAAAAGTGCGTTGCACCTCACAAAACAGTTACTAAAAAGTTTCAGAGCATCATAACCGTCATCATAATGACGAAAGCGAGGTGGCTTATGCGTCGCACACAGAGCAAAAAACCGATTGTGTTGGTCACAGGCGGGGCGGGATACATCGGATCGCAGTTGATCCGTGATATGGTTCACGACCCCGATTTTGAGGGCTACACCATCCGCATTTATGATAATATGCACCGCCATCATCATTGCGGCCTGATGGATCTGCCCCTGACGGGCCGCTATGAGTTCATCGAAGGCGACATCTTGGATCGCTTCAACCTGGAGCGGGCGATGTGCGGCGTGAGCGAGGTCTTCCATCTCGCGGCGCTGGTCAGCTCCCCCTTGAGCTTCGATCACCCGGAATGGACGGAGCAGGTCAATCACTGGGGCACCGCCTCCGTGGTCGATTGCGCGCTCCATAGCGGCGTCGAGCGGCTGCTCTACGTCAGCTCCGCCAGCGTCTATGGTCCCGGCGGCCCCTTCACCGAGGATGATTCGTGCCATCCCATCGGCCCCTATGCGATTTCCAAGCGCAAGGGTGAGGAGGATGTGCAGCAGGGATGTCAGCGCGGCCTGGCAGCGACCATCGTCCGCCTGGGCACGACCTTCGGCAATGCGCCGGCGATGCGCTTCGATGCGGTGGCCAATCGGCTGGCCTTTTTGGTGGGGGTGGGGCGCCCGATGGTGCTCTATGGCAGCGGCAAGCAGGTGCGGCCGCTGATCCACATCCGGGATGCTTCGGCGGCGCTGCGATTTTGTCTCCAGCATGGCGCGGGGCGCGGCGAGATCATCAACGCGGCGTTGCTCAATCCCTCCGCTCGCGAGATCACCCAAACGTTGCAGCGCTTGGTGCCGGAGGCGGAAGTTCGCTACACGGATCAGGACATCTTGACGGAGATCAGCTTCGAGATCGATGCGAGGAAGTTGTTGCAGATGGGCTTTGTTCCCCAACATACCTTGGAGCAGGGATTGCGGGAGATGCTGTCGCGTTGGCAGGGGTATCATCAGGTGAGAAATCCTTTTGAGAATGAGTTGAAAGAGATTTAGGTGCAACGCACTTTTCGGCTTGTCACTAGGCATATCCTGCATGAGGCGTGGCCTTTCCTTCAGTTCAAGTGCGTTGCACCTCGACTGATACGAGATTTGTTGAAAGAGATTTAGGGAGGTAGAAGCATGGCATTAGTCAAGGTACAGAATTTGGTCAAGCGATACACGCCGGACGGTCCGAACGCGGTGGATGGCATATCGTTTGAGATTCAGAAAGGGGAGATTTTCAGCCTGCTGGGACCGAACGGCGCGGGCAAGACGACGGCCATTTCGGTGATCAGCACGCTGCTGCCGCCCACGTCGGGCGCGGCCTACGTCAACGGGCACGATGTGCGCGCGGAGCCGATGGCCGTGCGCAAGAGTCTGGGCGTCGTGCCTCAGGAACTGGCGCTCTACGGCGATCTCACCGCGCTGGAGAATCTCCGCTTCTGGGGCGAGATGCGCGGCCTGACCGGCGATACGCTCAAGCGCGAGATCGATGAGAAGCTGGAACTGACCGGTTTGACCGACCGCGCCCAGGATCGCGTGAACACCTATTCCGGCGGGATGAAGCGCCGCCTCAACTTGGCCGTGGGCCTGCTCGGCAATCCGCCGCTGGTGATGTTGGATGAGCCGACCGTCGCCATCGACCCACAGAGCCGCCGCTATATCTTGGATTGGGTGACGCGGATGAAGGGCGAGGGGCTGACTGTGCTCTACACCACCCACTATATGGAGGAGGCGCAGGAGCTGAGCGACCGGATCGGCATCATCGACCACGGCAAATTGATCGCGTTAGGCACGTTGGACGAGTTGATCCAGTTGGTGGGCCAGCAGGAGACGCTGATGCTGCAATTGTGGCAGAGCGATGGCCTGACGGACTTGAAGGAGGCCGTCCAATCGCTGGAGGATGTGGCGCAGGCCAGCATCCGCGAGGAGATGTTGGTGCTCAACGTCCCCTCGGCGGAATCGCTGCTGCCCGCCGTGTTGAACCAAGCCTCCGCGCTGGATCTCAGCCTCCGCACCATCGAAATTCGCGAGCCGAACCTGGAGACCGTCTTCCTGCACCTCACCGGCCGCGCCTTGCGGGACTAGGGGAGTATCAGATGCGTAAATTATGGATTTTGACCCTCAAGGAAATCAAACTCGCCTTTCGTGATCGCGGCCTGATCATCACGATGTTGGTCACACCGTTGGTGATCACGCTGGTGA
>CAYXVS010000038.1:0-6708 GCA_964468735.1 uncultured Anaerolineales bacterium | reverse complement strand
GGCCTGATCATCACGATGTTGGTCACACCGTTGGTGATCACGCTGGTGATCGCTGGCGCTTTTGGGAATGGCGGAGGTTCCGCTTTATCCGACATCCCCGTGCTCCTCATCAATAAGGACGCGGGCTTCTTGGGCGAGGAATTGGTGGATGTCTTTACGATGGAGGAGGTCGCGCACCTCGTGCAACTTGAGATCGTGCCCGACTCGCAGGAGGCAGAAGCGGCGGCCCGCGCGCGCGTCGCATCCGACGAGGCGGCTGTGCTGGTCGTCATCCCGCCGGATTTCAGCTCGCGGCTCTACCCCTTTGGGGAGACCGCGCAGGAAATCTTGGGCGCGGATTTCGAGACCTGGAGAGAGGGTGAGACGCCGGAGTTGACCGAAGCGCAGTGGCAGGCGCTCAGCATGGCCTACGTCCAATCCCAGCAATCCCCCGCGCCCTCGGAACCCATCGAGGTCGAGTTGTACGCCAGCCCCGATTGGCGCATCAGCACGATGGTCGTCAAAAGCATCGTCGCTCAGGGGCTCACGCAGCTTCAGTTGACCACGCGGGGCTATGATGCCATCGTCTCGCGCATTATCAGTGCGCAGATGGCGTCGGGCGATCTCGCGATGGACGGCCAGGAGGATATGCAAGCGTCATTTGCCGAGGCATTCGCCGGCCAGGACGCCGACGAATTAGAACAATCCTATGATATGCCCATCCGCCTGCGGATCGAATCGCCGAGCGGGCGCGCCTTTAACTGGCTCGACTACTCCGCCGCGTCCCAGGCGATGATCTTCTTGATGTTCGCCGTCACCGCCGGCGGGCGGACGCTGTTGGCGGAGCAGGAGGGCGGCACGCTGCCCCGCCTGCTCATCACGCCCAACTCGTCGCTGACCATCCTCCTGGGCAAGATGGCCGGCATCGTTGTCACCGGGCTGATGCAGATGTACCTGCTCTGGGGCGCAACTACCTTGGTGGGCGCGTATTGGGGCGCGCCGTTCGCCGTGGCCGTTACGATGGTGGTGTTGGTGCTCTGCGCCTCCGGTGTGGGGGCGGTCATCTCCGCCTGGGCGCAATCACCGGGGCAGGCCGGCGCGATTGGCACCGCCTTCACCTTAGTCGCGGCGGCGCTCTCCGGATCCTTTGTCCCGCGTTTCAATATGCCGGCTTGGTTGCGGACGGTGAGCCTCGTCACGCCCAACGCCTGGGGCATCGAGATTTTCTCCAGTCTCCAGAATGGTCAGAGCTTGCAGGAGGTTTTACCCCTGCTCGGCGGCGCCTTGGCGCTTACGGTCTTTTATTATGTTCTGGCCTTGATCGGTTTCCGCCGCCAATTCAAGTAGTCCAAAATGGATAAAGGCAAAGGGGATAGATAATGCGAAAAATTTGGTCGATGATCCGCAATGAGTTTTTGCGCGAATTCTCATCGCCTATCACACTGGTCTTCTTCGTGCTGTTGCCCTTGCTCTTCACGGCGGCGGTGAGCACCGGCCTCTCCAGTATGATGGATCCTAGCAGCGAGGACGAGGTCGAGGAGGCGCGGGGGAATTTATACGTCAAGCAAGAGGACGCGGGCTTGATGAGCGCGGCGTTGCTCGATGTGCTGGCGATGGTCAATTTGGACGCGCAGGTGGTCGAGGAATTGCCGGAGGAGAGCTATGGACTGGAAGTGCCGCCGGCATTTTCGGAGCGGTTGGTGGCGGGCGAGGTCGTCACGCTGACGCTGCACACGCTCCCGGCCAGCAGCGGCAGCACCGCCGTTGAGCAGGCTGTGCAATCGGCGCAGGGGCAGTTGGGCGGCGCGGTCTTAGTCGCCTCGATGGGCTTGGAGCAGGGCCGGGAGGCCGAGATTTTCGCATCGGAGGTGGAGGAGCGCGAATTCTTCCGCGAGATCTTGGATGAGATGTTGGAGAGCTTGGAAAATCCGGCGGCGATTCCCGAGGTCCGGTGGCCAGAAGGCACAACCGCTGAAGCGCAGGCCAACGACATGGTCTCCAGCGTTGAGCAAGGCTCCGCCGGCCAGTTGGTCACCTGGGTGCAGATCACGCTCTTGGGCGCGGCGGAGGTGCTGGTGGATGAACGCCTGCGCGGCACGCTCAAGCGGATGCTGGTGATGCCCGCCTCCCGAAGTCACATCCTGCTGGGCAAGCTCACCGCGCGCCTGATGCTGGGCCTCCTGCAGATCGCGATTCTGCTCGTCGGCGGCAGCGTGATCTTTGGCGTGGGGTGGGCGCGCGCGCCGCTGGCCGTTGGCGCGATCTCGCTGGCGTTCGCGCTCGCCACGGTGGGCTTGGGCATGCTGCTGGCGACCTTTGTCCGCTCGCGGGGCCAGGCCAGCAGCGTCGTCGTCGGCTTCTCGATGGCGATGGCCGCGTTGGGCGGCGCGTGGTGGCCGCTGGAGGTCACGCCACAGCTCTACCAGCAGGTCGTGCAGGCGCTCCCCTCCACGTGGGCGATGCGCGCCTACGGCGATGTGCTCGCGCGCGGCGCGACGCTGGTGGATGTCCTGCCGCACATCGGCGTGCTGCTGCTCTTCGCGGCGCTCTTCACCGGCGCGGGGATGTGGCGCTTCAAGGATTACGAGTGAGGGTTTTCTTGTCCGTTGAGTCCTCTGTGGGGGTAAAAACGCCGGTCACGACGGGAAACGTATTCCGTATTGCGTAGTCCGTAATGAAACTAGTTGCGAGATTCGATTGGTAGGCGTGCAAAGTATACACAACATAATGACGCAATACGCTTTACGGAATACTTCGCTTTAGGTGAAGGTACTCTGAACCACATAAAAACCGGGGTGAATTTGCTACTCACCCCGGTTGTCGCTTAACTCTCTGAAAACTATCCGCGCAGGTAATCCCGCAGTCGCCGGGCGTGAGCCGGATGTCGCAGCCGACCGAGCGCCTGCGCCTCGATCTGGCGGACGCGCTCGCGGGTGACGCCCAACTTCTGCCCCACCTCTTGGAGCGTGTAGGTCTGCCCATCCAACAAGCCATAGCGCATCTGAAGAATCTTGACCTCGCGCGGCGGCAGATCGGCTAAAATCTCCATCAGCGTGTCGCGCAACATCACCGAGCCTACCTCTTCTGGCGGCGCCGGGCTTTCCTGATCCTCCACGAAGTCGCCTAACGTGCTCTCCTCCTGGTCATCCGTCGGCATCTCCAGCGAGAGCGGACGCCGCGCGACGCGCATCATGTGCTCTACTTTGCTCTCCGAGATGCCCAACTCCTCGGCCAACTCCACCGGTCGCGGGTCGCGGCCCAGCTCCTGGGTCAGCTTGTGCGTCATCCGCAACATCTTGCTGATCTGGTCGCCCATGTGGACCGGCACGCGAATCGTCCGGCTCTGATCGGCGATGGAGCGCGTGACCGCCTGGCGAATCCACCACGTGGCGTAGGTGGAGAATTTGTGGCCGCGCTTGTAATCGAACTTGTTCGCCGCGCGGATCAGGCCGATGTTGCCCTCCTGGATGAGATCCAGGAAAGGCACGCCCCGCCCGATGTATTTCTTCGCCACACTGATCACCAGTCGGGAGTTCGCTCGGATGAGATGCTCGCGCGCGCGCGCGCCATCCTCCACCAGATACTCCAACTCGCGGCGCTTCTCCGCGCTGTTGTAGGTGCCGCGTCCCAAGCGACGCTGCGCGCGCTTACCTTTTTCCATCCGCTTGGCCAGGCTGACTTCGTCTTCCGCCGTTAACAGCGAGACCTTGCCGATCTCCTTGAGGTAGATGCCGATGGTATCATCGACCTGAATGGCGCGCTGGATGTCCTTTTCGGTCTTGTCCGGCTCGTCATCCTCACTCTCGATGTCGTCCAGCCCCTCGTCCTGAGGCTCTCCGATGTCGATGCCAGCTTCCATCAGCGTCGCGATGATCTCTTCCAAGCGCCGCACATTGTCCTCCGCCTCTGGGAAGGCGTGGAGAATATCTTCGTAAGTGACGTACCCTTTTTTGTACCCCATCGCCATGAGGTAATCCTCTGGCGTGGTATCTTCCTCTTCCATTCCAACCAGTTCGTCACTTTCTTCAAGTATTTGTTGCCGCAATTTATTCTTTACAACCAAGACTAATATTCCCTCTCCGTAGTAATGTCAATGTGAATACGTTCCCTATTTTCAGGATAGCGAAAACTGCCAACTTGTCAAATAGCCGCTAAAAATTTGCTCGCTGCACGTCAAGGCGCAGCTAATTTATGCTCTCATTTGGGTATGCGAGAATTCGAATAGATATTTTCCCGGCATGACCCACTATTACGTAGAGTAACATGAGCGCATTAGAATTGTATAAGAGCCGTTCCTCACGGCGGATTAATAATTTTTCCCTGATCTTTAACCAATCCGTAACGAAGCGGCAATTTTTTCGGGCCTAAAAAGAGCACAGTTGGCGACAGCCATCCTGTGCTCTGCGTAACACTATAGCATATATTGGGGAGCTTTGTCAAGTGGCTGCTGAACTTTTGGGACAATTTCCCTGCAAGTCGGAGAGAAATTGGATTGGAGTATAAAATTGAGCCGGCTCGACATTGACAAATTTCCCTAAGGCGGCTATAATTAAAACGAATATATGAGAAAATGTTGAGCGGGACGAGTACCCGGCGGAGTGTGTCAGGGAGGGAAGGCCAGCGACTGGAAGTCTTCCTCACCGAAACCGGCGAAAACCCCCCGCGAATGGTTACTGGAACGGCTGTTTAGATGGCCCAGTAAAGTGACCCGGTTGGCCCGTTATCGCCGTGAGAGTGCCTGGCATCTCTTCTGATGAATAAATCAGGATGGCAGGAATTTGGGTGGAACCACGTGGCCCCTCCGCGTCCCAAGACGGCGGAGGGGCTTTCTGTTGTCGAGATATGGATCGCGACGTTGGTTCGATCCAATAAACTGACTCAAATCATATATTGACGTACCGGAGGTGTGAGATGAACGCAGCAAATGCAATGGATGCAATGAGTCCTGAAGACTATCACGAAAGTCACCTGTATCGGCTCCGACACTCGGCGGCGCACATGATGGCGGCCGCGGTGTTGGAAAAGTTCCCGGATGCCAAAGTCGCCATCGGCCCGCCGATTGAGCACGGCTTCTACTACGACTTCGATCTGCCGCGCCCGCTGAACGAGGAGGATCTGGAGGAGATCCAGGCGCGGATGCGGGAGATGATCAAGGAAGACCGCGAGTTTGTCTACGAGGAGGTCAGCCCGGAGGAGGCGCGCGAGATGTTCGCGGATCAGCCCTACAAGTTGGAGTTGATCGCGGATATTTTGGAGCGCGGCACGGATGAGTACGGCGAGAAGACGGACGAGGCGGTGCTTTCCATCTACAAGAGCGGCGAATTCGTCGATCTCTGCCGGGGGCCGCACGTGGATAGCTCCAGCGAGATCCCGGCGAAGGCCGTGAAGCTGCTCCACACGGCGGGCGCCTACTGGCGCGGCGACGCCGACAAGCCGATGCTGCAACGCATCTACGGCACGGCTTGGGAGACGCCCAAGGAGCTGCGCAAATATCTGCAATGGCGGGAGGAGGTTAAGAAGCGCGATCACCGGCGCTTGGTCAAGGACCTCGATCTGCTCTCCTTCCACGAGGAGGCGGGGCCGGGGCTGGCCTACTGGCATCCCAAGGGCGCGATGATTCGCAAGATTATCGAGGATTTTTGGCGCGATAAGCACATGGAGGGCGGCTACGACTTCGCCTACACGCCGCACATCGGCAAGGCGTGGCTCTGGGAGACCTCCGGTCACTTGGATTTCTATCAGGAAAGTATGTACGCGCCGATGGATGTGGACGGCCAGGAATACTATCTCAAGCCGATGAACTGCCCCTTCCATATCCTGATCTACAAGACCTCCCTGCGCTCCTACCGCGATCTGCCGCTCCGCTGGGCCGAGTTGGGCACGGTCTACCGCTACGAGAAAAGCGGCGTGCTCCACGGGCTGTTGCGCGTGCGCGGCTTCACGCAGGATGATGCGCACATCATCTGCACGCCGGAGCAGATCGAGGGCGAGGTGTTGCGCGTGCTGCGCTTCTCGTTGGAGATGCTGCGCGCCTTCGGCTTCGAGGAGTTCGAGGCGTTCCTGGCGACGCGGCCTGAGAAGGCGGCAGGCGAGCCGGCGCGCTGGGAGCAGGCGCAGGCGGCGCTGAAGCGCGCCATCGACATCGAAGGGCTGGCGTATGAGGTCGATGAGGGCGGCGGCGCGTTCTACGGCCCCAAGATCGACCTGAAGATCAAGGATGCGCTGGGGCGTTCGTGGCAGTTGACGACGATTCAGTTCGACTTCAACCTGCCGGAGCGCTTCGATATGACCTACGTGGGCGAGGACGGCGACGAGCATCGCCCCTACATGGTGCACCGCGCGCTGCTGGGATCGCTGGAGCGCTTCTTCGGCATCCTGGTCGAGCACTACGCCGGGGCGTTCCCCGTCTGGCTCGCGCCGGAGCAGGTGCGCTTGATCCCGATCACGGACGGCCACATCCCGTACGCGCGGCAGGTGGAGGATCAACTCCGCGTCGCGCATCTTCGCGCCAACGTCGATGTCTCGTCGAATCGGATGGGCGCCAAGATCCGCGATGCGCAGTTGCAGAAGGTGCCCTACATGCTCGTCGTGGGGGATCGCGAGGCCGAGGCCGGCACGGTCGCCGTTCGGTTGCGCAGCGAAAAGCGCCTGGGCGCGATGCCGGTCGCGGAGTTCATCGAACTGGCGCAAAAGGCCGTCGAGGAACGTGCGTCGGAATAGCGCTTGAGT
>CAYXVS010000037.1:0-17731 GCA_964468735.1 uncultured Anaerolineales bacterium | reverse complement strand
ATTTACGAAACCGGCCTTCGCCGGTTAGAACTTAGTCGCCGAAGGGCGACTTCGTAAGGGTGGCCGTGGTTTTTCTTTGACCCAACGGCCCAATGGCCGTGGGAACCGCTAGGCCTGGGACTCCGAGAAAAAAGTGTCAACCTATTTCTGAACCATCCCGCAGAATGATAGGAAAAATCGCTCTTGCTGCCTTAGAACCTGCTTAAGCGTGTTCAAGGCAAACGAAGCTGGGGTTGATGCGGGCGATAAAATGCTTAGCGTGTAACCTCGTGCCTCTCGGACATATCGGAACTGCTTCGTTTGCCCATTCTAAAAAGCCCTTGACATTTAACTTAAAGTTTAGTAAACTATTCGTAAGATGCTCTTGGACGCGCTTCCAATCCTTCAGTTTCCCACTTAACTTCTGGAAACGAATGGATTTTACTAAAAAGCCTCTCTCATTTTATTTCGTCGAGGGTTCTTTGTGGCATGACCGACCAAATCACCTTGCGGGACATAGCTGAAGAAAGTGGATATTCCATAGCAGCTGTCTCGCTGGCGCTGCGCCACAAATCCGGTGTCTCTGAGTCCACCCGTGAACATATCCTGCAAATTGCCGAGACGCTGGGTTATCCCCTGAACGGCCCGGAGGAACTAGATCCCTCTGAAGTCCTCAGAAATTTGGGGTTGATCGTTAAGTCGGAACCGGAGATCCCCCCACGCGCTAATCCTTTCTATTCTCGGATCCTGGCCGGCATTGAGGATGTATGCCGGCAGGCGGAGATCAATCTCCTCTATGCTAAGATCCTGGTGGACTCGAATAACCATCCGGTGCAAATCCCCAAGTTGCTCTCCTATAAGAAACTCGATGGGCTGTTGATTGTCGGAGCGTTTGTCGACGAGGCTGTTGCATCTCAGATAGAGGGCCAGCTTCAGATTCCGGTGGTCTTGGTCGACGCTTATGCGATCCACGAAGATTATGATGTGGTGATCTCGGATAATTTCGCCGGCGCTTATACGGCGGTGAAATACCTCATCGATAAGGGGCACCAGCACATTGGGATGCTCGGCGGTTGTCAAAGCAGCTATCCCAGTTTACAGGAGCGACGGCGGGGCTATGAACAGGCCCTTGTCGATTGTGACATTCCCCATTCATATTTGACTAACTGCTCGCTCCATCCTGACGAGGCCTTTAAAGCCACGCAAGAGTTGCTCGAGACACATCCACAGGTCACGGCGATCTTCGGCTGCAACGACGAGGTGTCCATCGCCGCCATCCAAGCGGCTCAGACGATGGGCCGAAATGTCCCGGAGCGCTTGTCCATCATCGGATACGATGATATTGACTTCTCGCGATATGTCACGCCGCCCCTTACCACGATGCGCGTTGATAAAGTGATGATGGGCTGCGAAGCCGTCCGCCTCCTGCTCTGGCGACTCCGGCATCCCGACGCCGCCCGAATGACCATCACGGTCCATTCGCCCTTAGTAGAACGCAGCTCTGTCCTCCCCCATTATTCCGAAAAGTTAGCCCCTATATCCACAATCGATCAAAAGTGAGAGGTAACATCATGTCAAGTGAGCACACCGTTATCGGCGAGGCCCTTCCCAACATTCCTTGGGAGGATCGCCCCCCAGATTGCGACAGCGTCGTCTGGCGCTCGACGCAGAACCCCATCATCCCCCGCGATCTGCTTCCTACATCCAACAGCATCTTCAACAGCGCCGTCGTCCCCTTCGAGGACGGGTTCGCGGGCGTCTTCCGCGTGGACAACAAGAAGCGCGAGATGAATATCCACAGCGGCAAGAGCACCGACGCTATCCACTGGGAACTTACACCGGAGCCGATTGATTTTATCTGCGATGACGACGAAATCGCCCCCTTTGAGTACCGCTACGATCCGCGCGTCTGTTGGTTGGAGGATCGCTACTATGTGTCCTGGTGCAACGGGTACCATGGTCCCACCATCGGCGTCGGCTATACCTATGATTTTGAGACCTTTTATCAGATAGAAAACGCTTTTCTTCCCTATAACCGCAATGGTGTGCTTTTCCCGCGCAAGATTCACGGCAAGTACGCGATGCTCAGTCGCCCTAGCGACACAGGTCACACGCCCTTTGGCGATATTTTCTACAGCGAAAGTCCCGACATGATTCATTGGGGTCGCCATCGCTTTGTGATGAAGCCGACCGGCGGCTGGCAGAGCACCAAGGTCGGCGCGGGGCCGACGCCCATCGAGACGACCGAGGGCTGGCTGATGATCTATCACGGCGTGATCACCTCGTGCAATGGCTTCGTCTACAGTTTTGGGGCGGCGCTCTTAGATCTGGATGAGCCGTGGAAGGTGCTCTACCGCACAGCGCCGTATCTGCTCTCCCCACAGATGCCCTATGAGCAGGTCGGGGACGTGCCCAACGTCGCGTTCCCCTGCGCGGCCCTGGTCGACGCGCCCACTAGTCGCATCGCCATCTACTACGGCGGCGCGGACACGGTCACGTGCCTGGCCTACGCTTACGTGGATGAGCTGATCGACTTTATTAAGCGGAATAGCCTCTAAGACAAAGCGACAAAGCGGCAAAAAAACAAAACGGCAAAGCAACAAAGCGGTACAAATAACAAATGGCTAAACTAATTCGAGGGAGTTATTGTGACTATTAAGATGCGACCGTATACCGTTCAATTGCGCGAGGTGGGCGCGGAGGCATGGCTTCCCGCCGCGATACCCGGCTCTGTGCAGACCGCACTCCTGGCTCAGGACAAGATCCCTGATCCTTTCGTGGCCGACAACGAGTTGCGCGTGCAGTGGGTTGCCGAGCGCGACTGGGAATATCGATTGCGATTCGAAGCGCACGAGGATCTGGCTGAAGAAGACCGCGTCATGTTGGTCTGCGACGGGCTGGACACGTTGGCCGAGGTTGCCATCAATGGGCAACCATTAGGCCGCACCGAGAATATGTTCCGCCGCTACGCCTGGAACGTGACCGAGGCAGTGGTCGACGGCGAGAACGAGGTGCGCGTCCTGCTCCACGGCCCGGTGCCCTTTATCCGCGAACAGCAAGCCGAAGAGCCGCTGATCGATCCCACGCACTCCCTGCCCGGCGGGCCGCACATCCGCAAAGCGCCCTGCCAATTCGGTTGGGATTGGGGGCCCAAGCTGCCGCCGGTGGGCATCTGGAAAGAGGTGCGATTGGAGGGCTACACTGCCGCGCGCTTAGAGGACGTCCATCTGCGCCAGCTTCACGACGACGGCGCGGTCGCCCTCAGCGTCGATCTGACGGTCGAGCGCTGGCAGGAGGGTGTCGATCTTCAGGCTCGGCTGGTGGTGCAGGGGCCGAATGGAGAGACGCACGCCGTGGACGCGCCGCTGGCCGCCGACGCGGCCCAGTTGATGCTGGAGATTCCCGATCCGCAGCTCTGGCAGCCCAACGGACTCGGCGATCAACCGCTCTACGATGTCGAGGTGACGCTCGCCGCGGGCGACGAAACCTGCGACACGTGCACCTTCCAAATCGGCCTTCGGACACTGGAACTCCGTCGGGAGCCGGATGAGTTCGGCACTTCCTTCACCTTCGTCGTCAACGGCGCGCCGATCTTCGCCAAGGGCGCCAACTGGATCCCCGCTGATTCTTTCCCCAGCCGGATTACCGACGGGCAACTGGAGCACCTCATCCGCAGCGCCGCCGACGCGAATATGAATATGCTGCGCGTCTGGGGCGGCGGCTTCTACGAGGAGGAGCGCTTCTACGATCTCTGCGACCAATACGGCATCTTGGTCTGGCAGGATTTTATCTTCTCGTGCAGCATCTATCCCAAGGATGACGCCTTCTTCGAGAACGTGCGCGTGGAAGCCATCGAGAACCTCCGCCGCCTGCGCCATCGCGCCAGCTTAGCGCTGTGGTGCGGCAACAACGAGATGGAGTGGGGGTGGGATTCGTGGGGCTGGAATCGGCCCCGTTATCAGCCATATAAAAAGGCCTATGACCGGATGTTTCACGAGATGCTGCCGGAGCTTGTCGCCGCCGAAGATCCCGACACGCCCTACTGGCCCAGCTCGCCCTCGTCGAACCTCAACTTCGTCACGCCCAACGCGACGCACACCGGCGACACGCACAACTGGGCGGTCTGGCACGGCAATCGTCCCTTCCAGGCATATCGGGAGCACCCCTCGCGCTTTGTGAGTGAGTTCGGCTTCCAGTCGCTGCCGCCGCTGGAGACGGTGCGAACGTATGCCGATGAAGCGGACTGGAATATGACCTCGTACATTATGGAGCATCACCAGCGCAACGACGCGGGCAACGGCAAGATCATCAATTATCTGACCGATCATTTCCAGATGCCCCAGGATTTTCCCTCGCTGGTCTATCTGACGCAGATTCTCCAGGCGGAGGCCGTGCGCACGGGCGTCGAGTTCTGGCGACGGAGCAAGGCGTGCACCAGCGGGGCGCTTTACTGGCAGCTCAACGACTGTTGGCCCGTGGCCTCGTGGGCCAGTTTGGATTACTTCGGCCGGTGGAAGGCGCTGCACTACGCGGCGCGCCGCTTCTACGAGCCGGTGCATCTCTCCGCCGAGGATTGTGGGCCGGACGTGGGGCCGCACCCCGTCTCGGATCCGCACGCCGGACAGCGCACCATCGAATGGACGGTGAAGACGCCGGACGGTGAGCCTCTCAGTACCGGCGAGCGCACGATGAGCCAGGAGGCCATCGAGGATCTGTTACAAATCGGTAAGCCGGTGCGAGAAGCGGATGCGCCGCTGGCGACGCTCTACATCACCAACGATCTGACCGAGGCGTGGGAGGGGGTTGTCCGCTGGTCGCTGGAGATGCTCGACGGCGAGGCGCTGCGCGAGGGCGAGGCGGCGGTTGTCGTCCCGGCGCTGGAGGCCGTGCAGGTCTGCGCGTTGGATTTCTCCGCAGAGGTGACCTCCGAGAATCGCCGCGAGGTCGTGCTCGTCTACGCGCTCTATCGTGAAGGCGAACGCATCAGCCGGGGCGTGATGCCTTTCGCGCCGAACAAGCATCTGAAGCTGACCGATCCCGGCCTGCGCAGTGAGGTCACGGAGACAGGGGATGGCTTTGCCATCATCCTATCCGCCGAATGCTTGGCGCGCTTCGTCTGGCTGAATCTGGAGGGCGAAGACATGATTTTCAGCGATAACTATTTTGATCTACCGGCGGGGCGCTCTGTGACGGTGACGATGCCCGCGCCGGAGGGTTGGACGGTCGAACGGGTGCGCGACGCGCTGCGCGTTCGGAGCTTGGTCGATTCCTTCAAGTAAGCGCTGGCCTTGATGACGTGAAGAGGAGGTGAACCGAAAACAAAGTGTGTTGGTTGGGTTGTATAGGTCAGACAATAACCAAATCTATCAGGAGGATGAATATCATGAAACGCAGAACCCTTTGGTGGCTGCTTAGCAGCTTGATGGTTGTATCCCTGCTCCTCTCCGCTTGTGCCACACCTACCCCGGAGATTATCAGGGAGACGGTTGAGGTTGAGAAGACCGTTGTGGTCGAAAGGACCGTTGAGGTTGAGGTGCCCGTCGCGGCTGAGGAAGAGGAAGATGAAGGGACGCTGCCCCGCCAGGAAACCCTGTACTTCAATGGACAACAGTGGGGGGCGGTGGTCGGTTGGAATCCCTACTCTGACAGCAACAATAACGCGATGGCGATCTCTCAAGGCGCCAGCGCCCGTGTCACGATGTTTGAGACTCCCTATCTGTTCAACATGTTAGATGGCCAGGTCTATCCTTTGCTGGCCGATGGGGACTATCAGTGGAATGACGATCGGACGGAGATTACCTTCAAGCTCAAGGATGCTGCTGCGTGGAGCGATGGCACCCCGGTGACCGCGGAAGATGTCGCATATACCTGGGACACCCACGTCAAGTACAATACTGGCGTCGGCGCCGGCAACGCCGATTACATTGAAGACATCGTAGCCTTGGATGAGAAGACAGTTTTGGTCCAAGCCAAACTGAATGATGAGGGCTCAGCTGTTAACCCGCTGATCGTCGAAGGCTATATCAGCAGTAACTATGTGATGCAAAAAGCCTGGACGCAGACCCTGGAGGAGCGCGTTGGTGAAGATGCCGCCGAGTTCCTGGCGGATCCCGCGGAGGACGTTGTCTACTCCGGGCCGTATCACAAGCACTTCACCGACGAGTCGAAGGTTATCCTCGTTCGTGATGACAACTACTGGGGACAGGATGCCTCCATGTGGGGCGAGTTGCCCGCTCCGAAGTACCTGGCGCACACGATCTTCAAGGACAATGCCGCCGGTTCGGTCGCTTTGGCGAAGGGTGAGGTCGACGTCAGCCAGCAGTTCAACTCCAATGTCAACCTGTTGTGGGAGGACTATGGGCTGCCCATCTCCACCTATCTCCCCGAACCTCCGTATCACATTGGCGCCAGCCTGCCCACTGCTTTCTATAACCTGAATTCCCACGGTTTGGACCAGGTTGTGGTGCGCAAGGCCATTGCCATTGCGGTTGACTATCCCACCATCATCGCCAACGCGATGACCAACCAATCGGCTACCTTCGATCAAGTACCGCGCTCCCTCATGAACCCGACGCCCGGTGAGCAAGCTTTGTACAACCACGACGCCGTCGCGGATCTGCAGTGGGTCGGCAACGACATCGAAGGCGCCAAGGCCTTGCTGGATGAGGCGGGCATCATCGATACCGACGGCGACGGCTGGCGGGAATACGAGGGCGAAAATCTCTCCTACGTCGCCACCTGCCCCAATGGCTGGTCCGACTGGCAGGCCGCGATCGAAGTGGTCGCCGCAGCCGGCAAAGAGATCGGCATCGACATCACCACCAACTACCCCGAATGGTCCGTCTATCAGACGGTTGTCACCAAGTCGGATGCCCCGCTGCCCGAAGGCTATGACATCTTCATGATGTGGTCCAACGGCGCCGGCCCCTCCGAGCCTTGGGGACGGATCCGCAACCTGCTAAGCTCTGAATGGGTCGGTATGGCGAGTAACTGGAGCGGCAACTGGGGTCAGTACAGCAATCCTCGCGCCGATGAGCTGATCCAGGCAATTCCCACGGAAACCGATCCCGACGCGCTGAAGGAACTGTACACGGAACTCGTCGAGACTTACCTGACGGATATTCCCTCCTTCACCCTGATGTACCGCCCTGATGTGTTCCACACGGTGAATGAGACGGTGTGGACGGGCTTCCCGCACGAGGGCGACGGCACCGAGCCGCCGGTTCCGCCGATGGTGATGACAGACGGTTGGGGCATCGCCGGTCTCTACAACCTAGAGCTGGTTAATCCCTAAAGAGTAGCATAGTACAAAAACAGCCATGTTCTGCGATAAGCAGAACATGGCTGTTTATAAAGTTGGTCTAGGGAGGTGTGCTTTGAAAGAGTATCACAAGTATTTCCTTAATAAGCTTGGCTGGTTCCTCGTCACGTTCGTCTGCGCCTTTATCCTAAACTTCATCCTGCCCCGCCTGATGCCCGGCGATCCCGTGGCGGCCATCGTCTCCAGGATGGCCCAGGGGATGACCGATGCGACCGGGGTTCAGGCCATTTATGAACAGTACACGGAGCTGTTCGGCACCAACAGGCCAATGCACGAGCAGTTCTTCATCTATGTGAGAAACGTGTTGCGCGGTGATTTTGGTTTCTCGTTCAGTCAGTACCCCCGAACGGTGGCGGATGTTCTCCGGAACTCCATCATCTGGACGATAGCGCTGCAATTTCCGGCGATCATCGTTGGGTGGCTGATCGGCAATACCCTGGGCGCGCTGGCAGCTTACCTCAAGGGCGGATTTGACAAAGTCCTTATGCCCGTCAGCATCTTCCTGAGCAATCTCCCCGCCTTCGGCATGGCTATCATCTTGCTGGTCATCTTCGGCGTGAACCTGGAATGGTTACCCACCTCGGGCGGATACGGCTACGATATGATGCCCGAATTTAGCTGGAGATTCATCCGGTCCGTGATTGTCCATTACCAGTTGCCGTTCTGGTCTATCGTGTTGATCTCTATTGGGGGCCAGGCAATTGGCATGCGCTCGATGTCCATCTATGAACTGAACGCGGATTACGTGAAGTTTGCCCGTTTTATGGGGATTCGAGACCGCAAGATCATCGGCTATGTATTCAGAAACGCCATGCTGCCGCAGATCACGGGGCTGGCGTTATCCATCGGCACGATGGTCGGCGGCGCGTTGGTGGCGGAAATCGTCTTCAGCTATCCAGGGCTGGGCTACACGCTCCTGAACGGCGTGATGGGACAGGATTATCCGCTGATCTCGGCCTCCACACTGATCATCACAATCATGGTGTTGAGCGCAAACTTCATCATTGAAATTCTTTACGGCTTTATTGACCCGCGCGTCAAAGCTGCGCAGGCTGAGGAGTAGGGATCATGAGACATACAATTCGCCAAGTTTTTCAGTCCGGTAAATTTATCGTCGGGTTTGCCATTTTTATGGCCATTCTGTTGATCGTGATCATCTATCCCCTGATCATCACCGATTCGCCCTTGGCGATCATCGGTCAGGGTACTTTCTTTCAACCCGGCATCTACGTGAATATCTATGACAGTACGACCGCCCCGAAGTACATTCTGAATTTAGACGACGCCGCTACGAAGCGCATTGCTAGCAAATTAAAGGATGAGGATCGCCTGGCGATGAAGGAATGGCTCATGGAGATCGGGATCCCTGAGGATAAAATTGATACCGAAAACACCGAGCAGCTCCTATCGATGTGGGAGACCCATTATGATCCTCAGATGAAGATTGACGGGATGACCAACGCCCAACGCAACTACTACATTCGGCTCAATAACTCGCTCTATGGGCTGCTATCGACGGAGCGGGCCATCATTGCAGCAGAAAATGTGGAGACGGGCGAGCTAGAGGAGATTGATTCGATTACACAATCCGACTACGTGAATATCATCCAGGTGGCGAATGTGCGATTCTTGCCGCTGGGCACCGATAACTTCGGTCGGGACGTTTTGACGGAGCTGATCGCGGCCACCCGCGTATCGCTCCAAATCGGCTTCGTCGCCGGCACCATCGCGACCTTGATCGGTTTGACCTTAGGATTGGTGGCCGGCTACATCGGCGGATTGGTGGATGACATTATTATGTTCATCACCAATCTCTTCACCGTGATCCCTGGCTTTGTATTGCTGATCCTGATTTCATTTAGCATCGGACAGGAACGACGCGGCGCGGTCACCGTCGCTGTCGTGATCGGCTTCACCTCCTGGGTCTGGACGGCTCGGGCCGTGCGAGCGCAGGTGGTTTCACTGCGCCATCGCGACCACGTCAATTTATCCAAACTATCCGGTCATTCCATCGCGTACATCATCTTTGCCGACATCCTACCGTACATCGCTTCCTATGTCGTGATGGCGATGATCCTGCAAATTTCCTCCGGCATCTTAGCGGAAGCCGGCCTATCGATCCTGGGATTGGGGCCAAGGACGACCGAGGTGCCCACGCTGGGGTTGATGATGAACTGGGCGATGATTTATCAGGCGCATGTGATGGGAAAATGGTGGGCGTACTTGCCGGTGCTCATCACCATCGCCTTGATCACGTTTTCAATGAATTTGATGAATACGGGTCTCGACCAGGTATTCAATCCGGCGTTAAGGGAATAGGGGATAAATATGTCAAGAATAATGCTAGAAGTCAATGAGCTGACCACAAAATACATCACTCGTTTCCGGGAAAACATCTATGCGGTTGATCACGTCTCTCTGAAAGTCGAGGAAGGAAAGTCGTTGGGGATTGCGGGGGAATCCGGCTGTGGAAAGTCGACGCTTGCGCTCAGTTTGATGGGCTATTACTTCCCGCCCCTCCACTACACGAGCGGCGAGATCATGATCGACGGTCAGAAAATCTCCGGCATGGATCCCGATAAGGTACGCAAATCGGTGTTGGGTCAGGAAATCGCCTATATCCCCCAGGCGGCGATGAACGCGCTCAACCCCACCCAGAAGGTCATCCACTTCATTGAGGATGTGATTCTGGAGCATGAGCGCGCCACGAAGAATGAGATTTATGAGCGCGCCAGGGAGTTATTTGAGACCTTGGGGCTGCCGGAGAGTACCCTGCAAAAATATCCCGTCGAACTTTCTGGCGGTATGAAGCAGCGCACCGTCATCGCAATCGCTGTGTTACTTTCTCCAAAGGTGCTGATCGCTGATGAGCCGACCTCCGCCTTAGACGTCACCTCACAGAAGAAGGTCATCAAGATGATTACGCAATTGATGGACTATGGGCTAATCGATTCGCTGATTTTCATCACCCATGAGTTGCCCCTGCTCTACAACGTGACCGACGATATTATGGTCATGTACGCGGGGCAGATTGTGGAGAAGGCCTCGACAGAAGATGCTGTCTTTGATCCTCTCCATCCGTACTCCAAGGGCCTGATGGGCTCGATTATCGTGCCGGAAAAGGGGGTGCGGGACCATGAACTCACGGCGATTCCCGGCGTGCCGCCCAATCTCAAGGACCCGCCCTCTGGCTGCCAGTTTGCCGAGCGCTGCAAATACGTTCAGCCCAGATGCAAGACCCGTTCTGTCGCGCTGCGCGAGATTGGAGGGGGCCGGGCTTACCGCTGTATATTCTCAGAAGAAGAATTGAGGGAGGCTTATAAAGATGCCTGATGAAAATAACGTATGCCTAAGTGCATCAGGACTTACCAAGGTGTTTGGGAGTGGACGCACTAAAACCGTCGCCGTGGATCACGTGGATATCAGTCTCTGTGAGGGTGAAGTCGTCTCGATTGTGGGCGAGTCAGGCAGTGGCAAGACCACGTTGGCGAAGATGCTCTTGGGATTGCTCTCGCCGACGGAGGGTGAGGTCTACTTTCAGGGGAAACCCCGTGATATCAGCTCGCATAGGAAGAGAAAGGAATACTGGAAGAATATTCAGGCTATTTTTCAAGATCCCTTCTCTTCCTACAACATCTTTCATAAGATCGATAGCGTGCTATTAGATTGTATTCGCATGCGTGGGGGCGGACATCTTCCTTATGAGGATAAGGTGGAGATGATGACGGAGGCGTGCGGCTTTGTCAACCTAAAGTTCGACGAATTGACGAATAAGTATCCCTTCGAGCTTTCCGGTGGGCAGATGCAGCGGTTGATGATCGCCCGCATTTTCCTCCTCGACCCCCAAATCCTGGTGGCCGATGAGCCAACCTCGATGATCGACGCCTGTTCGCGCGCGACGATCCTGGATATGCTCATGCAACTGCGGGATCGCATCGGGATGACGGTTATCTTCATCACCCACGATATCGGCCTGGCCTATTACGTGTCCGATAGCGTTTACATCATGGAGCGCGGGAAGTTCGTCGAAAGCGGCACCGCCGATGAGGTCATCCTGCATCCGCAAGCGCCGTACACCCAACGCCTGATCAACGACGTGCCCAAGATCTACGAGGAGTGGGACCTCTCCACGGTATGACCTTGGCAGGAGGCGGATTGCTAATCCACCCTACGCCTATTTTAACCCCTCCCCAACCCTCCCCGCCAACGGAGAAGATTAAGCATACATATTTGTATATTTGTTGATTTGCATATCTGCTGTTTTCAGAGGAGCCTAATCTATGAAAGCGAAGATACAAGATATTTTGGAGCAGATGACGCTGGAGGAAAAAGCAGCCCTGTGCACCGGCGCCTCCCCATGGCAGACGGTCGCCATCGAGCGGCTGAATGTGCCCGCCATCACTGTCTCCGATGGGCCGCACGGCGTGCGCCGCGTCGCCGACCTGAACACCATCGTCAGTGAGAGCCTGTCGGCGACCTGTTTCCCCACCGCCTCGGCGCAGGCCAGCACCTGGAACGTCGATCTGGTGCGCAAAGTCGGCGCGGCGCTGGGCGAGGAGAGCGTCGCCTTAGGCGTGGATGTGCTCCTAGGCCCCGGCAACAACATAAAACGCTCCCCGCGCTGCGGTCGCAACTTCGAGTACTACGCTGAAGATCCGCTGCTGGGCGGCGAGATGGCGGCCGCGCTCGTCGAAGGCATCCAGAGCCAGGGCGTCGGCGCGTCGCTCAAGCACTACGCGGCCAACAACCAGGAATATCAGCGCTTTATCATCGATGCGCAGGTCGACGAGCGCGCGCTGCGCGAAATCTACCTGGCCGGCTTCGAGCGGGTGGTCAAGCAGGCGCAGCCCTGGACGGTGATGTGCGCCTACAATCGCGTCAACGGCGCCTACGCCTCGGAACATCGTCGCCTGCTCACCGAGATCCTCAAAGAGGAATGGGGCCTGGATGGCTTCGTCGTCTCCGATTGGGGCGCGGTGCGCGACCGCGTGGCGGCGCTGGCCGCCGGCCTCGATTTGGAGATGCCCGGCCCGCAGCCGGAGCGGGTGCAGCGCGTCATCGAGGCCGTGAAGAAGGGCGAGTTGGCCGAGGACGCGCTCGACGAGGCCGTGCGGCGCTTGCTGCGCGTCATCCTCAAGGCGGCTGCGACGCCCAAGGGTGGGGGCGAGTTCGACACAGCCGCTCATCACGCCCTGGCGCGCGCGGTCGCCGGCGAAGCCATCGTCCTGCTCAAGGACGACGACGATCTGCTTCCCCTGAAGGATGTTGCCACGCTGGCCGTCATCGGCCATTCGGCGCAGGAACCCTACATCCAGGGCGGCGGCAGCTCGCACATCAACCCCACGCAGGTGGATAAGCCGCTCGCTGAACTCGCGGCGCTGGCGGGGGATGCGGAGATCCACTATGCCGAGGGGTATCAAATGGCGGAGGGGTTTGACCAATCGCTGATCGACGAGGCTGTGGCTTGCGCGCAGGATGCCGAGGTCGCGTTGCTCTACGTCGCGCTGCCCGGCTTCAAGGAATCCGAGGGGTACGACCGCCCCGATCTCGACCTCACCGCGCAACAGGTCGCGCTGATCGAGGCCGTGGCCGCCGTCCAACCCCAGACCGTCGTCATCCTCAACAGCGGCTCCGCCGTGACCATGGCGCCGTGGATCGACCAGGTTCCCGCCGTGCTGGAGGCGTGGATGATGGGGCAGGCCGGGGGCGGCGCCATCGCCGATGTGCTCTTTGGCGAGGTCAATCCCTCGGGCAAACTGGCCGAGACCTTCCCGCTGCGATTGGAAGATACCCCCGCGTATCTCAATTTCCCCGGCGAGAATCACGCCGTGCGCTATGGCGAGGGCCTCTTTATCGGCTATCGCTATTACGAGGCGCGCGAGATCGAGGTTCGCTTTCCATTCGGGCACGGGCTGAGCTACACGACCTTCGCCTATGACAACCTGCATCTCTCGGCAGAGACCTTCGAGGATGTGGACGGCCTCGACGTTGCTGTGGATGTGACCAACACCGGGGACGTGGCCGGCAAGGAGATCGTCCAACTCTACGTTCACGACCACGCCTCGAAGTTGCAGCGTCCGCCCAAGGAACTCAAAGCCTTCGCCAAGATCGAACTGGCGCCGGGCGAGACCCGGACCGTCTCATTCCATTTGGATGCGCGCGCCTTTGCCTACTACGATCCGGCCTACGCGCAGTGGATCACCGAAAGCGGCGCGTTCGACATTCTGATTGGGCGCTCCTCCGCCGACATCCGCCTGACGGCCACGGCGGAGATGATCTCGACGCAGCGCCTGCCCTGCATCCTGAACACAGAGAGCACCATCGGTGAGTGGCTGGCCGATCCGCGCGGTGCGAAGGTGCTTCAGCCCCTCTTAGAGCAGATGCAGGCCCAGATGGCGGCGGAGGTGGGGTCGGACTCTGAGGGCATCGGCATGGAGATGATGGCCTTCCTCAAGGATATGCCCATCGGCCCCATCCTGCATCTCTTTGGCGGCCAACTCCCCGCGCCGCCGGAACAGATCGTCGCCGGCCTGTTGGCCCAGGTCAAAGCAGAGAAAGCCTAGCGGCGTCGTACTGACTTCAAAACGCACAAAGCCCCTCAGCGCCGGGAGATCGAGGCGCGTGAGGGGCTTTGGTTTTGTAACCGTTTAGTCTTGTGAGGTGCAACGCACTTTTGGGCTTATCGCCAGGCATATACTGCATGAGGTAGCGCTTTTCTTCAGTTCAAGTGCGTTGCACCTTGTTCTACTCATAAAACCAAACAGATACTTGGTTTTTAAAGCGCTTCTCTCAATGCCAATCGCCGTACCGCTCGGCCAGCAACTCCTTGGCTATATCCGACGGATATTTGTAATCCAGCGGCGTGTGCAATTCCCGACTCAAGATAAATTCTTCCTCCGACAGGTCCAAGGGGCGGCCCATATCGCGCTCCGCAACCAACTGATAGTGCAGACTGATTTGGTTCAGCGACCCCAAGATGCTTCGACTCGCGGTCTTGGCAAACTCAACCTCCTGCATCTCGGCGATCTCGCGTTCGGCCACGCGCTCCGGTATCCCGATCAACCTCAGCAAGTTATACACCCGTGTTACGAAGTGCGGGGCCAAAGCGCCCCATATTTCATCCAAAATTTCAATGGGAAGTGCTACGCTGAGGAGCGTTTGCTCATTGGCAAAAACGATGAGTTCACCGGCCACCGTGGGGATCACATTGGCGTACCAATTTCCCAAAGCGCTGGTGGGGGCGGGTGGTTCTTCGACGGTCACGCCGCCCACCAGTTTCAGCAGCTTGCGTGTACATCTGAGCGTTATCATAAATGCCTCCTATCGAGGGAATTCAAAACAGAACAGCAGGAAAAATCGCTCTCTCCGCATCAGAACCTATGGTCAATCGGCTCTGATTTCAGTGTGAGACTCTACGCCTTGCGGTTGGCGCGCTAACGGGCCGGGCGTAACCCGCGCGGCGCCGACGGCGCATCGCTCACGCCACAGACCCCGCCTCAATGCGCGGACCACCACCCCTGTCTGCGGCGCTAGCCGCGTCGGGTTCACGCCCTGGTTAGGCGCCGTGATGCAAGCTTACAAAGACAACGCCGATAACCAACTTCGTGCAACGATAACTGCTACCAAAACTCTAGCAGACAACAACCCTCGTCACGAGCTTCTCCTACTGTGTCGATCTTGCTCAACCAGAGCGTTGCAACAGCCAAACCAAAACGCTCCCTGTAACTGCACCGACCACGGCTCCGGCAATGACTGCTATAGCAGCCACGCTTGTCTGCGCGCCATCCATTCCGAGCAGTGCGCCAACCACTATCCATGCTCCCATAAGTACGTTCCCGATGATGGTCCGAGCCAAGAGCAGCTCTATGGCCAGTCCCAGAGACCAGCCTACGGCACTTGCCAATATCCACCATCCTGCTCGCCGAGCCTGATGCCGCAACACAAGCCATTGCGCGCATCCCAACAAAGTCCCGACCACAGCCTTGGATATGGCATAACTAATGCCATACTCCTTGATTCCAAACGTGGAGGAGAGCAAGAGTCGTACGTTTCCTGCCAGAGCCCAGGCCACAGCCATACCCAAAGTGCTTGCCAATGCCCATCTGCCCCACCTGCCGCGCCGCCGGAGCACAACCCACTGCATAAGTCCAATTGAGGCTCCAATCACAGCCCCCTTCACGACTTCGCTCCCAACCCATCTCAACATGTGATAAGGTATAATACTCACGCCTGCGCTGATCCTCCCTCCCAAGAGTACACCGACGACGTAACCGACAGGGGTGGCTAACATCCATTGAAGCCCGAAAGTCCACTTGACGGGTGCTCTCAGTGCTTCCGGTCGTTCCTCTTCCTCCGCTTCTACAGCGGGCGAAATGGCACCGAGCAGTCTTTGCAGGTACCACGCTCCTGCGGACACGGTTGCCGCTGCCAGCAGCAGGGCAAAGAGAGTCGCCGTGCTATACCGAGAAATACCTCCCTGACTCCAAAGAACGTAGGGCAGAGCAAAGAGAACTCCCCCACTTGCTGCCGTTACTACTGCCACCATCAAAGCAAGAGGAGATAGGTGGTAGAGTTCAAGCACTCTCAGCCCCAAGGGAGCCGCAAGCAACCCAGAGACCAGAATAAGAGGGGTGATCATTCCAGAGAAGTTTACCATGTGACCGGCAGTAGCATAGTGAGCAGCAGGACCAGCTATAACGATGAATCCCCATAGACACCAGCCTGCTACCACCAGATATTCTATCAGGCGATTCTGGCCGCCGTGACAAGCCAGGGTCCCCAGAGCCATAAAGAAGAGTACCAAGGCTAACCAGAGCTCGCCAGAAATCAGGGAGCGGATGGTGCCAGCACTTTTTAGATCCACCCGTTCATAAGGTCCCACAGCGACCCAGTGCCACTCGCCATTGGGTGTCCGGACCAGCACCCCTTCGTGTCCCATCGCAACCACCACGTTTCTGGTAGAAGGATGGATCACGGCATCTAAAGGTCCGGGGTCCATCTCTGTCCGCCCCCATTCTGAATCCCGGAATCGTTTATAATAGAACTCTCTTGTCTTTCCCCAGGATAAGTTGACTTCACGGTGCCAGCTTTGCCCGCCGTCTTCTGAGCGCTCAATCCCTTCAGCCGGCAAAAAGCGATACACTATCTGTTCATCACGTGGATTCGAAATCTGCCAAGATTCTGTGAACCACTCACATTTCACTTTGGTGAGAGCTGAGATTTCTGAGGGTGTGACTCTCCGCCAGGTAAGACCTCCATCCTCGCTCGCGAAAGCAGGGTCCCGGGATGTCTGAAGAGCAATGATGGTAGAATTTCGTTTGGCAAGGCAAGTGATGCCATAATCGGGAGGGGCTGGTGTGTTCGCCACAGTTGCCAGGACAGCCAACGAGATCGCAACCCACCCTCGCCGAGAAGGCAACAGGACTCTTTTACGCTTCCAAAGGAAACAACCGATCAGCAGCATCGGCAGTGCCAGCAAATCTGTAGGATCCCGCCATAACTTGACTTCCCAACCCAGTAACGCCTCCAGCCCACGAACTGTCAGCGCGTGAAAGGGTGAAAACAAGTTGACCAAAGCAAATTCCAATCCAGTGAGGCTAAAGGCCAACCAGCCTACCGCTTTTTCCTGGTTGGCCAGCAGGGGCGGAATCAGCCAAGCCAGGAGCGCGGCCAGAACAAACGGCGCAAATAGCAACCAGGCAAAATCACCAATCTTACCCGTCCACCATGAAGGTCGGGTCTGCCGTAGCAGGTGATCGTTCAGTAAAAGCAGCAGGATTGCCCCCATCGACAGGGGGTGGGAGAGACAATCCATTGCTCGCCAGAAGGCCTTATTCTTCATCATTTTTACCTCGACTTTGCTCTTGCATCGATCAACACCACTGACCCAAGCAGGCCGCAATGGGAAATCTCAGGCGCGCGGCGGAGATTCTCACGATACCTCCACAACTCCTTCTGGTCGCACGTAGCCGCATCGGGTTGACGCTCGGTTGAGCGGTTGAAACGCTTGCACTCGCTCCGTCCAATGCTTGCCTCAACTCCCGATTATTTACTCCCACGCCATTTCTGAAATATCCGCGCCACCTCTCCCGATGGTACGGATATGTAGTCACTCCAGATATACTCACACTTATGGGGATAACCAAGAAGATGATTCAGCGCATTGTTGAGCACAAGTGAAACGACCTCATCTTCTTCACCCACGTTGGGGCAGGCTTTGAGAACTTCCTTGACCCGCCCTCGCTCGACACCGAATAATGTATCGAACTCTCGATCCGGGAAGAACGGTCCTGCCACCGAGGCTTGAAGGCGCTCGCGAACGATTTCTCTCTCTACTACGGTTAAGTCATCCAGCGCCACTTCTACCGTTCCTTTGAGCCGCCCAACGGCCTGCGCATCACCCGCGCGGCGGGTGCGTGAAAATTACCCTCG